>JBBRQE010000065.1:0-17740 GCA_038226905.1 Chthoniobacterales bacterium | reverse complement strand
GGCAGGCGAGAATGATCCCATTCTTTTTGTCGTCATCGTCGAGCGCGTCCTGCACTTCCTGATCTACTTCGCCGGCGGTCATCTTCACTTTGCATACGCCGCAGGTTCCGATGCGGCAGGAGAACTCGATGCCGATCCCGAGTTCTTCCGAAAGCTCGAGGATGGATTGCTTCGGCGGGCTATCACCGGTCTTTAGATCGACATGAATTTTGGCCGATTTGTTGTTCGTCGAAAACGTAACCAGCGGACCAGTTGCCGGAGAAGTTGGCTTCGCTGAGGTCCCATCCGCACTGACAGCGGGCTTGACGGCACCGAACTGCTCACTCTTCAAATTCTCGGTCGTGACTCCGATTTCGGTGAGGATCGCTTTCGTCGCGTCCATCATCGGCACCGGCCCGCAAATATGAACCCGCCGCGAAGCGAGATCGGGCACAGTCTCGGTCAGGAATTCTTTGGTGAGGTGACCGCGCGGGCCCTTCCACTCGGGCCCAGGCTTCGACATCATCACCGCGACGTGCAGTTTTGGATTGCGCGGCTCGAGTGCTTCGATTGTTTTTTGAAGGATGAAATCGGCCGGCGTGCGGCAGGCATAGATGAAAAAAATATCGCCGGGCCATGACTGCTCAGTGAGATAGCGCGAGATGCTCACCATCGGCGTGATGCCGACTCCGGCGGAGATGAGGACGATGCTGTCCGCCTCGGTTCCGTTGAAGGTAAACGTGCCGACCGGGCCTCCTGCTTCGACCATGTCTCCGACGTTGAGCAGATCGTTGATGTGGCGCGAGACGGCGCCGCGCTCCTCGCGCTTGATGGTTAGCTCAACGCGGTCTCGGTCGTTAGGCGAAGATGAAATCGAATAGGAGCGATTCATCCTCCCGCCGCCGATGGCGAACGCGACATTTAGAAACTGACCGGGCTGGTAGGTAAACGGCAAAGGGCCTCCGTCGGGCGAGCGGAGGCGGAAGGTTTGCACCGAAGGGGTCTCTCTCACGATGCTCTCGACGCGGAGATAGCCGGCCCACTTCGCCGTCACCGGCGCTGCTCCGTTTTTGCTCACGATGCTTTCGGCGGTGGAGCCGGCGGCGGCGGCTTTTCCGGAGCCGATTCGGGAGGCTTGGGCGATTTGTCGGGTGACGCGGGCGCTGGTTTTTCCCCTGGAGCGGGTGCGGGGCTTTTACCCGCTGGTGGCGGGACTCCGCCGGCCAGGCGCGGTGAGGACCCGGGAGGCGGCGATCCTTTATCAGGATCGAGCCGCCCGAAGAGAGCAGCGGCGCGTCGCATCTTAAAGTAATACATAGCGAGCATCGCGAGCGCGAACACGACCAGCAGCGCCATCGTGAAGAGGTGAAAAAACGAGAGCCCAAACAAACCATGTGGCCCTTCACCGACGGCGGGAGACGCGAGGCTCATCTCGCGTTTAAACCAGGTGAGCGCGACCTCGCGTGGCGCTCTTCCTTCTGCCAACGCGCGGCGCGCCGCCACGCCGCTTTCCAATTGCCCGATTCCTTCGCGCAGACGCAACGCGGCTTCTTGCATCGCCGCGTAATCGCGCGACGCGGCGGCTTGACCGAGCGTGTCGAGCGCCTGCCCCATCAGCGTTGATCCGGCCCGCATCCGCTCGGCTGATTGCTGTTCGACCTCCTTCCGTTTTTCAGGCGTGAGTTCCGGCAAAGCCATGAGCGATGGATAAATCTCCTTCGGCGGCGGCTTGCCCATGCCTTTCATCATCTCGCCCATGCCGGCCATCATTCCACCCGCCCCGGCGGGTGGTCCAACTCCTGCGGGTGGCCCCATGCCTGCCATTCCCGGCGCGGCGGCGGGCATTGCGCCGGAAGTTGGAGATGCACCCGGTTGAGCCGCAACCGCAGTTTGGTCGGAAGCCGGGGATGCGCCCGGTTCAGCTGCAACCGTAGCTTGGTCGAAAGCCGGGGACGGTTGAGCTGCCGCCGCGGCTTCTTCAGGGTGATGACTCTTGTGCTCTTCTCCGGTTTGCGCGCGCGCCGGAGTGACCAACCCGCACATGCCGACGCTTGCCGCGATCAAAACGCGGAAGCCGATTTGTTTTGCGTAGGAGAAGAGAGACAGCATGAAGTTTCGAATACCTCGCGGCAGGATTTACATATCCGACATAGGAGACATCGCTGGTGCCGAAGATGGAGACGGCGCCGCCGTTTGCATGGCGCCGGTCAGAACCCTGCGTTGATCATCGGTCAGGAGCTTCGCCGCTTCTCCCACTGCGCGAATAAAGGAGAGACGCTCATTAGTTCGGAGCTTCTCGATGTCGCGCACCTTCGCTTCTATCTTTGCTGCGTCGGGTTGATCAGCGGAAGTCAGTGTCGCCATCTCCTTTTCTGCTAATTCGATTTGTCGATCAGTGTCCGCCTTGGCGGTAAGCGATTGTTCCTTCAACTTAATGAGCGCCGCTTGTTGATCGCTTGAGAGGCCGATGTGCTGCGCGTGCTCCAAGAAAAAGCCGGTGCTGCCGATGTGGTAGAGATGCGAGATACCGGGAAATCCGGGTAAGGCAGATTGAGGGAGCGCTGGTGGGGGCATGGGCATGCCGGGAGACGTTGCCGGCATCGCTCCCATACCCATCATCTGATTCATCATGCCCATCATTCCGGTCATCATCCCGCCCATTCCGGCGCTCGGCATCGGCTTGTTCTCCTGCGGATTCATGGGCATCCCTCCTTTGTCGCCCATACCCATCGCGCCGGGCGCACCGCCCGGTGTCATCGCTGGCATCGCAGGCGCAGGTGCTACTTGAGAGATGCTGTTTATCGCCGCGACGGGCGAGGCGGTTGGTGATGGGCCTTGCGCGGCCAGCGCCGCTTCTAACTGCTTAGTCTTTGCCCTTAGTTCGGCTATCTGCTGCTTGAGAGCAGCATCCCCGCTCGCAAGTGAAGGCGCTGCGATCGCAGCGGTAGTCATCAGGCTCCCTAACATGCAGATCGCGAACAGTTGTACAAGTTTGAGAAGATGGGTTTTCATTAGGGTATCTGGGGTTTCAATTTTTGACGACTAGCGTCATTCCGCATTTTGGGCACTTGCCCGGTTGGTCGGCCACGACTTCGGGATGCATCGTGCACGTGTATTTCAGCGGAGCCACCGTTTCGGTGCGGGCCGGTCCGGCTGATGCGAAACTCGCGACTGTGCCGTCGGGATGCTTGAACCAACCTGGATCGTTGTAGTTAGTTATGCCATCGCGCACTTTTAAGACAGTAAACATGCCGCCCATTTCGATAGGACCAAACGGGCCGGTCCCGCTCATCATGGGCAAGGTGTTCTTCGGTCCGCCCATGTTCATTTCACCCATCTCTCCCATACCGGATGAGCCCATCGCCATGACACCGGGCATGATCTTGCTAACTTTCGTTCCCTTCTGATTCACGCCGATCATATTCGGGATTTGGTGATCCATCACATTCATCGTGTGATGATTCTTGTGGCAATGGAACGCCCAGTCGCCGGGGTTATCGGCCACAAACTCAACGGTCCGGGTTGTGCCTGGCGGGACGTTCACGGTTGTTTCGGGCCACCAGGCTGATTTTGGAATCTGGCCGCCGTCGGTTTCAACCACCCACCAGCGGTGGCCATGAAAATGGATGGGGTGACTGTCCATGCTCAGGTTGGCAAAACTGAACCGAACACGCTGACCGAGTTTCACGACCAGCGGGTCGGTGCCGGGATACACGCGGCTGTTGAAGGTGAAAAGATTGAAGTCGGTCATCACGCTAGGATTCGGAGTGAATGTTCCTGGCGCGACGAACCACTCCGCCAGGAAAATAACAAAGTGTCGATCGACCGGAGATGGATACCCACCTTTCGGATGGATGACGAAGAAGCCCTGCATGCCCATCGCCATTTGCACCATCTCGTCGGAATGCGGGTGATACATTTGCACTCCGGACTGAACGAGCGGGAACTCGTACGCGTAGGTCTCGCCCGGCTGGATGTGCTTCTGCGTGACGCCGCCGACTCCATCCATGCCATTAGGCAGGATGACCCCATGCCAGTGAACGGAGGTAGCTTCCGGCAGCTGATTCGTGACAATAATCCGGACCCGCTCGCCTTCGATTGCTTCAATCGTCGGACCGGGCGTTTGCCCGTTGTAGCCCCAGCAGTTGACCATCATGCCCGGCGCGAATTCGCGTTTTACCGATTCGGCAATGAGATGAAATTCCTTTACGCCGCCCACCATTTTCCATGGCAGCGTGGTACCGTTCGGCGTGACTACGGGCAGATAGGGAGCATTACCTTGCGCGGCGGGGGAAGGTGGAGCCTGGGCGCTAATGACATCAGCGCCCCGTGCAATGCGACTGACCAGCGCTGACCCGCCCAATAAGGCGGCAGCGCCCGAAAAGAATCTGCGTCGTGTAAACATATTTAGTGGTGTGTGACGGTTTCCTTGGAAGTTGACTCGCTTTTCGAATTACTCGTTAGGCGACCACCCACGGCGCGTTCGAGATCGGCGCGGGCGATCCAGTAATCGCGAAGCGCGTCGATATATCCGCGTTCGGCTGCCAGTACATTCTGCCGCGCGAGCAAAAGGTCATAAGGACCCTTCAACATGGCATTGTAGTTGGTGACCGTGAGATCAAGCACGCGCTTGCGTTCCGGGACCAATTCGTCGCGGTAATAAATCGCGAGGTCCTTTTCCGAGAGGAGACGATCGCGCGCTTCACGGACTTCTGAGCGAATCTCAATGGCCTGCGCTTCGAGCCGACGCTCCGCCTGACGAAGCTCGGCCTCGCGGCGCGCGATCCGGCCTTTGCCTTGATTGAAGATTGGCAGCTCCAGCTTGAGCGTCGGACCCGTCACGCGCTGGCGGTCAGGACTTTTCTCGGTGTTAACGCCAAATTCGATCGCCCCAACGTAACGGTAGGTCTTGGTCAGCCCGAGGCTCACGACGACCGCACTGACTTCCGCTTTGGACGCCGCGAGATCGAGTCTTTGCGCCATGGCGAGGGACTCGAGGTGTTCAGTCGGGAAATTGCGACCGGCAATTCCGGGCAGTTCATCCGCAATCGTCCACTGCGTTTGCCCTCCCCACAGTCCCATCAACCGATTCAACTTCTCCCGGTCGCTCCGCATCTCCTTCGCGACCTGTGCGGCATCGAGCTTGGATTGCGAATAGGTCGACTGCTGGTTGGCGAGTTCCAAATCGCTGATGTTTCCTGCTTCGTGCTGGCGCTGCGTCAGCTCAAGCGCGGCGCCGTATGTGTTACCGAGTTCGCCGAGGCGGATGAACAACATCTGGTTCCCTTGCAAGGTGTAGAAGGCAGTCTTTACTTCGGCCGCGAGCTTCAAGACCTGGTCGCCCACTTTCAGCTCCGCTCGCGCAAGCTCATTGGCCGCTACCTTTTTTCGCAATGGGATCATCAAAAGATCGAGAAAATCCTGAACAACGCCAAACTCAAGGTTCGTGGCGGATGGTGGTCGATCCGGGAATCGAGCGCTCATGTCGAAGACAGGATTCTTCAACAATCCGGCTTCGATGAGATCTGCGTTGGCGGTTCCAATTTCTTCAAATGTCGCCTGGAGCTCCCGGTTGTTGAGAAGCGCGATCTGCACGGCTCGCTCCGCCGTGATCGTTCCGCGAAGGAGAGCGCGGACCGTCTGAGAAATCTCCGCGTCAGCTTCCGTGTTCTTTCGCCATTCCACCCGTTTGCCGATGCGTTCGTTGACGCTCGCTTGCACGTTTCGGGCGGAATCCGGGCGCGCGGCAGAGACTGTGGTGGTCGCAAGCCCAATCCCAATGGCAATGGACAGATAACGCTTCATGGACGGGTCGCCTCATTTTTGACCAAGGTCATGCCGCACTTAGGACACTTGCCGGGCGCAGGCTGCTGCACCTCCGGGTGCATCACGCAGGTGTAAATACTCGCGGCAGGCGATATCATAACCGGTTTGCCGCCTCCTGCGTTCGCGCCCACTGTTGCCGCGTCGGAGCGGGCTTTCAATTCATCGGAAGTCTTCTTCATCTCGTCGGATGTTTTCTGCATCTGCATCCCGACCTCTTCTTTGCTTGCGGGGGACGCAGTCGAAGTAGGCGTCATGCTTTTCATCTGCGAAGCATCCATCCCAATCATCGTCTTCGGTTGAGCTGGCGGAACTCCCGCAGCCGGCATGTTGCCCATGTCGTGTGACATCCCGTTGGACTGGAAGTCGGGGTTCGGAACTTCTTTCTGGGCGAGCTGCGCTTTGCTCGTGCGAGTAAGATGATCTGTCGTGACCAATCGTTTCATTCCCGTGCGCGGCGCTTCTTCACCCTCCACGCTGGCGGGATGATCCGGCGGCAGGGGCTTTGGCTCGAAGTTGGTCGCGCATCCGTTTAGTGCGACTAGAGCAAGCAGCGCGACAGCGATGTGCAATGAGTGTTTCATCTCAAGGTCTGTGTTCATGATCGTGCCGCTCGTTCGGTGAAGGTGAAACCGCCGACGGTTCGGCTGCTTTCGTCGCTTCGAGCTGTTTGCGGCTGGCTTCGAGTTGCAGCCGACTCGCCTCCAACTGCAATCGACTCGCTTCGAGCGGGTCTGGCGCCAGCGTGGCGTCATCTTTGTTCGCTCCCATGCCCGGCATTGAACTGTTATCCATCGGCTTCGCTCCCTCGCCTTCTGCGTGTTCGTCATGCATCGAATTTTCCTCAGGATGATGCAGATGCGTATGCGTGTGTTCGTCTGCTTGAGCCGCCGGGGGCGCCTCGAAGCGAAATTCCTTGTGCCGAATGTGACCGGCCGGATAGGCAATCCATCCACCGATCCCGAGCGTTGTCACCCCCAGGACAAGGGTCGTAATGGCCAACGGAACCGAACTTCGCGGCCATCTTAGTGGAGCGAAAATTCCGGTTAGGGCCACTGCCGCCAGAAGATAAAATGCGTAAATGAGTTTCTCGGCTCTCGCCATGTGCTCATCCAGCCATTGTCCACCCACTGCATCGGACATCGACTTCACGCGATCGTAGGCTGCCTGCCCGTAATGATAAGTAGGCCAGGCCGAGAGCCCTGCGATAAAAATCAAAATTAACGCGGCTATCATGATGGATCGACTTCGGGCAATGAGCGCGATGCCCAGCGTTATGACACCCATGCTCAATCCGTAGACGGGCATCGGATTGATAAGCACGTGCATGTACTCGGGCTGGCCAAGATGCTCCCGCAGAATGGTGAGATAATTCATCAGAAAGTCGCTGCTCCTTCGGACGCCGCCGTTAGGGCACGGCGGCATCCCGGGATATCTTTCGTCTTATTTCTGGACCACGGCGTTCTCAATCATGTTGACCCCATCACGCGAAGTGACCTTTCCCTCGACGGTGATTTTCTTGGCCGCGTATTGGGCCAGATCGCTGTTCATCGGTTTGTGTTCCCCGATCAACATGTAGGTCTTGCCGTCGTCGCCTTTGATTCCCACAGGGAGTCCACTGGTGATGCACTTTTTGGCGCAATCGGCATGTTTTGCGCCGGTGGCGCCGTGGTCGATGTAACAAGCCATATCGATGACTTCGCCTGTCACTTTTTTGGTTTCACTGGAGGCCTGATCGGCTTTGTCGCCGTCGTGATGACCTTCGTGCGCCTGGGCCGGGAACGATGCGAGGAGCGCCGCGGCCGCCATGGTAAGGATGATGTTTGCTTTTTCCATTTTTATTTTGTTTGGGTCTTGGTTTCGGGTTTTTTTGGTTTTTGGCATTGTTGAGTTGGTTGAGAGCGGGATGGCCGGGCGGGGCAGGCGCACCATTAAGGAGCATTCCGCGCGAGCCGAGAGGCGCATAAAGCACCCGCCGGGAGTGGGAAGGAAAGGCAACGAGCGGCAGACACTCTGCGAGCGCAGAGGCCGGTCGTTACACCAGGAAAGGGGGAGCGTGAGCCAGAAGGCTCCGCTGCAAAACGGATTCGGCAAACGAACGGGTGCCCGGTGGACCGGTATCGAGTTCCCATCTCGGACAAGCCGCCGGTCTGCTCTTAACCGTCGCTTGGGTGTCGCGGTAATCGATCGGAGTGACCGTCGTCGTGTCGTAACTTACGAAATGCTGCACCGACGAAACCTGCGCGGGCAGCGACTTACAGCAGGGCAGCCCGCCATCCTGGTTTTTGTTCTGGGAGGGCGCCGCATGTCCCGGACAATGTTGATGCGCGGAGGGAGAAGCAGACGTCGCAAGCGCCCTCGAAATCGCACAATGATCGGAGGCGAGAAACCAAGCCGTCAGAGTAATCGCAGCGATGACGACTCGGGCAGCTGTGTTGGTGAAGCAACTTTTCAAGGCTAGTTAGTCCCCCCGAAGCGACAAGCGTTCAATCTCGGAGGGCTGGGTTAAGCTACGGCAGCAAACTAAAAAAGCCATTGTCCTTCTGTTCAAATGCGGAACAGGACTGGACTGCAAAAAAAGATCAACGGGGAGCTCTTCGAGCGAAAGAATAGGCCCCGCCGATCCCTTGCTACTCTTTCATCGTGAGGATGGGGGTCTCTTGAATCTGCCCGGAATGAGCGGCGAATTGGTCGTGAAAAACGCGCGTGAGCTCGGGATCGTGCAGGATAATCAGATCGGAGTCGTGCTTCTTGCGATCGTCATTCTGCCAGCCTTCGTTCCACCAGCAAAATCCGACAAGGGCGGGCCAACGCTGGGAGAAGAGTTCTTGCAGGGCGGCGTCCGCCCAGCGCGCCGCCTCCACGTGGCGATTGTGTAAATCGCATCCGAATTCCGCAACAATCATCGGCTTGCCCGGAGCAACCTTGGTTAGGCGCGGGTAGACCTGGCTTAGTTTAAAGGCAAAACTCTCCGCCCCGTCGGAAGAGCTGGGAGTGGTGGGGCCATAAGCGCTCAACGCCACCCAGTCGCAGTAGTGGCCGCCGGGAAAATAATTCTCCAGACGATTCCATTTCTCCTCCGGCTGGTCATCCCAGTTCACGTGCCATACCCACTGCAGGTTGAGCGCGCCTTCCGCGCGCATGACGTCCACAATGTGCCGGTAAACCGCGACGTATTTGGCAGATCCGGTCCGGCCTCCTCCGTTCCATTTTCCATTCCAGGCGAACCAGTCTCCGTTCGGCTCTGTCCCCCACTCGATCAGAATAGGAGACGCGAAACGTTTTGCCTCGCGGGCCCACTCGCGCAAGTCGTTGTCGAACTCGCCCGCCGCGATTCTCTTTAGAGTAAATGTTTTCTCGGCATGGTTTTGATCAACGTCCGAGCGCAGCATTAAGCGGACGTAGGGGATTTTGCCCAGGCCGCGTATCCACAGGCACATCTCCCTGGGGAAGCGGCGGGATTCAAACCAGTTGTTAGAAAAAAATATCCAGACCGTTCGTTGTCCCACCGCCTTTTCATACCGGTCGACATCCTGCGACGTGACATCGTGTTCGCTCGGATCATGCGTGTCGGTCCCGACCCCGCCCCAATAAAATCCGTGATACAGCTTCCCTGAGGGAGGCGGCGCGATCGACGGAGTCTGCGCCGGCAAGATTGCCGGGAGCACTCCCAGACCCAGAAGAGTCAGGCGAACGAATACGTTCAAGCCGGATTGTAGCGGCAATCGGTGTTCGTCGCATCAATCTCATCGATGACTTGTCAGAGCGCGTCCTCCTGCTCTGCGTCGTCTGAGCGGAGCAGAACGGCTCCCGTCTTTTCTTTTCTGTGATACCGGGTAATCTCCCCAGACTCCCATGGTGAAAGCTCCCCTCGTTGTCGGATACAAAGGCGAAATCGGTCGGTTCATCCTCCTCGGGCTCCTGGAAGACATGCCCAAGGCCAATGATATTTTCTGCGTGGACGTTAACAATTCGGATGATGATGTTCTGGAGCGCATCGAAAAATCCGATACCATCTTTCTGTGTGTGCCTCTGCAGGCCACGGCGACCTGGCTTCGCAAGTTTAGGCCTGCGCTAAAGGGCCGGATTATCGCGGAACAAAGTTCGATTAAGAGTTTTCTCTATGAGGACCCCGAGTTTGCCGATTTGCGTTTTCTCTCGATGCACCTCCTCTTCCGGCCCTCCGCCACGCCAGTGGAGAATCGCAGCGGGATGGTCTTTTCCGATCGAATGCCCAAAGCGCAGGTAAAAGCCTTCGGCGAGCAGATTGGCCGGGCGCTGCGCACCAATCTGGAGTTCTTGCAGGCCAGGCGGGGGCCGACTTATGTGCGTCACGACCAGATGATGGCAAGGCAGCAGGCCTTGGTTCATAGAGTCCTGCTTTCCCTGGCGGACAGCCTGGAGGACGCAGGTTCGCTAAATTATATTGGCCAGCGGGTGTGCGAGCTGGCCACGCGGTTGCGCCAGGGTGATCCGACGCTCTATCGGATGATTCAGAATAACCCGCACCTTGAGGCGGAGATGGAAGCGTTCCACAAACGGCTCGACTGCTTTCCAGTAGATCACCCTCTTCGGCGAATCAGAGCGAAGCCTCCACAAAAAAAAGGGCGCCGATGATGCACGGCGCCCCTTCCTTCTTGTAAGGATTCGCGATCAGCTCGCCTTGACTGCGTCCCGCAGCTGCTTGATCCGATCGTGCGCGCTTTTTACTTCCGCGTATTGCCGCGAAACAATTTCACGGACAGGCGCGGAGAGATCGTCGCCTTCCATGGCCTCCTGGTATTCCTTGATGGCCGAATCTTCGCCGCGTTCGCATTCTGCCAGGACCGCGTGATCATCGCCGCTGCTCACGACGGATTTCAAATTGATCCAGGCGCGGTGCATTGCTCCAGCCGTGCTGCTGCTGTCCGCTGGCTCCGACTCGCCCATTTGCACCGCCTGAGCCTGCAATTCGCCGGCGAATTTTGAACGTTGCAGTGACAGCTCACTGAAGATCAATTTTAGGTTGGAACCTTTCACCGCTTCTGCCGCCTGTTTAAAGCCTTCCTGGCCGTCCTTAAGTGTTTCGATCAGGTTATTGATCGTTGAGATGATTTCTTTTTGTTGTGCCATACTTGAGAGATTCGTATCTCGGATCAAGTTTGCGCTTCTCGTTCATTCGGTCATGAGTTGCGAGAGTCCTCTTTGGCAATTATCCTGATTCATGAACAAGAATGTCACCGGAAAAGATTTGACGAAGGAAGCGCCGCGCAGTCCACGCATTCGCGTGGGAGGCTACGTTATCCTGGGGCGGACCCTTGATAAGTGCCGCGCCTTGGTGGCCGGAAACATTGGCGAATACCATTTTGATTGCCCGCTCGACAATATGCTTTTTGGGTTCAAAGGCGTGACCGGGCCTGACTTCAAAGCGCAGATCGAGAACGGCGCGAGCGATCAGCAGATGGCGGAATGGCTTGATGGCAACGGCCAGCCCAAGACGGCTGAGGAGGTCAAACGCTGGAGCGACCAAACGGAAGCGACGGACCCTTACAGCAATCCGGAGCGTCGCGACTGGTTTGTTGAACAAACCAAACCACTTGGACTCGATCCTGCCAAAACGACCTTGTTCGACTGGCTGGAGGTCGACGACAAGGCCAGCTACGCCACCGCGTAATCTGTTGATAGGGGCGCCGCAGCGCGGCGTCCTTGCCGTCAATCATTAAACATTTCGCGGCTGTGAGAAAGGCCGCGGCATGGACGAGCTACGTTTTAGAAGATAATGGGCATCTCACTAAAACCGCAGCATCTCAATCGCTACCGCCAGATCGCGTGGTTGCTGGTCAAATACGGGCGTTCCGATCTGGTCAAGAGCAGCGGGCTCGAGGAAACGCTCGAAGCCGAACAGAGAGTCACGCCGAAAGAGGCAGCCAAGGCGGATGAATTGGCAGCCGACCTGGAGAAACTGGGACCGACTTTCGTAAAACTCGGGCAACTCCTCTCCACCAGAGTCGAGTTGATGCCCCAAGCCTATCTGCATGCTCTGACCCGTTTGCAGGACAGGGTTGAGCCGTTTGGTTTCGATGAAGTCGAAAAAATTGTATCGGCCGAACTCGGCGTGCGCATGTCGAAGGCTTTTTCCGATTTTGAGATGGTGCCGATCGCATCCGCCTCCCTCGGCCAGGTGCATCTGGCTCATCTGCGCGATGGACGCGCTGTGGCCGTCAAGGTGCAGAGGCCTGCCATTCGCGAGGCAATGGTGGACGACCTTGAGGCTTTGGAGGAGATCGCGGCTTTCGTGGATGAGCACACAGAGGTCGGGAAGCGTTACGAGTTTCGCACCATGCTCGAACAGTTCCGCAAGAGCCTCTTACGCGAGCTCGATTACCGTCAGGAGGCGCACAATCTCAGCACCTTTCGCGAGCAGTTGAAGACTTTCGAACGGATCATCGTGCCCGCGCCGATCATCGACTATTGCACGTCGCGTGTTCTGACCATGGAATACGTGCCTGGAATCAAAATTACGGACGTGAGTCCGGTGGCCCGCTTGGAGTTCGATGGAGCGGCCCTGGCCGAGGAATTATTCCGGGCCTATCTCGAGCAAATTCTCGTGCACGGTTTTTTCCACGCCGACCCGCACCCCGGCAATGTCTTTTTAACCGACGACTATCGAGTCGCCCTGATCGATTTGGGGATGGTAGGCCGGCTCATGCCGCGGTTGCAGGAAGATTTGATGCAACTTCTCCTCGCCATCTCGGAAGGGCACGGGGAGGAAGCAGCGCAAATCGCCATCAAAATCGGCGAGAAAAAGGAGGACTTCGAAGAAAAATCGTTCGTGCGCCGCATATCCGAAATCGTTGCCGTCCAGCAGGCGGCCACCGTTGGACAAATGCAGGTCGGTCGCATGGTCTTGGAAGTAACGCAGGCCGCCGCCGAAAACGGCATCCGCGTTCCAGCCGAACTGACGCTGCTCGGAAAAACACTGTTGAATTTGGATCAAGTAGGCCGCGCCCTCGAACCCGAGTTCGATCCGAATGCGTCGATCAGGCGAAACGCGGCCGACATCATGCAGCGTCGCCTGGTCAAGAGCTTGTCGCCCGGAAACCTCTTCAGCGGCATGCTCGAACTAAAGGATTTGGTCCAACGTCTGCCCGCACGCGCGAACAAATTTCTCGATGCCCTGGCCAATAATGAATTGAAAATCTCAGTCGACGCCATCGACGAGAGAAAGCTTATGGTCGGATTTCAGAAAGTGGCGAACCGCATCACGGTCGGTCTGATCGTGGCGGCGCTCATCATCGGCGCAGCCTTATTGATGCGCGTGGAGACCACCTTCAAAATTTGGGGCTATCCAGGCCTTGCCATCATTTTCTTCCTCGCGGCCGCCGGATGTGGTGTCACTCTTTTGGTCAATATTCTGTTCTACGACAAAAGTAGTCGCGAGTGACTTGGTAAACGACTTGTCAGGGCCGTTCGTCCCGGGCAGGAAGACCTACGGCCCAATCAGGGGCGAGGTGTTCTCGGTCTCACCCGTATCCACCCCGCTCCGCAGCTTGCTGTGCCGGACGCCGTAAAAAAAATAAATGAGCAGCCCGATGGCCAGCCAGACGAAGAAGCGAACCCAGGTTTCGATCGGCAGGCTAAACATGAGAGCGGCGCACAGAATCACTCCTAGAATCGGGAAGAGCGGCACCCACGGGACCCGGAAAGGGCGTGGACGAGCGGCATCGGTCCGGCGCAGGACAATTACGCCCAGGCACACCAAAATAAAGGCGAAAAGCGTCCCTATATTCGTCAGATCGGAGAGCGATCCGATGTCCGTTAACATGGCGACGCCGCCGACCACCACTCCGGTCCAGATGGTCGTGACGTGAGGGGTTCGAAAACGCGGATGGATCCGTGCAAAATATTGAGGCAGGAGACCATCGCGCGCCATGGCCATGAAAATGCGCGGCTGGCCCAATTGAAAGACAAGCAGAACGGAAGTCAGGCCCGCCAGGGCACCCGCACTAACGAGTGCTTGCGCCCATGGCTTGCTGGCGAAGGCGGTCGCGACGGCCGCTGCGTCCCCAAGGTAGTCGCTATACTTCTTGATGCCGGTGAGAACCCCGGACATGAGCACATAAAGGACTGTGCATATTATCAAACTGGCAATCATGCCAATCGGGAGATCGCGTTGGGGATTTTTTGCCTCCTCTGCTGTGGTGGAAACCGCATCAAATCCAATGAAGGCGAAGAAAACAATGGCCGCCCCGCTCATTACTCCACCGAAACCGTTGGGCACAAAGGGGTGCCAGTTCGTCGGATGAACCATGAAAGCACCGAAGGAAATAAAGAACACGACGACCGCCACTTTGATAATGACGATTATGCTGTTGGTTCTTGCGCTTTCGCGGATTCCGTAGACCAGAAGCACGGTTACTCCCGCCACCGCTAGGAATGCAGGAAGATTCACGGCCACGGCATGCCCAAAAACGTGCGGCAAGGCAAGGTGTGAATAATACTGCAGCACTTCGCCACCCTGTTGCAGCTTGTCGGCCGCCGTCTTCGGGTCGAGCACAAGCCACAACGGGAGCTTGATCGCACCATGACTCGAACTGTAGAGGAATTTGACAAAATAATCCGACCACCCGACCGCGACCGCCATGTTACCCACGGCGTACTCCAAAATTAAGTCCCAGCCGATTATCCAGGCAACAATTTCCCCCAGCGTCGCGTAGGAATAAGTGTAAGCCGAGCCGGAGACAGGAATCATCGAGGCAAGCTCCGCGTAACAAAGCGCGGCGAAACCGCAGGCGAGGGCCGCAATGACGAAGGAAAAAACTACTGCCGGTCCGGCCCCGGGGCGTCCCATGACGACGTCGGTATTGGTCAGAAACGACTGAACGTAATTTGAAATGGGCGTCTTCCAAAAAGAGGCCACCGTCTGGCCCTGCTCCCCCGCCGCCGCGGTGCCGGCCAGGGCGAAAATACCCGCCCCAATGATCGCACCAATCCCCAGACAAGTGAGGTCAAAAGCAGTGAGGGAGCGTTTCATCCGGCGCTCGGGCGCATCCGCCTCCCTCATGAGGCGTTCCGGACTCTTGGTTCGAAGCAATGGTGAAGCCACAATAACTATTAGTTAGGCACGACTGGGATGGACGCCGCGGATGGTGACATTCCAGGGGCGAAACGGTCAACCCTTTGTTTTGCCTCCACCCGCCGCGCTCTTAATACCCCTGGTTTGGCGCGCATTTAGCTGTCTCGGGGTGGATGCCTGACTTCAGCCAATTGAGCGGAGCGTACTTGATCGGCAATTTGCTCTTTGGCTCGATCGGATTCGTCGCCTTTATCTATGGCAAGAAGCAGACCCTCTGGAAGACCATGTTTGGCGGGCTCGGCCTGATGGCGATGACCTACTTTGTGGGCGACACCGCGATCATGTATGCGCTGGGTGTCCTCGGCACAGCCTGCTTGTACTTCTTTCGGGGTTGACCCTGCGAAGTCGTGCGCGACCGTTCGCCTTTCGGTCGCCCGCTCGACACCGTCTACTCCGGATGAGAGACACCTCAGCCTGCGGAGTGGACGTTTTCCCTGCCTTTTCGTAGCTTCGCTTCGATGTCAGACGAGCCGGCTAAAATCCTCATGGGCGACACCGCTATTTCCGCCCTGGAACGCGGCGGAGGAACGCGCCGAGGCCTTTTCCGACGAAAGAAAAATGCGGCCGTGCCTCCCCTGATCCATTGCGAAAATTGCGGGGCCACTTTGACCGGACATTATTGCGGACAATGCGGCCAACCCGCGATCGATTATCGTCGCTCTTTTCGCCACGTCATCGTCGATGTCCTCGATTCATTCCTGAACTGGGACTCGAAGTTTCTGACCACCATCGGCCTGCTCCTGACCCGCCCGTGGAAACCTACCAACGAGTTCCTGGCCGGTCGCCGGGTTCGTTATCTGAATCCGCTGCGTCTCTATCTTTTGGCCAGCGTGGCCTTCTTCTTCGTGGCCAATTACGGAGAAAGACAGGCAGAGAAGCATGGGATCGAGCCTATCCAATACGATAGCGGAGACGAAACAGTCTCGACGCCACGGGAGCCGGCTCCGGGAACAGCGCCCCCGATCGATCGACCCGGTGACGCGGAGGATGATGATGATTCTCCTCATGTCATCTTTGGGACCAATCCGAACCGCACGCCGACCATTTTCGAAGCCTGGTTAAAGCAGCGCATTGAGGAAAAAATCGGAAAGAATGGGAGCAAAGGGAAGTTCTTCCTGCGCTCTCTCATGGAAAATCTGCCTTACATGATGCTGGCTTGTATTCCCCTGTTCGCCTTCGTCCTGAAGATTCTCTACTTTTTCCGGCGCATCTTTTATATCGACCACCTCATCTATGCTCTGCACATCCACAGTTTCGCCTATCTCAGCTCGCTGGCCATCACCGGCATCGCGTTGGGAACGAATCGCCTCGCACCCCAATTAACGCCCTTCATTCTCTTTCTTTTTATCACCACTGCGGTGGTGCAGGTGTTTATCTCGATTCGGAAAGTTTATCGACAAGGCTGGTTCATGACCTTCTTCAAGTTTTCCCTGGGCGGCGCCTGTTATTTCATCGTGCTTCTGCTCGCCCTCGGCACCACTACTTTTATCACCATTGCCTTACCGTAGGTTTTCACGGACTCTTCGTTAGGAAAGCGCGCACACTCGCGCCTCGCGCCAGGCAAAGGATCGAACCGCTCCACCGTCGACCAAGACGGCGGCCGCTCAAGATCCCTGGGATATTTCGATTATCCTGCGTGCCTCGTCCAGCGCCTCATTCAATTTCGTCGCATCCTTGCCCGCCCCGCGCGCGCCCTCGGGACGGCCCCCGCCTCTGCCTCCCACGATCGGAGCGATTTGCTGAATCAGTTTATCAGCTTGTATTTTTGCCGTAAATTCCTTCGGAACGGAGGCCACCAATGAGACGGACCCCTCCGCCGTGCTGGCCAGAAAGATTGGCCCCGTAATTTTCGCTTTGAGTGCATCGACCACCGCTTGCAAAAGCTTACCGTCGCCTTCCTTCACTTCCGCCACACAAGACTTTTGATCCGCTTGAGTGGAGGCAAGCTCCGTGGCGATTTCCGCAGCGCGACTCTGTAAACCGGCCTCCGCTGCTTTGCTGTTTTGCTTTTCCCACTCGTGCACGTCCTCTTCCACTTTCCTCAGGTGCTCGGCGCGCACGTCGATCTGCCCGAGCATTTCTGCGGTACTCGCTGAATTAGAAAGAGTGGGAAGCGTGGCAATGTCCGATTTTTTTCGCGCCAGCACCTCGAATTTCTCCTGCTGGCGGACCCCTTCCTGTTCCGCCCAAGTCCGCGCGGAGCCGCCCGCCACCGCTTCGATTCGACGAACGCCCGCGGCGATGGCGGATTCGCTGACGATTCGAAAGCAATCTATCTCACCCGTGGCGCGGACGTGCGTGCCACCACACAGTTCCATGGAGTAACCGCTCAATGTTTTGGGAGGGCCACCGATCTGCACGACCCGCACGACATCACCATATTTATCTCCGAAGAACTGCTGGATATCGCTTCGCTTCTTCGCTTCCACATACGGAATTTCCGTCCACGAGACTGGCGCATTCTCGCCAATCTTTTCGTTGACCCGTCTCTCAACATCCCGCTTCTGTTCCGGACTCAGGGCCGCGCCACTGAAATCAAAGGTGAGTTTTTCGGGTCCCACGTAACTTCCCTTCTGCGTGGCATCGGCCGAGACCAATTCATGCAGGGCCCAATGCAAAATATGCGTGACCGTATGATGACGCTCAATGGCCCGGCGCCGCGGAGTATCGAGGGTAACCGTGACATGGCTACCCGCCGCAGGACCGTCTTTCCCATCGATCAAATGGATCCAGGGAGCACCCGCCTTTTGTGTGTTCACAATCTTCCAGCTTTGGCTTTGGCCCTTGATTTCGCCAGCATCGCCCACTTGGCCGCCCATCTCC
>JBBRQE010000064.1:0-17842 GCA_038226905.1 Chthoniobacterales bacterium | reverse complement strand
TCGCCCCGTCCCCGCCCTCACCGTGATCTTCCTTTAGGTGGCATCGGCATCGTGCCGATGCCACGGCCGTTTCATCAAACGATGGCGAGGCTGGGGAACTTCCGGCCGAGCACGACCTGGCTGGGCGCTTTTAGCCATTGATCCAGAATGGTCCCGTAAACGCTGCGGAAATCGGTGTTAAACTTGAGGTCGCCCCGATCGAGATCCGTTAGGCTGGGATATTTTCCGAAGAGGCCCGGCTTGGCCGCGCCGCCCAGGACGAACATGGGAGCGGCCGCTCCATGGTCGGTGCCGCCATTGGCGTTTTCCGAAACGCGGCGCCCGAATTCGCTGAAAGTCATGAGTAGAACGCGATTGAAGTTGCCCTGTTCTTTTAGGTCGGCGGTGAAAGCTGAGATGGCGGCGTCCAACTCGCCCATGAGGCGCTCGTGAGAATTGATCTGCCCTGCGTGAGTGTCGAACCCGCCCTGGCTGGCGTAATAGACGCGCGTGGGCAGTCCGCCGGCAATCATCCGTCCTATTATATTCAAACTGGCCGCCAGTTGGCCGGGAGGATAGGGGATGGTCGATTTACTTTTGCGGGCTATGGCCAGGATCTTGTCCGAGCTCAGCTGCGCATCCAAAGCTGTCCGCTGCAGGAAATCGAGCGTGCCCACATCCGACTTGTTGTGGCCGTTCAGCGCGCTAATCGACGCGCCCTCCGCCGCGGGGGCCGGCGCTTCCTCGCCGCCATTGGCATCGTTTAGTTGGCGAAAGAAAAATTCCTCCGCGCTCATCCGTCCGCTATTCGATTCCGAGCTTTCAAAACGATATTGCTCGGGCCGCGAAAAGGTGATGCCCGTCGGTTTTCTGGCGGCAAAGGCCTGGGGCATTTGGTCGCCGATGGAAACGCCCACAGTGGGGTCCGCTCCGGCACAGCAGTTATCAAAGTATCGGCCGAGCCATCCTTCATTGGCATTCCGATCGGCGTCGGAGGCGGTCTGCCAGATTTCGGTCGAGCGAAAGTGTGAGCGATTCGGATTGGGGTAACCGACGCCCTGGATCACGCTCAAATGGCCCTCGTCGAAAAGCGCCTTTAGCCCGGTGAGTTTTCCGTTTAAGCCGGCGTAGGCTCCGAGTTTTAACACCCCGTCCGCCGCCAGGCCGAGTTTCGGGCGGGCCTTGTAATAGGCGTCATCTGCGAACGGCACCACCATGTTCAAACCATCGTTCCCACCGGCCATTTGCAGGACGACCAGGATGGTTCCGTCTTTGCCCGTGACCGTCTGAGTTAACGAATCGGCGGCCATGGCATTGAGCGTGAAAAATGTTTTCTCCAGAAAAATCGGCAGCGTCCAGCAGGCCGCCGCGCCCAAGGCGGAGGTTCGCAGGAAAGTCCGGCGCGTATGCAATGTCGGGGTGATTTTCATGTTTTCACTTTGGTCAGGTCAGCTGGAACTGCGGGGTGCTCATCATCAGATGAACGAGGCCGCGCATGGTCGTGTCGCTCGTGTCAGGCTTACGCGCTTCCAGGTATCGCGCGAAAAGGTTCGCATCTTTCTCCGATGGCTCGTTTTGGAACAACCGGATGGCCACGAAGCGGACAAGTTCCAGCGGCTTATCGCGCAGTTCGGCCGGCGCCATTTTGGCAATGTCGATGGGATCGCGTCGCGCCAGATTGGAGCCCGCGCCCTTTCGGAAGCCGGGCCCTTTACCATGCGCTCCCCCGGGCAGCATGGCGTCGCCGTTGACGAGGTAGTTCGCGAAATTGTAGCGAAACAGAAGAGTCGAAGTGGTGATCCAGGATTTTCCTCCGTCCCAGCCTTTCACGTTAGGCGGGGCAAACAGGATCTGGCCCATTTCGCGCATCCCGTTTTGCGAGATCATCGGCGCGGGCAACGGCGTTTCCAGGATTTTAGCCGTTTGTACGACAAACTGGACGGGGCTTTTGATCTGCGCGCGCATGACCCGGGGTGAGTAGAATTCGGCGGAATTAAAAAGTTCGCTCAGGACCGGACCTATTTCGAAGTTATGGGCTCGGAGGCGACCGGCCAGGGCTTCGACGGTCTCCGGTGTGGGGTTGTCTTCCACAAAAAAACGCCAAAGCTTGCGCCCGATGAATCGAGCGCAGGCCGGCTGTTTTACGAGGGTGTCGATGATATCGTCTCCGTTCAAGGCACCGCTCGCGCTCATAAAGGTCTTCTTGCCCTGATCCTGCTGCATGGGTGCGAAACGAAATTCCTGCGACGTCATGTCGACTCTGTAGCCGGTGAAGGCGCGGGCCGATTCGCGAATATCCTGTTCGCTGTAGTTCCCGATGCCCACAGTGAAAAGTTCCATGAGCTCGCGCGCCCAGTTCTCGTTAGGATGTTCCGGCCGGCTCTTTTCCAGATCGAGGTAGATCATCATGGCCGGGTCGCGCGACATCTTTTTGGTCAGTCCGGCAAAACTGCCGAAGGCATTGCGCCGGAGGGTGTCGTTTTGCAGCCACATCCAATAGGAATCTTTTACTTTCTGGATGCTGGTGGCGAAATGCCCGTGCCAGAAGAGCGTCATCTTTTCGAGGAGCGGCGCCGGTCCATACATCATCCGCTCGAGCCACCAGCCGCGCAGATCGACAATTTCCTGGCCCTGCATCCTGCGCATTTCGCGCTGCTTCTCCTTTTGCTGGACGCGATCTCCGGCCGTGCGCGCGGCCATGCGCAAATCGCGAATATTTTTCGGATGAGCCCAGTCGGGCGGGGCGAGGTTGCTTAATTCCGGGCCGACCGTGAGGAAGTCTCGCACGGTCGGACCCAGGCCCTTGCGCCGGACCGCTTCAATTTCTTCGGGCGTGCCGCCGAAAGCCGCCCGGTTCAGGAGATGGGCGGCCGTCTGTGCATTCCAGCGGGAGGCGGGGAGCGGTGTAAACACGGGAATTGAACCGGGTGGTTAGGTTAAAGTTGCTGACGCACTCAGAGCGAGGCCCTAATCTGTGTTTGAGAGCAGAGGGCGCGCGAGGAGAGAGCGGTTCAACAACAGACCGAAATCAAAAAGACGACGAAAATAAGGGGGGTGACCGGTGAGATTTATCAATTTGACGCGAAAGACTGAGATCGGCGCGAATTCCTATTATCTGGAGAGTGGCGACCATCGCCTGGTGCTCGACTGCGGGATGCACCCGAAGAATCAGGGGGAGGAAGCGCTCCCCGATATGAAACTTCTCGATGATAGAAAAGTCGAGGCCATTATCGTTTCGCACGCGCACCAGGACCACATCGGCACCCTGCCCGTCTTGATGCGTCGACAGCCGGCCGCGCGCGTTTTCATGACGGAAGCGACAGGCGAAATTGGCAACACGCTTTTGCATAACTCGGTCAACGTCATGACCCGCCAGCGGGAAGAGGTCGGCGCCATGCAGTACCCGCTGTTTACCCATCGCGAAGCGGACCGCGCGGGCAGCCAGTGGCAGTTTTGTCCGATGCGGCAGCGAATCACGCTTTCCGGGGAGCGCGCCAGTCCGCAGGACGACGACGATTTTACCTTTGAATTCGTCGACGCTGGTCACGTCCTTGGCTCCGCCGGAATCGTGTTGCGCGCGGAAGGGCGCACATTTTTCTACACGGGCGACGTCAACTTTAACGATCAGACGATTATGCAGGCAGCCGTTTTCCCGGAGGCAAACATCGACGTACTCATAATGGAGTGTACCCGGGGCGATCATCCGGCCGCGCCTGATTGGACGCGTGCCGGGGAAGAGCGCCGTCTGGCCGCTGCCATGGACGACGCGTTCCGGCGCGGAGGATGCATTCTCATCCCGGTCTTCGCCCTGGGCAAGACGCAGGAACTCCTGGCCATGCTTTACCAATTTCGACGGGAGAAATTGCTGAAGGATTGCCCTGTTTATATAGGCGGTCTCAGCTCGAAAATGACCGATACGTACGATCGACGCGCGAACATGACACGGCGGCGCCTGCCCCGGTTACAACTGATGGAAGAAGTGGCTCCCTTCATCTTGAACGGACAAAACATCCGGGAAACCCCGGCCAAGCCCGGCCGAATCTACGCGTTATCCAGCGGCATGATGACGCCCAGGACTCTCTCGAACATCTTTGCACGCCGCATCCTGGAGGATCCCAAGCATTCGATTTTTTTTGTGGGCTATGCCGATCCGGCTTCGCCCGCCGGAATATTGCGCCAGGCCCAGCCGGGACAGGAAGTGACCCTGGATCCGGAGGAACCGCCTCTTTCGCTGCGCTGCCAAATGCAGCAGTTTCAATTCAGCGCGCACGCCACCCGCGAGTCGTTAGTCACGTATGCCGTGAAGATGGCGCCGAAAAAAATCGTGCTGGTGCATGGTGACGTGCCAGCGGTGGAATGGATGCGGGCCACCCTGGCCGCGGCTCTTCCGGCCAGCGAAATCATCGTGCCGAAGCCCGGCGTGGAATTGGATTTGTAACGATGGTCCGTGGACCCTCGCGATTTGTATGAAGATCGTCTCCTGGAATATCAATTCCCTGCGCAAGCGCCAGGACCGGCTCATGGCATGGCTGGCAAGTACCAAACCGGACGTTGTTTGCCTGCAGGAGACAAAATGCCCGGACGACCAGTTTCCTGAACTGGCGCTGCGGGCCGCCGGTTATCATGCTGCCTATCACGGCGAGAAATCTTACAACGGCGTGGCCATTCTCTCGAAAATGGCAGCCACCCAGATTCGGCGGTCACTTGACGATGGGTCGGACGATTCCCAGGCGCGGGTTATCGCCGCCGCCATCGGAGATATCCGGGTTTACTCGATCTACGCGCCGAACGGCCAGTCCCTCGGCTCGCCCGCCTTTGCCTATAAATTAGAATGGTATGAACGTCTGCGCGCTTGCCTGGCCCGTGAAACGGCCAATGACGTGGTGGTGGCAGGTGATTTTAATGTGGCACCGGCGGACGTTGATGTGCATGACCCCGACCTCTGGCGCGGAGCCATTATGTGCTCGGAGGAGGAACGCGCCGTCTTCGGAAAAATTTGCGACGCCGGCTACCGCGACACTCTTCGACTGCATCACGCGGAGGCAGGGCTTTTCAGCTGGTGGGATTACCGCATGCTTTCTTTTCCGAAGAATCGTGGTCTCCGGATTGATGCCGTGCTGGCGAGCGCGGAGCTGTCGAAGAAGTCCACCGGAGCGGGCATCGATCGCGACATGCGGAAGGGCAAGGAGCCTTCCGATCATGCCCCGGTCTGGGCCGAGTTCACCCTGTCGACATGAGGGCGCCGGCCCGGCTTTACGCCGCCCATCCTCCTCCCAAGCCCCTTCTCATCTGGGACGGCGATTGTCATTTCTGCCGGCACTGGATCGAGCGATGGTCGGCCCTGACGGCGGGTCGAATCGATTACGCCACTTCCCAGACAATCGGCGCCGCCTTTCCTGAAATACCGCGCGCGCAATTCGAGCGTTCCGTAGTTTTTATCGACCGGTCGGGCGCGGTTTTTGAGGGCGCCGAGGCGGTCTACTGCTCGTTGCAGTCCCTCAGGTCAAAACGATGGCTCATCTGGGGTTACGAGCGCCTCCCGGGTTTTGCCGCGATCTCGGAAGTTGGTTATCGGTTGGTCGCGCGGCATCGTCGCGCCGCCTCGGCTGTCACTCGGCTGCTCTGGGGAAACGATGTGCGGCTCCCGAGCTATTTCTGGGCGCGCCGTTGGTTCCTGAGAGCCCTCGCGCTGGTTTATTTGATCGCTTTTCTTTCGCTCTGGATACAGGTCGACGGCCTCATCGGAAAGGACGGAATTCTTCCCGTTCATGGATTCCTGTCCGTCGCGCACGAGCAGCTCGGGACTAAGGCATTTTCGGTTTTTCCCACGTTATGCTGGCTGAGTTCGAGTAACGGTTTTCTCGATTTCCTCTGCGGAGGCGGAGCTGTGCTGGCGCTCCTTCTTCTTTTCGGCGTGGCGCCCGCTCTTAGTCTGTCTGGCCTGTTCGTTTTCTATCTCTCGCTTGTTACGGCCGGGCAAACTTTTCTCGGTTTCCAATGGGATAGCCTGCTGCTCGAAGCGGGATTTCTGGCCATCTTCCTGGCACCGTGGCGGCTCCGGCCGAACCGTCTAACGAGTCCACCTCCCTCGGCAATGGCTTTTTTTCTCCTCAAGTTTCTGCTCTTTAAGCTGATGTTCATGTCCGGTGTGGTTAAGTTAACCAGTCACGATCCCTGCTGGTGGAGTCTGCGCGCGCTCGACTACCACTACTGGTCGCAGCCGCTCCCGACCGTTTTCTCCTGGGGCGCCGATCAGTGCCCCGAATGGTTTAAGGAATTTTCGGTCGGCTTCTGTCTATTCGGTGAAATCGTCGTGCCGTTTTTTCTCTGGGCACCACGTCGACTGCGGCTTTGGGCCGCCGGCTTATTAATCCTTCTGCAAATCGCGATAGCCCTGACAGGGAACTACGGCTTTTTCAATTTGCTGACCATCGCACTCTGTCTTCTCCTGATCGACGACGCCACGGTGGGAACGCCGCCTTGCGCCGTCCGCGAGCCACGACTGTTCCTGGAGAAATCAGCGATGACCGCCGCCCTCGTGGTCATGGTTTTGACCCTGCCAGTTAATGCGTGGCTGCTCGTCTCGACCTGCCGGTTCGAGGTTGCCACCCCTCGCCCGATTGCCTGGATGGAACAACGTCTCGGCCCGTTCTGTCTGGTCAACGGTTATGGACTGTTCCGGGTTATGACGAAAGATCGTCTCGAGATTGTCGTCGAAGGCAGCACTGACCGTGTCACGTGGGAGCCCTACGAATTCAAGTGGAAGCCGGGCGCCGTCCAGCGTGTCCCGGGATGGTGCGCTCCGCATCAGCCTCGCCTCGACTGGCAAATGTGGTTCGCCGCGCTCGGTTCGGCGGAACAAAACCCGTGGTTTATCAATCTGGTCGAATGCCTTCTGGAAAATAAACGAGATGTCGTTCGACTCCTGGCCCGTAATCCCTTTCCGGAAAAACCGCCCCGCTACGTTCGGGCCGAGCTTTATCGGTATCGGTTCACAGGTCAAACGGAACGGCGGGAAACTGGCGCGTGGTGGACGCGAGAAAAGATCGGCGAATACTTGCCGATCGTATCGCTTCGATTTGGCGATTAGGCGCTGTCAGCTTCCCAGGGAAGGTAACGCCTTCCTTACAGTGTGAAAAATGCACCGGACTCCCGACAAATTCCAACAGACGCGTTTGCTGAAAGTCGAAACGCGCGGATAGTTCCTCCTAACCAACTGGAGAATATCAATGGCTGAAGAAAATAAACCAAATCAAAGGGCAACGAGCACGCCGGGCACGCCGAGCACGCCGGACGCGCAGGACAAATTGGAGAGCAGCAGGATGCACGCACGCAAAGCTGCCGAAGACCTTAAGTCAGCCGCCGGGGCGGCCGCCACCGAATATCGCGGCAAAGCCGAGGAAGCTTGGGGCGACGCGCGCGATCGCGCAGAGGCCGCTTGGGGCGATGCCACCGATCGGGCCCGCACTTTCCAGCAGGACGCCGAGCAATATGTCCGGGAAAACCCTACCAAGGCCGTCGTCACGGCTCTCGGTATCGGGTTCGTCGTGGGCATGATTTTCCGTCGCTAGCCGTTTTGGACGCACCAATGGCTGCCGAAGCCATGCGCTCCCATAGCCCGGCAAAACAGGCCGGGTTGTTCCACAGTTTGTTTGGGCTGATCAACTCGTCGATCGAGTTCCTCGCGAGCCGCTCTGCTCTTTTTGCGAAGGAATCGAAAGAGGTGGTCGCGCAACTGCTGGTGCTGATCGCATGCCTGGTTGCCGCGCTCCTGTTTTTCACCCTCGGCTACCTTTTTCTCGTAGGGAGCGCCGTCGTGGCCATTGCCCATCTTGCGCAGGTTTCCTGGATTTGGGTGGCGTTAGTCGCGGCCGGATTGCATTTCATCCTGGCGCTCATTTGTCTGATCATCGCACGCACCCGTATCACTCGGGCGCCTTATCGTGAACTCGCTTCGGAATTGAAGAAAGACCGTGAATGGTTAAAGAATCTGGATCAGAACAGCCGCCCGATCCTTTAAAGGCGGACATCGAACGATCGCGGGAGCGCCTCTCCCACGAGGTGCGGGATCTTCGACGTGCGATGGACATTCCGGCAAGGATCCGGCGTTCTTTTCAGCTGCAAACAGGTGTCTGGGTGGTGGGCGCGGTGGCCGCCGGCGCCGCCCTGGTCATTCTCCCGCGCTTACGAAAGACCGTTTACGTGGATGTCGATTCCGGCGGCAAACGCAAGGGCAGGCTTCTGGAGACGGGATTTCTTTTGGGGGCAGTTCGCCTCGCCGTAACCCTGCTCCGGCCCGCTGTGCTTGGCTTTATTCGACGCAAGATGTCAGGAGAGGGAGGGCCCTCTTCCCGTCCCTTCGGTAAATGGTAAGGCGGTTTTGAGTTTACCTGCGCGGAATGGCGCATAATGATTGCAGCGTCATGAGCGTTGCAGCACCTGAGACGAAAGCCTATGTCCACGTTGACGATTATTTGAGAATCGGACAACGAGCGGGCGCATCGGACATTCATCTGGGCGTCAATTCGCCCCCCATGTGGCGCTTGCACGGAATTCTCCAGTCGATCTGGCCGGATATGCCTTGTTTCACCGCCCCCGAGACCGCTGCCCTGGCCGATAATTTTCTTTCGGATCTGCACAAGGCACAATTAGCCGAACGCGGAGACGCGGATTTTGCGTATGCCACGGATTTCGGGCGCTTTCGCACCAGCGTGGTTCGCCAGCGGCTCGGTACCGACATCGTTTTCCGCATCATAAATACGAACGTCATGACCATGGACGAACTTGGGCTGCCCGAGCATCTCAAGTTGCTTACTCGCTACCAAAACGGACTAATTCTTGTCACCGGTTCGGTGGGGAGCGGCAAATCCACCACGCTCGCTTCCCTGGTCGAGCAGGTGAATATCGAGCGCAAAGAACACATCATCACGCTGGAAGATCCGATCGAGTATGTCTTCCAACCGAAAGGGTGCCACATCACCCAGCGTGAAGTGCATACTCACACGGTCTCGTTTGCCGCCGCCTTGCGTGGTGCTCTGCGCGAAGATCCGGACGTTATTATGGTTGGCGAGATGCGCGATCTCGAAACCATCTCGCTGGCCATTACCGCCTCGGAAACGGGTCACCTTGTCTTGGGGACGCTTCATACCGGGAATGCCTCGCGCACGCTCGACCGCTTGCTCGACGTCTTTCCGGTGGATCAGCAGGAGCAGATTCGAATCATGGTTAGCGAATCGCTTCGTGGCATCATCAGCCAGCAGCTCGTGCCGCGGCCCGACGGGCTCGGACGCATTCTCGCGCTGGAGACACTGACCAACACCCCGGCCGTGGCTAACGTCATTCGCGAAGCCAAGACCTACATGCTTCCGGGCATCATCCAAACCGGAAAGAAGCAGGGAATGCAGTTGATGGACGACGCCTTGCTCGACCTTTTCAAGGCCGGCGCCATCAGCGCGGAAGAAGCCTACGCCCGAGCCGACCAAAAACAGCAGGTGCGCGCGCAACTGGGAATGTGAACCGCCATTTGAACCAAAGAAAAAACGGAAAGGGATTCCAACCACGATTACAAAGACAGGAACGAGAACGTTCCCCGATTTGCATGCTTGAACACCTTTTATGTGTGCCATCCGTGTAATCCGTGGTTAAAATTCTTCTGAGCCTTTAATACAATCGGCCTTTAACAAGATGCCCTACCTCGATCAATTTCTTACTGTCATCGTGGAGAACGGCGGATCCGATCTCCATATCGGTGTCGGGCAGCCGCCCAAAATGCGGAGGCACGGCGATGTCGCCCCGATTCGGGAGGAGCCGGTCACGCAGGAGGAAGCGGCCCGCATGTTGAGCGAGATCTGCGGACCCCATAACTGGGAGATCTTCGAAGAACGCGGGGACTTCGATTTTGCCTACGAAATGGATGCAGCTTCCCGCTTTCGTTGCAATTTTCTGAAACAGGCCAACGGCTACGGCGCAGTCTTCCGTCTCATCCCGACCAAGATCGCCACCCTCGAGCAACTCGGAATTCCGCCTGTAGTGAAGGAGTTCGGTCGTCTTCGCGGAGGGCTTGTCCTCGTAACCGGCCCGACCGGCTCCGGCAAGTCGACCACGCTGGCCGCCCTCATTGATTACATTAATGAAAATTTCTCGCGCCACATCGTGACGGTGGAGGAGCCCATCGAATTCGTGCACGATAATAAGAAGAGCGTCATCACGCAGCGCGAAGTTCCAGGCGATTCCGAATCCTTCCCCATCGGACTCAAAGCCGCATTGCGCGAAGATTCGGACATCGTGCTGGTCGGTGAAATGCGCGATCTCGAAACCATTTCGCTGGCCCTCACCGCGGCCGAGACCGGCCTGCTCGTTTTCGGAACACTGCACACCAATAACGCGCGCAAGACGGTCGATCGTATGGTTGACGTTTTTCCCGCCTCCCGGCAACCGCAAGCGCGGGCCATGCTGGCCAACTCATTGCGTGGTGTGCTGGCGCAGCTCCTCTTGAAAAAGGCCGATGGCAGCGGCCGCGTCGCGGTCAACGAAATCCTCATCGCCAATCCCGCCGTCTCGTCCATTATTCGCGAGGGCGCCACGCAAAAACTGCAGGACGTGATCGTCTCCGGCAAGGGGCAGGGCATGCAGTTCATGGACGAAGCCATCTGGTCCCTCCTGCAACAGGGCATAGTCAATCCGCATGAAGCGTTCATGAAAGCGATCGACAAGAATCGTTTCAAAAAATACCTGCCGCCCGAGGAAGAGCATCTGGCCGACTCCGCCGGCGCCGCCCCCGACGACGAACAACGCGCCCCCGGCAACTTCACCAAGAAAGTTGCTCCGGCTCGCCCAGTCCGGCGGTGAATGGCAGGCGGTCGACCGTCTCACAGCGTCGTCTGGTCCTAGAACCTCGAAGGCTTGTGAAGGTTGGGAAACGAACGATTCCGCTGTGAAAGCCTTGTCTGATCGGCGGGAATACTGGGTCTTAATAAAAAGTATCGCATTACGGCCCGCAACGAAATTGGGCATATTATTACGTCCGTGTTCGATGCCTGCTAGCCGACTTCAAAGGACAGATTTGTCCAGCTAGGACTCATAGCCTGACCTAAAGCTGGACAGGCCAAAAGTATAACTTTCTCGCGCCTTTCTCTGCGTTGACATTAAAAAATGCGGATGATAACTTCGGCGAACTTTCCGCGGGATTGCTCGATGGGTCGGGGGTCAGGCGGCGAATGACACGGATTTGCACTCGCAGCTAGATAGTCAGGTGCTGGTTTTGAATCGCCTGTGGCAGGCGGTTAATATTTGCTCGGCGCGTCGTGCTTTTTCGCTGGTTTACGCGGGCCATGCTCAGGTGGTTTCCTCGGATGAGACTAATAGTTTTCTCACCCACGATTTCGCCAGCTGGCGTGACTTTTCGGCGACGGCGCCCGACCACGAACTGGTCACGACCGTCTCGTGGAAGATTCGGGTCCCGCGCGTCATCGTTCTTCTCTTTTTTGATCGGCTGCCCAAGAAGGAAGTGAAGTTTACGCGGCACAACGTTTTCGAGCGGGATAACAATACCTGCCAGTACTGCGGCAATATTTTCGACCGGATCGATCTTAATCTGGATCATGTCATCCCGCGTGATCGAGGCGGGATGACGACCTGGGAGAATGTGGTTTGCTCGTGCATTCCCTGTAACACGAGGAAAGGGAACCGGTTGCCGCGGGAAGCGCATATGACGCTGGTCAAGAAACCGGCGCGACCCAAGTGGCGCCCGTTTCTGCACGTGACGTTCTCCTCACCGCAGCACGAGAGCTGGCGGCACTTTGTCGACCTGGCGTCTTGGAACGTTGAGTTGAGCGATTAGGTAGGGGCGGTTCACCGAACCGCCCGCGGGCGATTGGGTCAATCGCCCCTACCTGACATGGCGCGGTGCGGGCGCCGCAGCGCGGCGTCCCTACCTTTGGGCGGTCGTCGCGGGCGGCTTATCCAGCGCCCTCAGAATGGGCTGGGGATAAACCCCGAACCAAATGATGGCGGCCATTAATGCGATCATGGTAATTCTGGATAAGGCGCTCACGGGGATTGGCTCGCTCGTTAGGGCGGGGTTCCAGTACATGGCGCGAATCACTTTGAGGTAGTAGTAAAATCCACAGGCCACGGTGAACGCTCCGACGACGACAAGGGCCGTTTGATGGTGCGCCACGGCCGCGACGAAGATCAGAAATTTTCCGAAAAAGCCGACCGTGAAGGGCACGCCGGCTAGCGAAGCCATGGCGATGAGCATGGCAAAGGCCAAGAAGGGCGAACGTTTACCGAGTCCATCGAAGTCTGCGATTTGTTCTCCGGTTTGCTGCGCGACCACGATGAGCACGGCGAAGCTGAGCAGCGTCATGAGGAGATAGCCGAAAAGATAGAAGGTGACAGCCCGCCCATCGAGGCAGGCGATGCCAATCAGCAGGTAACCGGCGTGAGCGATGCTCGAGTAGGCGAGCAGACGTTTGAGGTTACTCTGGGGGAGGGCAGCGAGGTTTCCATAGAGAAGGCTGAGAAGCGCCATGGCCACGATCAGTCTCTCGATCTTCGGCAGCATCATGAATGGTTGCAGCACACGCAGCAGAACCACGAAGCCGGCCGCTTTTGATCCGACCGATAGAAAAGCGGTCACGGGCGTGGGCGCACCCTGGTAAACGTCCGGCACCCATATTTGAAAGGGCACGGCCGCGATCTTGAAGCCGAGTCCGACCAGCACCAGCACCATGCCAAACAAGGCGGCACCCTGTTCAACGCCGCCGCCCGCCAGCGCGGCGCCGATCTTTTGCAGATTCGTCTCGCCTGTCGCTCCAAAAATCCAAGTGATGCCGTAAAGGAGAAAGCCGGTGGAGAGCGCGCTCAGGACCAGATATTTTACACCGGCCTCGAGTGTGATGGGATTGCGACGAGTGAAACTAACGAGGACGTAGAAGGAAATCGTGACCAACTCAAGCGACACGAAGATCATGATGAAGTCGATGGCCGAGGCCATATACATAAGACCCGCGCAGGTAAAAATAGGGAGCGCGAAAAACTCGCCCAAACCGGTCTGCTTCGCGTTCGACGGCATAAAGCGTCGGACGACCGGGGCGTAATCGATCATCATGACCAGCACGACGATGGTGGTGAGCAGGGAAAAGCGTTTGAAGAATATGGCGAGCGGATCTGCCGTGTAGAATTGCCAGAAGCCAGTCGCATGCGGGTGCGCTTCCGGTGGCGCGAGGAAAAAACTACCCACCAGGATGGTGACGAGCGCGGCGATGGCGGCACCCGCGAGGTCGGGTTTCGCGATGCGAGGAAGAAACGCCTCGAACATCAGGACAAGGAGGCCGAGGACGAGCACGGCGATTTCAAGGCTCGGTGCGGTAATCATCGGAGAGGAGGAGCAGGAAAGTAACTGCGGAAGGTGGGTGCGATGATTCGCACGAAGGATTGCGGGTAGAAGCCGACCCAGAGAGTCGACGCGACGAGAAGGATGACCGGAAGGCGGAGGCTGAGCTGAAGATCGACGACTCCTTTGCCGCGATCCCCCATCGGTCCCATAAAGACGCGGCGGTAAGCGCGCAGCATGTAAACAGCAGAAATAACGACGCCCCAAAGCGCGAGGACGGTTGCGATTTGGAACATGTGGAAACGGTTCATCTCCCAGGCGGTTCCGAAGGCGCCGAAGAACACCATGATTTCAGCCGCGAAGTTGGCCAGGCCGGGAAGCCCGATTGAGGCAAAGGCGCCAAATCCAAAGGCGAGTCCGGCGAACGGCATAACCTTACCAAGCCCCCCGAGGTCTTCGAAGGCGAGTGTGCCGGTCCGTTTCCGAATTTCACCGGAAACAGCAAAGAGCAGGGCGATGGAAATGCCGTGGGCAAACATAAGGACGGCGGCGCCGGTTAGACCGAGGAGATTGGCACTGGCGAATCCGAGAAAGATATAGCCCATGTGCATGACGCTGGAATATCCGAGCATCCAATCGAGTTTTTTTTGCGCGATGGTAACCAGCCCGATGTAAATGATGTTCCCGAGCAGGAGGACGACGAGCAGCCCGGTCCAATAACGCGCTCCGATCGGAACAAGCGGAAGGGCCAGCCGCAGGATTCCGTAGAGGCCGAACTTTTTCAGGACGCCGGCGTGCAGCATGGCGGCGGGGGCGGGGGCGGAAGCGTAGGCTTCCGGCGCCCAACTGTGGAAGGGGAAGAGGGAGACCAGAATGCCGAAGCCGATAAGCAACAACAGGTAGATATTTCTTTGTGCGTCCGGCGGAATGGCGGCAGCCGCCATCTTCAGATCCCGCATATCGAAGGTGCGGGCGGCGGCGGGAAGACTTTCGTAGAGCAGAATCAAACCGAGCAGCAGGATGAAGCTGCCGATGGAAAGATAGATCGTGATCTTCCAGGCGGCGGCTGTGCGATTGCCGCTACCCCAGATACCGATGAGAAGAAACGTGGGAATGAGCGCGAGCTCGTGGAAGGCGTAGAAGAAAAAGAGGTCGAGCGACGAGAAAGCGCCGATGGCCCCGGCCGAAATGAACAAGAGGCATGCATAAAACCCATGCTCGTGTTCTTCGATTTTCCCGGTAAACCAAACCGCCGCGACCGTGACAATGGCAGAGAGCAGGACCATGACGAGGCTGAGTCCGTCGAGGCCAACCGTAAAATTCAGCTTCCACTCCGGAAGAATAGGAAAGGAATTAACGTAGGCGTAGGGATGTCTGGTCGAGACATCGAACGAAGCGAATGCCAGGAGGGACAAGGCCAGAACGAAGAGCGACCCGAGCAGCGCCGTTTTGCGCGCGGGCGCTCCCAGCAAGATGGCGAGAGCGGCCAGGATGGGCGTGAGGATGATCAGGTGAAGCATCAGTGAAAAACGGTGAGATAAATCAGGACCACGATGCCCAACCCGAAAAGGAAGGCGTAGGCTTGCAGGTTGCCCACCTGGATCAGGCGCAACAGCGCGCCCGCGCCCCAGGTGGCGCTGCTCGCTCCTCCCACCGCGCCCGCATCGATGATCCATCGATCCACGAAGGCTGACAATCGAGCCAGCCTTTCCTGGGTCGCCTCGATCAGCCAACCATAAAACTCGTCGACATAAAATCGATTACGCAGAAGCGCGATATCGAATCGTTCGGCTTCGCGGTTGCGATAGAGGGCCAAAGCCAGCCCCACCCCGAATAGCAAAGCGAGAATGGCTAGCACGGGAACGAGGACGTTGACCTCTTTTTCCTGTGGAAGAGGCAGGTATCGTTGGGCGAAGAAAGAAAAACCAGCCACCGCAGATAACGCCGCCAAAATGATAAGCGGGCCAGTCATGACGAAGGGCGCCTCGTTGCTGGTCCGGGCTTCTTTGGTGCGCGCCTTGCCAAAAAATACGACGACCAGCAGGCGAGTTACGTAAAAGGCCGTGAGGAATGCGGTGAAGAGTCCGACCGCGAAAATCAGTCCGTTCTTTTGGTAGGCGAGCGCGAGGATTGCGTCTTTGCTAAAAAACCCGCTGAAAGGAGGACATCCGATCAAAGCAAGGGCACCGATGGCGAACGTCAGAAAGGTCAGAGGGAGCCGCCGGGCCAGGCCGCCCATCTTCCAGATGTTCTGTTCGTGATGCATCATGATGATGATGGAACCGGCGCCGAGGAAGAGGAGCGCCTTGAAAAAAGCGTGCGTAAAAAGGTGAAACATAGCGGCCTCATTGGAGGCGAGTCCGACCGCCATGACCATGTAACCCAGTTGCGACAGTGTGGAATACGCCAGGATTCGTTTAATGTCGTCTTGCTGCGTGGCGATCAACCCCGCCATGAGGGCCGTAATGGTTCCGATCCAGGCGATGATGGTGAGCGCGCCGGGCGATGCTTGAATAATGAATGCAACGCGCACCAGCATGTAGACACCGGCCGCCACCATAGTTGCCGCGTGGATGAGAGCCGACACCGGAGTGGGGCCTTCCATGGCGTCGGGCAACCAGACGTGCAGAGGGAACTGCGCCGATTTGGCGGCGGCGCCGCAAAAAATCAGAAGCGCGGCTATCGTCAGGTAGCCGGGACTCGACGCGATCCGGGGCATGGCCGTGGCGATATCCTGGAAGACGACGGACTTGGTTGGCATCCAGATCAAGAGAATGCCGAGCATGAAACCGAAGTCTCCCACCCGGTTGGTTAGAAACGCCTTCTTCGATGCTTCAGCCGCGGCATCGCGATCGAACCAATGACCGATCAGCAGGTAGGAAGTAAAGCCAACCAGCTCCCAGAAGATGAAGAGCATCACGAAATTGTTCGCCAGCACGATGCCGATCATGGCGAACATGAAAAGCGAGAGGGCCGCGAAATAGCGCGACTTCCCTTCCTCCTCGCGCATGTAACCGAGTGAGTAGATGTGAATGAGCGATCCGACGCCCGTGACCACGAGGAGCATGGTTTTGCTCAATCCGTCCAGGGTCAGGCCGAGCGGCACAGTGAAAAGTCCGGGAAAATCGATCCAGCTTAGGCTCGCGGCGGAAAGATCCGGCGTGCGGAAGACGAGAACGCTGCAGACGAAACTCGCCAGGACGGCGGCCACGGAAAGAGAACTGCTCAATCCTTTGGAGCGACGCGTGAACAGAGTGATAAGGGTCGCCGCGCCGAGCGGAAACAGCAGGATATACCAGGGAAGATTTGAGCTCATGTTTTAGCCCGCGAATTACGCGAATGCGCGCGAATAATTAGAGGGATACATCGGGGAAATCAGTGGTGGTTTTCTTGCTTCTCGTCTTCACGAGTTAAAACTTCAGGCTGGCCAGATCTTCCACGTGCGTCGTCTGACGCGAGCGGTAAAGCGCCACGACAATGGCGAGACCGACCGCGACTTCGGCGGCGGCCACCGTGATGATGAAGAAAACAAAGACCTGCGCGTTGTAGTTAGGAAGTCCGGTTTGATCGACGCGGAAGCGCGAAAAAGCGACGAGCGACAGGTTGGCCGCGTTGAGCATCAACTCGAGGGACATCAAAATGATGATGATGTTGCGTCTGAGCATGGCCCCGGCGAACCCCATGGTGAAGAGAAGGCCGCTGACCAGCAGGTAATCGCCGAGCGTGACCAATTAACGGGTCTCCCTTTGGCTTAGAACGATCACTCCCACGGTGGCCACGAGCACGAGCACGCCGATGATTTGAAAAGGCAGGTTGTAGTTCGTGAAGAGGACCAGCCCGATGTTTTGCACGTCGTCGCCGGTTGATTTGGGGAGCGGCGGGAAAGGTCGCGCGGCCGCTTTGAAATGTCCGACTACGTAGGAGACCTGGACAAAGAAAGCGAGAGCAACCGCGAGGCCTCCGGCAGAGGCGACCCAGTTGATGCGTCGAAGTTTTTCCGCACGCAAATCGAGCAGCATGATGATGAAGAGAAAAAGAACCATGACGGCCCCGGCATAGACCAGGATTTGGATGACGCCGATAAAATAGGCGTCCAGAGAGATGAAGAGAGCGGCCAGTCCGAGAAAGGAAACGACCAGACTAAGGGCGCTGGCCACCGGATTGCGGTTGATGACGACGGCCGCCCCAAAGACCAGCATAAGAAGGGCGAAAAGCCAAAAGAGCCAGACGGGCATCATGGGATGTGGGAGGGCAAATTTTCGATGGCAGAAAATTGAGGGAACGCGCGCGGAGTTCCGCCAAATCTGCGATTCAAGATTTGAAGTCCGGGATCTGAAATCATTTCTGCTTGTTCCATTTCAGGACGACGCCGTGCATGACGCCGCCAATCTCGAGCAGCTTATCTTTGTGATGGACCATCTCTTCCCGGGTGAAACCGGTAATGGCGTAGTCTTTGCGCAGAAAAATGGCCTGCTCGGGACAGACTTCCTCGCACATCCCGCAATAGATGCAGCGGATCATGTCGAT
>JBBRQE010000063.1:0-18222 GCA_038226905.1 Chthoniobacterales bacterium | reverse complement strand
TTCGCCTTCCTTCATCATGTCGAGACGGTCGCGCGCAATCGTTTCCAAATAGGTCGCATCCGTCTTGAGCAGATAAATTTCGCGGGTTTGCCGGGCCAGCAATCCCTTCTGCTCGCCCACCTGCGTTTGCAGGGTTTCGATTTCAGCACGACTCCGCGTCAGCCGTTTGTAGGGCGGCACAAACAAACTCACAATGCCCAGCCACAAGGCGATCACCAGCAAGGCCAGCAAAATACGATTGAGCCGCTGCCAGACAGTCGCTTCGCGACGTGCGCGGAAATCTACGTGATCCACTTCAGCGCATCTTACCGCCGTAAACCGCTTTGTCACCAAGTTCCTGAGCGATGCGCAGCAACTGGTTATACTTGGCCACCCGGTCACTGCGACAAAGCGATCCCGTCTTGATCTGGCCCGCATTGGTGGCCACGGCAACGTCCGCAATGGTGGTGTCTTCCGTCTCGCCCGAACGATGACTGATCACAGCCGTGTAATTATTTTTCATGGCCAAATCGATCGCCGCCAGCGTTTCGGTCAACGTCCCGATCTGATTGACCTTTATCAGAATCGAGTTGGCCGCATGCTCGTCGATCCCCCTTTGCAGAAACCGCACGTTCGTGACAAAGAGATCGTCCCCCACCAGTTGCACCTTGTCACCCAGACGGGCCGTCAATTTTTTCCAGCCCTCCCAGTCATTCTCGGCACAGCCATCCTCGATTGATATAATGGGAAAACGCGCACACAGATCGGCGTAGTATTCGATCAACTCATCCGACGTCCGCTGGGAGCCGTCTGATTTCTTGAACACGTAACGATTTTGTTCGCGATCGAAAAACTCTGAGGCGGCCGGGTCCAGTGCGATGAAAATCTGCTCGCCCATCTTGTAACCGGCCTTCCCCACCGCCTGCACGATCGACTCGAGCGCGTCGTCCGCCGACTTCAACTGCGGAGCGAATCCCCCTTCGTCGCCCACATTGGTGGAAAGTCCGCGATCTTTCAGAACCGATTTCAAAGCATGAAAAATTTCGGCGCCGTAGCGCAAGCCCTCCGCGAACGAGGGCGCGCCTTTCGGCATGATCATGAATTCCTGGAAATCGATCGGCGCATCGGAATGAGCGCCGGCATTCAGGATGTTCATCATGGGGACGGGCAGGACCCTGGCCTCGTCGCCCCCCAGGTAACGAAAAAGCGGTTGATGGGCCGCGGCGGCGGCAGCATGGGCCACGGCCAGAGACACTCCGAGAAGCGCGTTCGCCCCCAGGTGCTGTTTGTTAGGCGTGCCATCGAGCTCGATGATCCGGGCGTCGATTTTCGCCTGCTCCCGCGCATCCCATCCCTGCAGGGCTGGAGCGATGACATCGACGATATTCGCCACCGCCTTGCTCACGCCTTTGCCGCCGTATCGTCGCTTGTCTCCATCGCGTAATTCCCAGGCTTCATGTTCGCCCGTGCTGGCTCCACTCGGCACGGCCGCCCGGCCAAACCCGCCGCCCTCCAGCCGGACATCGACCTCCACGGTCGGGTTTCCGCGCGAATCCAGGATCTCGCGCGCCGCGATATGAGAGACAGATGTCTGGGCCATGGCGAATTGCATGGCGCGAAATCGCGCATCGTGCAAACAGAATCCGGCAGAAAGCCCGCCACGGGCTTGCTCGAAAATCCCGAATCTCCACCCTCAGGGACATGCGGCAAACATTCCTGTTGGCAATATTGGCCAGCCTAGGTACGCTTCCTCAATGAGTCTTCGTGCACGTTTTGTCGCCGCCGGCTGCGTCCTAGCCGGGTGCCTGACAACAGGCGGTGCGGACGCGCCGCACCTTCCCGCTGAACAACTTGCCAAGGCCGTGAGGAATGATTCCATCAGCATTCCCACGCCGGGCGAACTCTTCGCTGCGTTGGAAAAGCCGGGAAAGCCAAACTGGTCCGGGCAATTTCGCGGACCGCTCCCCACCACCTACCGTAACCGCGCGCAAATCGCGCTCAATCTGGGCGGCCTCATCGCCGATGGCTTCATCGCCGTAGAGGCGCAGGACGGCCAGCAGGTAAAGAATATCGGGACGGACATCATCAAAATGGCCAAGGCGCTCGGGGTCAGTGAAAACATCCTGAGCCGCGGTAACAGCATCAATGAGTTTGCCGAGAACAACGAGTGGGACGCGCTGCAGGAGGAATTGGAGGCTACGCAAAACGAAGTCAAAACGTCCATGCAATCGCACAGCGACCAGGATTTGGTCATACTCGTTAGCCTGGGCGGATGGATTCGAGGCACCCAGGTGGTGAGCGCCGCCGTCATGCAGAATTACGATGAGCGGAGTGCCAAAGTTTTGCGACAACCCGCCCTCGTTAGTCTGATGCAGGCCAAGGTGGGTGCCGTCTCGCCCGAGATGCGCAACAATCCACTCGTGAAAACGGTGAGCGATCAACTGGTTGGGATTGAGAAATTAGTTTCCTTCCCTCCGGGCAAGGCTCCCAGCGCGGATGACGTTAAAAAAGTGAACGAGGCGGTCGGGCACGTCATGGAAGCGATTCAGCAAAAGCCTGAGTCCAAATGAAACATCTTCTTATCATCACGTTGATCCTGGGAACGTGTTGCGCCCCCCTCGGGCTGCGCGCGGAATCGGACAAGGAAGTGCAGGCCCATAAGGCTGTCCTTGACCTGGCCGGAGCGTTTTCCAACGATGGGTTCAAGATTCGCGATGGACATTGGTCGGGCACGCTCAAGCCCAGCGAGCACGCACTGATCGCGGTCAATTTGTATGCGGGCAACCAATACTGGTTTGCCGTCGGCGCGGTCGAGCCCGCCAAAAAAGTGGAAGTGGCTGTCTACGACGAGACAGGCCAGCTGATGAAGACGGAAGGCTACACCGAAGGCGAGCGCGCGGCTGCCGGATTTTCGCCGACGAGCAGTGGCCAGTATTACGTCTCGGTCGGCCTGCTGGAAGGCGGGGAGAGCACTTTCTGCCTGGTCTATTCCTATAAATAGGTCGCCGGGGAACGGCACTAGCTTTAGAAAACCTGGTTATGCGACCAGGCAGGATTATTGTTGGATTGTTAGTCTGCATCTTGTTAGGCAGCTGCGCCGGTTCCCGGTCCGCCCGCGCCCCCCAGCACGAGAAGGGGCTTTATACCGTGACGGCGGCGGGAGCGCCCTTCTATCATTACAGTCCGCGCCAGGGCTCCGGCCCGGATAAAACGCTGGACCATGACACCGCTCTCAAGCTCATTCGCGGTTCTTTCAGTTTCTGCAAAATCCAGCTACCGGGAGGCGAGGAAGGTTATGTCGCCACTAACGACATCGCTCCGTCCAGCGCCAATCCACTCCTGACCCAACGTGCGACCGCCCCCTCGATCGCTTCCACCTCCTCGTGGCGCGCGGAAATTCCGGAACCGCGTTCCAGCGCACCGGAACCGCCCCTTCCCGAGTTCGAGCCGACACCCATTCCGGTGCCGTCAAATCTAGACAACTAGACTTTCGCTGTGTCCCGCTTTTCGTAAGATTAGCCCGGCGCATGATTTCGCTCGAAGTTTTTTACGAAGGCCATGTCCAGGGAGTCGGTTTCCGCTGGTCTGTGCGCAATGTGGCCAAAGGATTCGATGTAACCGGCTGGGTGGGCAACCTGCCGGACGGACGCGTCCAAATGCAGGTCCATGGCGACGAACCCGAACTGCGCAGCTTTCTCGAGGCCATCAACCAGAGCGAGTTGCGCGCCCACATCAGAAAGCAAAGCGAGACGCAACTAACGACACCCGTGGCTGCCCGCGGCTTTGAAATCCGTCATGACTGAGCCAGCCATTGCCGTCCGGGGATTGACCAAAACATTCCCGGTGCCCTTTCGACGAGTCTCGGTCATGGCCGTGCGCGACCTCAACCTGACGGTCGAGCCGGGCGAGGTTTACGGATTGCTTGGGCCTAACGGATCGGGCAAGAGCACAACCCTGAAGATAATTCTTGGCCTGGTCTCTCCCACGCGGGGAACCACCGAAATCATGGGGCGAAATAGCCGCCGCGTGCAGAGTCGCGCCAGCGTGGGATTTCTGCCCGAAAATCCCTATTTCTATAAATATTTAACCGGCGCCGAGACTCTCCGGTTTTTTGGAAAACTTTGCGGATTGGGGGGCCGAACTCTTCACGAAAGGATCGACCAGATGCTCGCGCTGGTCGGGTTGGAAGAGGCTCGCCACCGCCGGCTTTCCACCTATTCCAAAGGGATGCTGCAACGGATCGGCCTGGCCCAGGCCATCATCCACGATCCGCGCGTCGTTATCCTGGACGAACCGACCGCCGGAGTGGATCCGGCGGGCTCGCGGGATATATGCGACCTGATTCTGCAGCTGAAGAAACGTGGCATTACCGTTCTCCTCTCCTCTCATTTGCTCGCGCAGGCCCAGGAAATCTGCGATCGCGTCGGCATTCTTTCGGCCGGTGCGTTGGTGCGCGAGGGACGTCTGGCCGACTTGATCGCGATTGAGAATCGCACGGAGGTTGTCCTGGAAAACGCTTCCGAAAAACTGCTGCAGGAGATCGCATCGGTCGCCGCCCGATCGAACGCGCGCCTGATTGAATGCCGCCGCTCCACCACCACGCTCGAGCGACTCTTCCTCGAAGCGACCGGCGAGGAAAATACAGCACCCGCTTCGACGGCAATATCAAAGAAGGACCAGAAAAAGGCGTGAGCAGCTCGATTTCACTTTCTCTGCGGCGCATCCGCGCACTGACCGGCATCACCCTGACCGACCTGACGCGCCAGCGCGTTTTCTATTTTGCCCTAATCTTCGCGCTCCTCTTGATCGCTAGTTCCGTTCTGATGGCGCGCTTTAGTTTCCAGCAGGAATTTCAGATTCTGAAGGACGTTTCGCTCGGCGCGATGTCCATCGTTACCTCGCTTCTGGCGGTGGTGGCCACGGCCCGGCTTCTTCCCCAGGACGTGGAGGACCGCACGGTCTACACTATTTTGGCAAAACCGGTGCCCCGTTTTGAGTACCTTTTGGGCCGGCTCCTTGGCATCCTTTTGCTGCTGGCCATTAGCACACTCATCATGAGCGCCTTGTTTGTGGCCGTGCTGTGTTCACGTGAGCAAACCGTCTTGCACGAAACCGCCCAGCAAATGGCGTCGCTCCCTCGCGATCAGGTCGAGCCGGCGCTCGCGGCTGTGCGCCACTCCGCTCTGAATATTGATCTCGTCCCGGCGGTCGCGACCATCTATTTCAAGGCCACGTTGCTGGCGGCGTTGACTCTTTTCGTATCTACCTTCGCGACTACGAATCTCTTCACCATCGTGGTGATGGTCTTTGTCTATTTCATCGGGCATTTGCAGGCCCTGGCGCGAGCTTACTTGCTGCAGGAACAGGGAGGTGGGTGGACGGCGCAAATTTTTCTGGCGATCGTGGCCCTTCTCTTTCCGGACCTTCAAGCTTTCAACCTGGTGGACGACGCCGTGGCCGGCACGGTCATCCCCCTCGCCCTTTTCGGCAAAACGGCATTGCTCGGACTTTTTTACACGACTGTCTACACCTTGCTCGGCACCGTCGTTTTCTATGGAAAAGAATTATGATTCGCCTCGGTGTTGTCCTCGCCCTCGTACTCTTCTTTGGCGCGATTAAGTTGCCGCTGGAACGACGCCTCGCTCTCGAACATCGCGCTCTGCATTTCCAAGGCGTCGAGTTTAACCTCACCCTGCGCGAACAGATCGGACAACTGGGTTTCATCGCGGCCTTGAGCGGCTTTCGATCGCTGGTGGCCGATTTTCTTTTCATCCAGGCGCACGTCGCCTGGGAGCGAACCGAATGGGGCCGCGTCCTTTTGCTCTTTCGTCAGGCCACCACGCTGCAACCGCGCTCGGTTCTTTTTTGGGACATGGCCGCCTGGCACATGGCTTGGAACGCCAGCGCGGCGGCCTTGCGCGATGAGAGTGTCCCGAGGCAGGCGCTCCGCATAAAAGTGCAGCGCGAATATTTTGCGCTGGGCAAGGATTTTCTGGAGCGCGGTATTCGTTATAATCCGGACAAACCGCAACTCTATGAATCGCTGGCCCGTCTCTACCAGGATAAGTACAAAGATCATCTCCACGCCTCTGAGATGTATGGGAAAGCCGCGCAATTGCCCGGGGCCCCCAGCTACGACAAGCGGTTCGCGGCCTACGAGTTGTCTTATTGCGAGGGGCACGAGAGCGACGCCTATAAACAGTTGCGGCAACTTTACGAGTCGGGAGAGCGGGAGCGGCTTCCCACTTTGCTGGCACGCCTAAAAGCTCTGGAAGAAAAGCTCCACCTACCGCCGGAGGAACGTATTCCGGAAAGAGAACGGTCCCCTGACGGGAACGCCGGCAAAGGCTAGAATCACGCCTACTCCACTCGCTGGCGGGGCGGGCGTAAATTTCCTCAGCGGGACTCGTCTCCCGCGAATTCTAGTATATAATCCTGCGCTTCCTGCACCGCCCCGGCCCGAAACTATCAGACTCGCATGCGCTTTGCCATTTTCAGTGACATCCACTCCAATCTTGAGGCACTCGAGGCTGTCCTGGAAGACGCGCAACAACAATCCTGCACGCATTTTGTCTGCCTCGGCGACGTGGTGGGCTACAACGCCAATCCGCACGAATGCGTCGATCGCATCCGCGAGATGGGCTGCCCGACCATCAAAGGGAATCACGATGAGCAGGCCTCTCTCTTCGAATCTTCCCGCGACTTTAATGAGTTGGCCGAACACGCCATCGAATGGACCCGGGAAAACCTGACGAAGGAAGATCGGGAATGGCTGCGCGATCTGCGCTTACAACGCCAGGTGCGCGACTTCACCATCGTGCACGCCACGCTCGATACGCCCGGCCAATGGGGCTACGTCTTCAACAACCTCGATGCCGTCGCCAGTTTTACCTATCAGTACACGGCGGTCTGTTTTTTTGGCCATACCCATGTCCCCATGGCTTTCGTCCGCGAAGATGGCGTCCAGCGGAGCAAGATCGATCAGTTACGCATTACGCCCGGCAAGAAGTATTTCATTAACGTGGGGAGCGTCGGTCAATCGCGGGACGGGGATTGGCGCTCCAGCTACTGCATCTTCGACACCGAGTACAACATCGTGGACCTGCGTCGTGTGAAATATGATCTGCCAACCGCGCAGGAGAAGATTATCCAGGCAGGTCTGCCCCGTCTGCTGGCTGAGCGGCTGGCGCACGGAAGATAAGATCGACAAGACCGGGATTTCGCTTCTGAATTCTGGACTTTGCCTCTGAAATCGATCCTCATCATAAAACCCAGTTCGCTCGGTGACGTGGTGCACACCCTGCCGGCGGTCGCGGCTTTACGCGACAGCTATCCGCGGGCCGACATCACCTGGGTGATCAACCCGGAGTGGGCGCCACTCCTGCGGGGCAACCAGGATGTTAACCACGTCCATATTTTCCCGAGGGGCGAGCTGCGCGGTCTGGGTGCCTCGCGTAGCCTGATGCCCTGGCTGAAAAAGACAAAAGCCTTAAAGCCTGAGCTAGCCCTGGATTTCCAGGGACTGTTGCGCAGTGCGCTTATCGCCAAAGCGAGCAAGGCGGAACAGGTTTTTGGCATGAGCGACGGACGGGAAGGCTCGCGATGGTTCTATCATCGCAGCGCCAAGGTCAACACCCGCCAGCATGCCGTCGAGAGGTACTTGAAGCTGGCCGAGTTAGCCGGCGCAGCCGTGGGCGATAACCTCCGCTGCCCCATTCCCAGCGGGGATCCCCTCCCGCGTTTCGATGAGTATCCTCCCTTTATTCTCCTGCACCCGTTCGCTCGCGGCCAAAGCAAGTCGTTATCGAACGCGGTCATCGAAGGAATCTGCCTGGCCTTTGCTCCCACCCGGGTCGTGGTCGTCGGCAAATCGACTCGCAAATTTAAAGCGCCGGATAATTGCGTCGAACTAACGAATCAAACTTCCCTCCTTCAACTCATCCGCTTGCTCCGCGTCGCGCGCTTCATCATCAGCGTCGATAGCGGCCCCATGCACATCGCGGCGGCCGTCACCGACCGGTTGTTGTCCATCCATACGTGGACCGATCCGCGCCGGGTCGGCCCCTATAATCCGGACGCCTGGACGTGGAAGAACGGCAACCTCATCCAGGTGCATGAACTGGAATCAGCCAAGCTGCGCCGGCGCGGCCGCGCATTCAAAACACGTGATATTCCGGCCATCGTTGAATTGATCCGGCCGCTCGTGCCGATCGATCCCATGCTGGTTTGAGCGTTGAGACTCAGGAGCCCCCCATTCGTTCACGCAGGATATAATCAGCCAGACGCAGATCGCGTTCGACCGTGATCTTGAAATTAAAATCGGAACCGGGCACAAGGACGACTGAGCGCCCCAGATGCTGGAGGGCCGAGGCTTCGTCAGTGATCTGCAAATTCTCGGCAAAAATGGCGCGGTAGGCTTCTTCCAAAAGCTCACGCGCAAAGATTTGCGGCGTCTGCATGGCGTACACCTTTTCGCGATTGATCGATTCTCTCGCGCAAAGTTTTTCGTCCACCCGCTTCAGCGTATCGGTGACGGGTTCAGCCAGGGCGGCCGCGCCGTGGAGACGAGCCGCCGCGAAAACGTTTTCAATCTGGGCCGACGTAACCAGAGGGCGCGCCGCGTCATGCACCGCCACGAATTGGGCCCTGTCGCTGATCGCTTCGAGTCCGGCCCTGACCGAATCCTGACGCTGTTCCCCGCCAGCCACCACTCGAACCGCTTTGGACAGAGCACCAAACAGGTTCTCCATTTCGGATAATCGATCGGGGCGCGTCACCACGATGATCTCGCAAACCGACGCGGTCCCGGCAAAAGCGTCGATCGCGTGCTGGACAACCATTTGACCGGCGACCGACGCCGTCAGTTTGTCGAAACCCATGCGCCGACTGCTGCCCGCGGCGACGATGATGGCGCTGAGCATGTTTATAAAATGAATGAATCGCACCCAGCTTCGGGCGCGAACCAGCCCGCTTCAACCCGGCATTAACTGACGCGAAACTTCCTGACTAAGTGCCTTGCCATCCACCCGTCCGCCAATTTTCGATTGCAACGCCTTCATGACCGCGCCCATCTGCGCCTTGGTGGTGGCCTTCAGTTCCGCGATCGTCTCACGCACAACCTTCGAAACCTCCTCCGCCCCCATCTGTTGCGGCAGGTAACCATGCAAGACCTTCAGCTCTTCCTTTTCCTTGGCAGCCAACTCGGGGCGCCCGCCTTTGTCGAAGCTCTCGATCGAGTCCTGTCGTTGCTTCACCTGCTTGCGGATAACCGGCAGCGCCTCGGTGTCGTCCAACTCCACCTCCGCTCCTCCCTTTTCAATGGCCGCGTATTTCAAGGCCGACTTGAGCATCCGTAAAACACCCAGCCTCACCGTATCACGCGCACGCATCGCCTCTGTTAAGTCGGCGTCCACCCGTTCTTGTAATGTCACAAACGGAGGCTACCCTCGCGCTCCGGTCGCGCAACTTTTCTCCTTCCGGCACCTCGCGCTGCCTAGGCTCCCATGCGCATTTGCTCCGCGCAGGCGCGAACCGACTCGGCGTTACTCACCGATATGACTTCGGCCCCTTTGCGGGTGCGCTGCAACAACCCGGCCAGCACTCCGCCCGGACCCAGCTCAATGAAAAGTTCACAACCCATGTTGAACAAACTCTCCACGCAATCGACCCATCGGACCGTCGACGTTACCTGATCCTGCAGGGCGCGCCGAATCTCCGGCAGCGTTTTGACTTCCTCGCCGGTCACATTGCTCATGACCGGGAAGCGCGGCGGCTGCATTTTCACTTCGAGGAGAGCGGGCCCCAATTTCTGATAGGCCTCCTCCATCAAACGCGAGTGATACGCGCCCGCCACGTTAAGGAGGGTGGCGCGCCGGATCCCGTGTTCCCGCGCAACGCCAACGGCCGCCTCGACTTTGGCGAGCTCCCCGGAAATCACGATCTGACCCGGCGCGTTTATGTTGGCGATGTCGACATCCTGGTCAGCCGCCAATTGCCTAACGGAATTTTCAGCGGCCCCGATCATCGCAGCCATTCCCCCTGATGTGGCGGCACAGGCTGCGTCCATGAGCTCGCCCCGTCTCTGCACGAGTTGGAGGCCGCTCTCAAAATCAAACGTGCCGGCCGCGGCGTGCGCCGTCATCTCACCGAGGGACAAGCCAGCTGCGCCCGTCACGACGAAATCGCCCACCGTTTCGCGCAAGGCGGCCAGACAGGCCAGACCATGCACGAAGAGGGCCGGCTGACAGTTGGAGGTCCTCGTCAATTCCTCAATCGGCCCGTTCCAGGCGATCTCGGATAGCTTCCGGCCGAGAATTTCATCCGCCTGAAGGAACAACTTGCCCGCCACCGGAAATTCATCCGCCAATTCACGGCCCATACCGACTGCTTGGGCCCCCTGGCCAGCAAATAACAACGCTATCTTCTTCATGTTGAAAAAATGGTTAGCAAGGCAAAGACTCTCATCACATTCGGCTTCCCGAAAGATCGCCCGCTCTCTATCATTGTCACCTTGATCAAATTCGCCCTCGCCCTCCTGCCCTTCCTATTCGTTTCCTGCGCCACCATTACGCGTGGAGTGCATGACAAACTCTCCGTGCAAAGTCAGCCACCCGGAGCGCAAGTCACGCTTTCCACCGGAGAAAAAGGTGTGACCCCGGCAAAATTCATCAAGAGCCGCCGCGAAAGTCTCAGCGTGACCGTGAGCAAGCCCGGCTACATCTCGCAAACGATCAGGGTGGAGAGCAAAGCATCCGCCACGGGCGGCGCTGCCATGGCGGGCAACGCCGTGGCCGGCGGCCTCATCGGGCTCGCGGTTGATGCCGGCTCGGGCGCGATGTTCTCGCTCTATCCGAATCCAGTGTCCGTCCAGCTTGTGCCGAACGCCGGTTCCGCGCCTAAGAAACGGCCCGTTAAGAAAACATCTCAGCCTAAACAAAAGGATGAAATAAAGCTGTCGCCCCGCACGAGCAGACCGACTTCGGTGAGTCCGCGGTCGGAGAATCTGGCCACACCACCACCGGTTCCTGCGGCTACACCTGCGGAAGAAAGAACGTTGCAGTCGGTGGAAACACCGCCGGCGTCACCTTCGCCATAATTCCTTCCATCCGCCGGGCTCCTCGCGTCGTACGGTCGTCCACGGCGCGCACCGCCGAAAGTCCGGCGATTTTTGCTCTTGCACCTGCTATGAGGCTCGCGAGCATAAGCGATCTTATGCCCTTCACCGTGCGCGAAATCGAAGCATCAGACCCGGCTGCACGGGTGGCCGAGGCTGAAGCCAAACTTCGCGAAAGCGACGGCGATATTGGCGAAAAAATGGTGCTCAACATGGGCCCCTCCCATCCGGCCACCCACGGGGTCCTGCGCCTCGTGCTCGAGCTTGATGGGGAGGTCATCACCAAGGCCACGCCGGACATTGGTTATTTGCATCGAGGCGACGAGAAAATCGCTGAGAACATGCAATACAACCAGTTCGTCCCCTACACGGACCGGCTCGATTATCTGGCGCCCCTCGCCAACAATGTCGCCTACGCGCTGGCCGTGGAAAAACTAATGAACTGGGAGATCCCGCCGCGCGGCCAGGCCATCCGCGTCATCTGCTGCGAACTGGCCCGGATTTCCGCTCACCTCATGGGCCTCGGCGCCATGGCTCTCGATCTCGGCGCCATGACGGTGTTCCTCTACTCCTTCACCGAGCGCGAAAAGATTTACGATCTGTGCGAGATCATCAGCGGCGCACGCTTCACCACTTCCTACACGCGCGTGGGAGGGCAGATCCGCGATTTGCCAGACACCTTTGTGCCCGCTTTGAACAAATTTCTCGAGGCCTTCGGCCCCGCCCTCAATGAATGCGGCGATCTCCTGACGCGGAACCGCATATTCGTGGACCGGACCAAGGATATCGCGGTCATCCCGCGTGATCGCGCCATTGCCTACGGCATCTCGGGACCGAACCTGCGTGGAAGCGGAGTCGAACATGATCTGCGCCGCAAACATCCCTATCTTGGTTACGACCAATACGATTTTGAGGTCGTGGTGGGCAGCGCGGGTGATTGTTACGATCGCTATCTGGTGCGCATGGAAGAGATGCGACAAAGCGCCCTCATCCTGCGCCAGGTAATCGACAAGCTGCCGGGCGGTCCCATTAACGTAGCCGACTTCAAGAACGCGGTCCCGCCCAAAGCCCAGGTCCTGACCAAGATGGAGGAATTGATTCACCACTTTATCGTGGTGACCGAAGGTCTGCAGGCCCCCCCCGGGGAGGTCTATTTCGCGGCGGAGAATCCGAAAGGCGAACTCGGCTTCTACATTAATAGTAAAGGCGGCGGCGTGCCCCATCGCCTCAAAATTCGCGCGCCCTCTTTCGTTAACCTGAGCATCTTGCCGGAAATTTTGCCCGGTTCTATGATTAGTGACGTGGTCGCAATCCTGGGAAGTCTGGACTTCGTCATGGGGGAATGCGACAGATAAAAATGAACCCGTTGAAATTCCATTTCATGGCCGCGGTCATGGCTGCGTTGGTCCTGCTGAGCCAGGCCGCCTGCAACCGTAACGTGCTCTCCGGATCGAAGCTGACCCTGGCGAATTACAATCAAATCACCACCGGTATGTCCAAGGGACAGGCTCAGCAGATCCTCGGGGCGCCCACCACCACGGAGAGCAAAAACATGGTCCTGTTTCAAAAGACCACGTATCGCTGGGAAGATGGTCAAAAATTCGTGCTACTGACATTTAAGAACGACGAGTTGGAAAGCAAAGACACCAACTTAGGAACGCAGTAGGCCGCAACGCTTTTTAGCTAAAATGTCCCTGGCCAGAAGAATGCAAGGCGTTGCCCTCCTTTTTGCCATGGCTGTCTTGGTGGGAATGCTCGGCGGCTGTAGCGACCGGAAAATTACGAGAGCGAATGTGAATGAGGTGACGGATGGAATGGCCAAAAAACAGGTGGAATCGATTCTCGGTCAGCCCACCGCGATTGATACGAGGGAGCTTCTCGTGAACAAGACCACCACTTATGTTTACCGGCAGGGCAAAGAGTCGGTCACCATCGAATTTAGAGACGACAAGGTGCAATCGAAAAAAAGCACTCTTTCGGAATAAGCCAAAGCCGGTGAACTCGACGAGCCCCAGCGTTCCCGCCGAGATGGAGCGGAAAATTGAAGCGGCCATTCGCCAATATCCGGAGGAGCGCAAGCGCAGCGCGGCCCTGCCCATTCTTCATCTTTGGCAGGAGCATTTCGGATTCATCGGGGACGACGGCGTTAACTGGATCGCCGCCCGGCTCGGGCTGCAGCCCATCAACATTCTCGAGCTCGTTACTTTCTACCCGATGTTCCGGCAGAAACCTGCCGGTCGCACGCATCTGCGCGTGTGCCGGACACTCAGTTGCGCCATGGCGGGAAGTTATCAGCTGCGCGATGAACTGGCTCGCACCTGTGGGATCGATCTCCACGCGCACGACAGCGGGATGCATAATCCCGTTCGGGTCAGTGCGGACGGCCAATACAGCGTCGAGTTCGTGGAGTGTCTGGCGAGCTGCGGCACAGCGCCTGTTTGCATGGTGAACGACGCGCTGCACGAACAAGTCCAACCGGAAAACGCGGCCGCTCTCCTAACCAGCCCTCCTCGCCCGACAAATATCAACCCCCCTCATCCGCTCGAGCACCGTCTTATCTTCAAGAACATCGGGCGCCCTGAATGGAAGCCCGACATCGATACCTACCTGCGCGATGGCGGCTACCAGCAACTGGAGAAAGCCGTCACGATGTCGCGCGCCGATATCGTGAGCGAAGTGAAAACGTCTGGCTTGCGCGGGCGCGGCGGTGCCGGATTCCCCTGCGGAGTGAAGTGGGGCTTCATTAAAGAAGACGAGAAAAAGCCGGTCTACCTCATCTGCAACGCGGACGAGTCCGAACCTGGCACGTTCAAGGATCGATACATCATCCATGACGATCCGCACCAGCTCCTCGAAGGCATTCTCATCTCCTGTTTCGCGCTTAACGCTCGCACCGCCTACATTTATATAAGAGGAGAATTTCCGGAGGGCGCCCTGATCCTCGAGCGCGCCATCGAGGAAGCCCGCGCCCACAATTTTCTAGGCAAAAACATTCTGGGGACCGGCTTCGACGTCGAAGTTTACATTCACCGCGGGGCGGGCGCTTACATTTGCGGCGAAGAAACCGGCCTGATCGAATCGCTCGAGGGAAAACGCGCTTATCCGCGCATTAAGCCACCGTATTTTCCGGCCGTGCTCGGCCTCTACCTCGCTCCGACGATCGTGAATAACGTCGAGACGCTCTGTCATATAAAACATATCATTGCCATGGGTGGCGCGGACTACGCCCGGCTGGGCCGGCCGAACAACACAGGCACGCGCATACTTTGCGTGAGCGGCGACGTCCAGCGGCCGGGCTATTTCGAGGTGGAAGTGGGCAAAGTCACAATGGGCCAGCTCATCTACGATATGGCGGGCGGCTTGAAATTTGGACGAAGTCTAAAGGCCATTATCCCCGGCGGCAGTTCGGCCAAGGTGCTCCGCGCGGACGAACGATTTAAGCTAAAGCAAAAGCAGCCGGACGGATCGATGGTTGAGCAGGAGATGGCCATCGACGAGATCCCGATGGACTTCGATTCGCTGGCAGCGGCCGGCTCCATGGCCGGTTCCGGCGGGGTTATTGTGCTGGATGACTCGCGCGACATGGTCTGGGCGCTCAACAACATCAACGAGTTCTATGCGCACGAAAGCTGCGGTCAGTGCACACCTTGTCGTGAAGGCTCGCTCTGGATGAAAAAGATAACCGATCGAATGTTGCTCGGGGGCGGCGTGGTAGAGGATCCGCGCACCTTGAAAACGGTGGCGGATAATATCGCGGGCCGCACCATTTGCGCTTTTGGCGAAGCCTGCGCTTGGCCCACTCAGAGTTTTGTCGACAAGTTCCCCGAAGAATTTTCGCAGCGCGCTCTCAAAGCCTCTCCCCCGCCGCTCCCGCCCGAACTGACTTCGGGCGAACTCATCCAGGACGAAACAATCCCCACCGTTCCCCTCGCCCACGACCCGGGCTGGGAAAAAGCCGGCGCCGCCGGGACCATTTGAGATCAATTTATGCCTCAAGATCCTTCAGTTCCGTTGGTCAACGTGCAGATTGACGGCGTCTGGCATCAGTTCCCCAAAGGGACACGTCTGATCGAGGCGTGCGAGACGGCCGGGCAATACGTGCCGCGTTACTGCTATCACAAGAAGCTCAGTTCCCCCGGCAATTGCCGCATGTGTCTGATCGAAATGGGCCTGCCGAAAATGGGGCCCGATCGCAAACCGGAACTTGGCGAAGATGGCAAACCCATCATCAATTGGATGCCCCGTCCGCAAATCTCCTGCGCACAGGATGTTTCCGAAGGCATGGGCGTGCGCACCTCTTCGCCCCTCGTGGACGAGTGCCGCCGCGGCGTCATGGAGTTTCTTCTCATCAATCATCCGCTCGATTGTCCGATCTGCGATCAGGCGGGCGAATGCCGGCTGCAGGAATTCAGCGTGCAATATGGCAATGAAGCTTCGCGCTTTCTGGAGAACAAGGTCAAGAAACCCAAGAACGTGGAACTGGGTCCGCGCGTCACTCTGGATGACGAACGATGTATCCTCTGCTCCCGCTGCATCCGTTTCTGCCAGGAAATTGCGCACGATGACGTGCTGGGCTTCACCGACCGGGGCAGCCACACTGTCTTGACGGCGCATCCGGGCAAGCGACTGGAAAATAATTACTCGCTCAACACCGTCGACATTTGCCCGGTCGGGGCTCTCACCTCGACCGATTTCCGGTTCAAGATGCGCGTCTGGTTTCTGAAAGAGACAAAGAGTTTCTGCACCAGCTGCGCCACCGGCTGCAACACATTGATCGGCACGCGCGAAGACGTTCTCTATCGGCAGACGCCCCGCGAAAACAACGCGGTCAACTCATCGTGGATGTGCGACTTCGGCCGGCTCAACTTTGCCTATGTCGAATCGGAGAAACGATTGCTCGATCCGCGTATCCTGCAGAATAACAAGCTCGTCCCGTCCGATTGGAAGACCGCCATTACTCATGCCTCCCTCCAGTTGAAACACTTCAGCGGCTGGGAAGTCGCCATTGTCGCTTCCGGCCGCATGACTAACGAAGAGCTTTGGCTAACCAGTCAGCTGGCTCGCTCTCTCGGCGCCCAGTTCGTGGACATCGTGCCGCGCTTTGGTCCGGGCGATGACATCCTGCTCAGTAAAGATCTCAATCCCAATACAAACGGCGTGCAATTGCTCGGACTAACGAACAACCCGGGCTCCCAGCTCCCCGCCATTTCCGAGGCGATTACTTCCGGGCAGGTTAAAGCATTGGTCTGCCTCGGCGAGAACCCCATCCACTTTGGCCTGTCCGCCAGCCAGCTTTCCAATCTGCCCTCCCTGATTCTGATGAATATTCTGGCCAACGAGGCCACCGATTTTGCGACCGCTCTTCTTCCCTCGGCTGCTTTCGCGGAAAAACGAGGCTCCATGATCAACGGCCGGGGTCGCTTACAGCGCCTGAACCGCGCCGTGCGCCCGCCCGGCCAGGCGCGCGACGATTGGGAGATTTTGCGCGATCTTTACCAGGCGCTCACCGGAAGCAACGGTGTTTACACCATCGAAGACGTTTTCCGGCAAATGAGCGAGACGGTGCCGGCCCTGGCTGGTCTGACTTTAAGCAAAATCGGGGACCTCGGCCTTCCAATCCTGGAGCCGGAGCATAAGCCGGCGGAAGGCCCCGTCGCCCAAACCATCGCCTAACGAGACATGGATCCTTTGTTCGTTCTCATATCGCTGCTCAAAATTGTCGGCATTCTCTTTGTCGTCATTTTACCGATGGTCTCCTACACGGTTTACGCGGAACGCCGCGTGAGCGCCTTCATCCAGGACCGGCCCGGCCCCAATCGGGTGGGTCCAGCCGGGCTTTTCCAGCCGATCGCCGATACTTTCAAGCTCCTTCTTAAGGAAGACTTCACGCCGCGGCCCGTTAACACGCTCTATTACTGGCTGGCCCCCGCTCTCGCGGTCATGCCCGCCATCATCACCATCGCCGTTGTGCCTTTCGGCAGCACTCTTTTCGGCGTCCCCATGGTTATCGCCGATATTAACGTTGGTATTCTCTATGTCTTCGCCATTTCTTCGTTAGGCGTTTACGGCATCGTCATGGCCGGCTGGGCTTCCAACTCCAAGTATCCCTTTCTGGGCGGAGTCCGTTCCAGTTCGCAGATGATTTCCTACGAGCTCTCCCTCGGTCTCTCCGTCATTCCCATTTTTCTGATCGTGGGACAGCTTCGCCTCACCGAAGTGGTGCGCTACCAGATCGAGCATGGCTGGATGATTGCGCCGTTCGTGGGCGACTGGACCAACCTGACCAAATGGTTCCTGGCCGTTCCGATGCTCATTTCCTTTCTTGTCTTCATGGTCGCGATCTTCGCCGAAACGAATCGCCTCCCCTTCGATCTCCCCGAAGCCGAGCAGGAACTGGCCGGTGGTTATCACACCGAATATTCTTCCATGAAGTTCGCCCTCTTTTTTCTCGGTGAATATGCGGCCATGATTACAGGCTCGGCCGTGATCGTGACGCTCTTTTTGGGCGGCTGGCACCTGCCCCTGCCTTCGTGGCACGGAGGATTTCATTGGGCGGTGGTCAATGGCAGCGCGCCGGGATGGCGCGGCCTTGCCGGCGGCCTCTTTAACATCGCCACCTTTTTCGGCAAAGTGGCGGCACTCTTGTTCTTCTTTATCTGGGTGCGGTGGACGCTTCCCCGTTTCCGCTACGATCAACTCATGCGCCTCGGCTGGCTCTTCTTCTTTGAGATCGCGCTGGTCAACATTTTTATCGCCGCGGGAATCATCGCGTTCCTGCCTCTTTGACATGGCCATTCTCGTTAAACGTCCCAATCTGAATTGGCGGGAGCGGCTTTATCTGCCCGCCATCGTGGGTGGCCTTTTCATCACCATCAATCACTTTAAGAACATGGTCCTCGGGCGCACCAAAGTGACCATGCAATATCCGGAGGAACGCCGGGACAAGGAACTGCCCGATTACTATCGCGGCGCCCCCGCGCTGGTGCGCGACACGGACGATCGCATCCGCTGTGTGGCCTGCCAGTTGTGCGAATTCATTTGTCCCCCGCGCGCCATCAAGATTATCCCGGGCGAGATTTCTGCGCAGGATCGTTTCGCCAAGGTGGAAAAATATCCGCAGGAATTCGATA
>JBBRQE010000062.1:0-18285 GCA_038226905.1 Chthoniobacterales bacterium | reverse complement strand
TCCCGCGAGCCCGAGGGAAGCGTGGCGAAGCGTTTGTCGCTCTTGGCCAAGCCGCCGCGGATTTCGCGAAGGATTTCGACTTCATCAGAACGGGCGGAAGTGGTCAATATCTTTTTACGTAGTTGCCGGTTTGTTTCCCCGAACCTCGAAAGTGAAGCTACAGGATTTTTTTGACAGGATTTAACAGATTCTTAGCAAGCGAGCCGCTTGAAGCTAGGCGGGCGCGGATTTGGTTCGTTAGGGAAAAAGAGAGATTTAACCGCGGATTTCCTCGCACGACGGTCACAACGGCCACGAAGATAGAGAGAGTAACTGCGAAACCCTCGCGATCGGGGCATATGTTGAATAGTAGGAACAAAGCCGCCGTCGTCTGGATGCGGGCGTCTCGCGGAAATGTCACTTTATCCTGCATTCTTACTTCGTGCCCGTAGTGGACTCCGTGCGAGCCATTGCTGTAAAATGATCCTGATAGGCCAAGCGATAACCGAATTTGCCTTGTGCCGTGTAAGTCGAAACCCTACAGTCAGCGGATGAAAAACTTTCTGCATGGCTCATCTCTCAGGTCGATCACGTTGAGCTTGATTTCGACCGGTTTTATCGCATTGGCCATGTCGGTGTCATTCGCTGGCGCGCAGGAGGAAGAGCCGGCCCCGGCACAGGAATCCACGGCGCCCGCCAAAACTGCATCATCCGCCAAGTCGGCGGTGCCGGCCAAATCCGCCGCCCCCGCGAAAACGGCGCAGTCAGCGGATCCGGCCGGAGCCGAAAAAACGGCGGGGACCACTACCTTTAAGGATGCGATGAAAGCGGCCACGGAGAAAAGCGCGGCGGGTAATCCGGAAGGTGCGCGCGCCGACTTGGCGGAGGCGATGAAGCTGGCGACGAAGCCGAACGAGAAAGGCTATGCTCAAATGGGCATCGGCGATACCTACGCGAAAGAGAAGAAGTATGAAGAAGCCAAAGCCGAATACGCGAAGGTGGAAGCACTGAATCCACCGCCGGCCGTGCTGCAACGTGCCCAAGGCGGCATGGCCAAGGTGTTGATCGCCCAAAAGAAATTCGACGAGGCGCGCGCGATCTATGCCAAGACCCTCGCGAAAACCGACCTCAAGCCGAATGACAAAATCGCGGCGCAGACGGGGATTGCGCGTTGCTATCTCGCGGAAAAGAATTACGCGGAAGCGCGCAAGGCATTCGAAAAAATCCTAACGTTTGAGGGCATCACGGACGAGCAAAAGGCTGCTGTGCAGAAACAAATCGACGCGATCGCTGGCAAGTAGTGTTGGGTTGGGAATTTTCCCACAGGATTTAGGAGGATTTCCCCGTTAGGGCGATTGCCCGGAACGCCCGAATCCTGTTTCTCTTTTTCTCGCACGGAGTCCACGGTGGACACGAAGTTCGAGAGTAACTCTGAAAGCCTTCGCGGGCGGGAGAGTAAGTTAGAGAGTAGGGACAGGGTCGCGGCACTCTGACTACGGGCCGGCTTTTATCCCCTATTCGTGCCCATCTGTGTTATCCGTGGTTAAAATTCCTTCTTTTATCTGGAAGCCAAGAAACCAGGAGGAGAGTTTGAATTAGGAAGGTAGGAAAGGAGTAAATATTTGGTCCTCTACGAAGTCCGCCGTCGAGACTAAGGACGGTAGTCGTGCGCGGGCGGCTCGTTCGTTGAACGGCCCCTAACCTGCGATCCTGTCTGTTTTTAATCCGGTTAATCTTGTCAATCCTGTCTGTATTTCAGTTTCTTCCAGAATGGGAATTGATGCTCGCACGGAGTTCACTACGGGCACGGAGGGCGAGAGTAAATCCGAAGGCCTTCGCGAGCGGGGGGGTAAGTTTAAGAGTAGGAATAAGGTCGCGGCACTCGTAGCTATGATTGACTCAATCCTCCCCCGCCTCGTCGCGATATTGTTGTGCCTGGTAGTGGAGGGATCGGCCGCGGCTGGGCCGGAGGTGATGGTGCGGCCGCTTGACCCGGCCGCGCTGGCGGTGACGGTCGGGCCGGGGCGTGTGAAACTGGCGGACGGCTCCGAGGTGAGCGTGCCGGAAACCCGCCTCTCGTTCAGCGCACCGGAAACGCGGCATGTCTCGGTCTCGGGAAAAACTCCGCGCGATCACGCTGAATTTTATGACGCGTGGGATCCATGGCCGCCGGCCAAGCCCGGCCAGGCGCCCAACACCTTTAATCTAAGCCCAAAACAGGACGAAGAAGGCACTCGCATCCTGGGTCATCTTTATCGAGCGTTTCTGGCGAATTCGGTGGTAGTGACCAAGGCGGACGGCTCCAAAACATTCAAGGCCGGCCAGGACTACCTATACAACCCAGACTGGGGCCAGATCGCGAATCTGCACGGAGGCCTGGGGCCGCCTAACGAATCGGAAATCCGCGCGACGGCCGATTACACGACCCAGCGTCTCGATTTAATCCAGGTCGACGCCACGGGCAAGCCAACCGTGAAAAAGGGAATTTCCGCCATGGTCTGCCCCGCGCTTCCGCAAGCGGATGCAGGCTGCACGGCGTTGGCGGGAATTTACCTCGCTCCCTGGAAGGCGGCGGCCAATCCCTATTTCAACGGCCAAGCGCCCGCCCCGGCAGAGACGGAATACGCGGTGACGCAGCATGAGATTTTTCCCATAGCGCCAACCCCGGCGATTCAACCGGTCAACGCGCAGGGTGTTTCCAAGTCGTTAAAGAAGTTGCACGACGGTGAAGAGCTCAAGATCGCGTTTCTGGGCGCAAGCATCACGGTGGGGGCGGAGACGCCTCACTGGTGGGCGGATCTCTGGACGGACAAGAATCTGGGATTTGCCAGTCGTGTGGTGATCGGGTTACGAAAGGCCTTTCCCAAGGCTACTGTTACGCCGATCGCGGCTTTCCAAGGCGGGACCGACACCCGCTACGGGCTGGAGCTGATCGACCAAACGGTTATCCCGGCCCAGGCCGATCTTCTCCTGATCGACTTCGGAGCGAACGATGCGGCCGGACCAGTGGGCAAGGGACCGGGCAATCCGCCGGAGAAGTTCAAGGAAGATCTGCGCACCATCATCCAAAAGGCGCGGGCCGCGCAGATTGAAGTGATGATCGTGGCGGGCGAGGCCCCCTACCCCTGGCAGAAATCCGGCGTCTTCGCGCGGTGGCCCGCCTACCGCCAGGCGATGCTGGACCTGGCCAGAGAAGAGAGCGTGGCGCTGGCCGATGTCAGTGCCGAGATCGCTAACCTGGCGAGCCGCGGCATTCCGCCCTCGTCGCAAGTACACAATTGCATCAACCATCCCGGGCTTTTGGGGCACCAGGTTTATGCGGAAGTTATTCTTCGTTTCTTTCGGGAGACTAACGAATCCGAGCCGGTTGTTCCCGGGAGCGATCATGTCGGTGAAGCGAGGCGCGGCCAGCTGGCCCAGCCCACCATCATTCCCGGTCATTGGGCCTGGGAAAAGCCGCCCCTGCCGCCCTTACGGAGCATTCTCGAACAGGCCGTGGCTAATCCCCGCATCTACGGACTTTACACCTGGTCTAACGAATATCTGAAACTGCGCGAATCCATTGGCAAAGTGGGCTGGCAATCATTCCGTTGCGGCGGGCCCCTGGACGACCAGGCCATGCAGGCTTTCGCAGAAGATGACGTGGAAGTTCTGCGCAGTCACAGCCTCAAGCCTCCGCACATGCTCGACGCGACGGCGGAACAGGACGCCGCCTTCATTCGTCGCTATACGGAGAGCATCACTTCTCTGCTGACCCGCTACGGGCCGGGCGGCAGTTTTTTCCGTGAGCACCCCGAGGTGCCCAACCGGCCGCTTCGTTATCTCGAAATCTGGAACGAACCAAACTTCCAATACCTCATTCCACCGGACAAACGTCCCCTGGCTGAGTTAGAAACGAGCCGCGAGTCGTTATACTCGAAGCTTCTGGTGGCGGCTTACGGGGCGGCCAAGGCTTGCTCAAAGGAAGTGGCGGTGGTCGGGTTCGGCGCGGGCGGATCGGGGGCCGGCGACATGCGGTTTATTCAAAACGTGCATAAAGCCGACGCGGCGGTGGCGGCCAGTTATGACATTTTATCGACGCATCCTTATGTGGAACCGGTCCCGCCGGAGACGTATTCCGTTCGGTCATGGGGCCAATACAGTGTTGCGTCCAGCCTCGCCACGATCCGCCGAACGCTTGCTGATTATAAGAAGAGCGATACGCCGATTTGGTACACCGAGGTTGGCTGGCCCGTCTCGCAGAAAGAGGGCGGATTTTATGCGACGACCGGCACGCAGGTCAGTCCGGAATTGCAAGCTGCCTACGTCTGCCGGCTCTACGCCTATGCCCAGCGCCTTGGGGTGAGCCGCGTCCATATCATGTTCGCGTCGGATACGGACAATTTTAATGGCGGATTTTTCCTAAAGGACGGGACGTGGCGACCTTCGGCGCACGCCGTGGCGGTAATGAGAAAATTAATGCCGGCCCCGCGGCTGGTCGATGTGTTAAGCGACGGCGAGGAGGGTTACTTCGCGTTTCGCTTCGATCCCGGGACGACGCCCAAATCCCCTCCCCTGCTTATGCTCTGGAACGTGGCGGGCCCCAAAATTGTGAACGTTCCGGTGGGTAAATCTCCTTTAAAGCTGATTGATATGCTCGGGCACGCCACGGAAGTAACGCCGGTCGATGGAACCATTCGCGTCGAGGTTGGGCCGTTACCGATTTATTTGCGTGCCGGCGCGGAACTCTAGACAGGATTTACTGGAGCCGAATGATCTGAACTTGGAAGCGAGAAAACCAGAAAGAGAACTGGAATTAGGAAAGCAGGAAAAATGGTCGTCGCACCGGGGTGATTGGGTCAATCGGCCCTCCCTACACGACGCCGTGGCCTCCCGGACTACTTGAAGGCGACGGCGACAAACGACCAACTCTTGGCCACGTTAAAGGAACCATCCGGCTGGTAGGTGGAGGCTGCGGGTGCAGGCGTGTAGAGGTAGGTATTTTGCAGACCAACCGTGCCGGCGCTCTGTCCGAAATCATCAGGCGTCCCGACCTGTTTCCACAACTTCGGAGTGTAAACCGGGCTCTTTCGCCGATCTACCTGGATCACTCCAACAATGATCTCACCGGGTGCCGACGTCTTGACCGGGATCGCCACAACAGCGCCGTAACCGTGCGTGGAGATGGTCACGTCCGGTTTGTCCGGATTGCTGCACCCGGAAAGAAACTGGAGGGAACCGAATCGTGACGACTTGATCGGCCCCTTGAAAGTGATGGTGATGGTATCACCGACCTGGAGGCCGCTCCGGAGGGAGCCGGAGACCAAAAAAATTTGATGGACGGAGTTGTTCAACATGGAGGCCCGTGTCGTCCAGGTATTGGCGCGCGAATCAACCGCCGACGAAAGAGTCATGGAAGCCGGCGCCTCGATAGCGAAGGCAAGGAGCCCGACGGTGCGCGCGGGAATGGCCATGTTCATTTTAATGACGGTGGTGGCGGAGGATTCCACCGTTTGGAAGCGCTGAACCTCCCCTCCAAAAGTGGCCTGCCCGGTAGCGGCCAACCGGGAGGTAAACAAAATGATAAAGAGGCAGGCCGTTATCTTCATTTTTATGGAAACTTCTTTTTGGGGGACAGAAGAATCTTTAGACAGGATTTACTGGATTCGGAATGATCTGAATCTGGAGGCGGTTCGGTCAATCGCCCCTACCTGAATCCACGTGAATCTCGCCGCCGTTTTGCGGACCTGTCTGTTTTTCCTGAGTTCCTGTTTTCCTAATTCAATTATTCCTAGTCAGCGATTGCCGGCGGAACTGGGACGGGCTCTTTCCCATGGCGCGCCGGAAGCGATTGGAAAAATAGAACGGATCGGGGTAACCCACTTCCAAGGCGACTTCGCCGACGCTCAGGCTCGTTAGGCGAAGTAGTTTGGAGGCGTGTTGCAGGCGTTGCCCCTCGATAAATTGCTGCGGGGTCAGGCCGACCTGTTGTTTAAAAAGGTGCGCCAGCCGAGAGACCGATACTCCGCAGTGACGAGCCAGATTTTCGAGCAGGAACGGTTCGCTCAAGTGCGTAGCCAGATAATCCACCGCCCGGCGCACGCGCAGATCGAAACTGAGCCACGGGGCTTTGGAGGTCGCGACGTTCACCCAAAGCAACGCTTCCTCGAGCGCGTTAGCCGCGAGATCGAGTGCTCCAGGAAGCTTGCGCCGAGAGAGTCGAATCATGCGCCGCATGGCCGCCCGAAAACTGTCGCGCACCTCGCCTTTCTCCAGGTGCAATAATTTGGAACCGTGCTCGTTTCGCGGCCAGCGCAGCCATGCCTGCCAAGGCGCTTTGGGCGTAAAATGCACCCAGAGTAAATGCCAGCGTTCGGCCTCCGGCCGGGTGCCGTAATCCTGGGAGTCGTGCGGCGCGTAGAGGACCACGTCGCCGGGGCGGGTCGCACAGGCTTGTCCCGACGAAACGAGCTGTCCACTGCCGCCCTCGGTATAAATAAGGAGCCAGTCGCCACTGCCCTCCGGGCGCCAGTTCGTATAGGACCGGCCGCGCCGGAACTCGTCGCAATAAAGCTCCTTCACGGGCGAGTGGGAAGCCCTCAGCCGCACCTTCATATAGCAGGATATTACAGGAAAAAAGCAGAACGATCCATTCTCAATTTCCCGCTCTTGGGCAATGCTGTCATCTACATGAACGCCGTATCGTCGCCCCTCAGTGCTGCACAGAAGACTCAGTTCGATGAACTCGGCTACTGCATCGTAGCCGATCTCTTCAATGAATCCGAGGTTCAGGACATCGAGGATTTCTTTGAAGAATACAAATGTTCCGGCGGCAAGGTCTTCGACTCCGGCCTCGGCTATGAGGAGACTGACCCCACTCAGCAGCAGCTCCGCGCGATGCATCCGCACCGCTACAGTGAAAAGGTGAAGGGCTGGTTCTTGCATGCAAACGTGGCCGACGTGCTGGAGGAGCTACTCGGCAAGCCTGCCCTCGGCGTGCAGACGATGTATTATTTCAAACCTCCCGGCGCCAAGGGTCAGGGGATGCACCAGGACAATTTTTATCTATTGACGAAACCAGCCACCTGCATCGCTGCGTGGACCGCGATCGATTCCGCCGAACTCGAGAATGGCTGCCTCTGGATGGTGCCCCGCTCTAATAATGGCCCGATTCTTTGCCCCGAGGAAAGCGCTGCCAAATGGATGGATTACGGCGACTCGCACATCGGCAAATTCCCGCGCGAGCAGAAGCCTGTGCCGGTGGAAGTGAAACGCGGGGAGACGGTCTTTTTCGGCGGTAACCTGATCCATGGATCCGGCCCGAATCGCACCACGGATCGCAGCCGCCGCACTTTTATCGGTCACTACATCGATGAAGCTTCCGAGCAAGTGGCCCGCTTTTACTATCCTGTGCTCAACATGCGCGGGGAAACAGTCGAGACCCTGAAGGTCCCGGAAGGCGGCGGTCCCTGCAGCGATGGCTGGCAGGGGGCGATGCACTGAGTGATCGCTGGTCTCGTCCGTTAGGGATTAGAAGCGGTTGCAAAAGTCCGGCAGCGGCGGGCTATGAACGCCGGATCCTGATCTGTAGGGGAAGGCGTTGCCTTCCCAGGGAAGCTGACAGCTTCCCCTACAAAAGATTCAGCACCAGAGCCGCGACAGTGGGAAAATCGACTTTTGAAACCACTTGTAGGATAGGCGCTTGCCGCAAGCGCCTCTACAACGTCCGGGATGACTAACGAATCATGGAAGGTAGCAATCTGTCCTCAGGACTCGGTCGGTGCCTAACGAGTTGGCTCTTTCGCGCCGGTGGTCTCGGCCGGTGGAGTGGCCCCAATATTCATCGACTTGGTTACACCGGCCAAGGCATCAAAGTTTACGTCAGGGAAGACGGCTTTCGGGTAATACTTGCTGACATCCACGCCTTTGCCGATGGCGGGGCCGTCCGGCGTCAGGCGAAAGTCGAAGGCGATGGGATTAACAAAAACGCTGAGCGCATTGGCCGCGACGGATTCCCCCGGACCGAGCGTCCAATTATATTTGGGGCTCTGGAAAGTATTCAGAGCAAGGTAGAGATTGTTCTCCCGCAGGACGCTGGAGCCTTTAGATTCCTTGGTGGCAAGGCCATCGAGGATGTTGTTGATGACGACATACTTCTTCGCCGGATCCCCACCGAGGCTAAGAGAAACCGAGGCCTCGGCGTGAACGAAGGTGTTATTCAGGATAACGATGTCACCGGTGGCCCAGGGACCGCGGTGGGTGTTCGGCCATTCGTTAACGTTCTTATACTTGCCCCCGCCGTCCATCACGTTGTTGAACACGTAGATCGGGCCGCTATCCTGAAAAGTCAGCGGTGAGGTCGAATCAGTCACCACGTTTCCTGCAATAAGGATGTTTTCACATGCGATGTAGGCCGTAATGGCGTTCGCGTGAGTGGCGAGAATATGTGAGATCTGGTTGTTGATGATCTGCGACTTTTTGCAGTCGTACATGACCACGGCGGTGCGCCCGGTGTAGGCCACGCGGTTGTGACGGATGATGACATTCTCACCTTTGGTCACGAAAATCGCGCGGTGATCCTTAACCCAAAGGACTTCGTTGTCCTCGATGATCGCGTCCTTTACGTCATCGAGGAAGATTCCTCCGTAGCCTTTCCCCCCGGACATGTTGTGCGTGATCTTGTTATTGCGCAGAAGATAGTCGCTCTTCGGGCCGACTCCGCGCGAGGCCGTGGCAATCCCACAGCCGCCGGCATCATCTTCACCGGCAAACTTCCTGATCTCGAACCCCTCTATTTGCACGTGACTTTGCTTACCCAGGTCGAAACCGCGGTAGCGCACCGACCGGCTCATGCGCTCATCGAGTTTCCCGGCTGAACGGGGCCAGACCAGGATACGACGCTTGCCCGAGGCATTCGGTTCGCTCACGAAGTACTCACCCGGCTGGTCGATTGCATTGGGACTGTTGTAGATGGCAAAGGCCTGGTCGCGCTTATCCGGATAGAGGGCGGCCGCGCCGACGTCGCTAAAGGTGATTTTCTTATCTGCGGGCTGGTAATTCAGAATGGCGTAACGCTTGGTCCAGTTCGGATTCCCCCAGAAGAGCAGGAAAGCGCTCTTGTAATAGTTTGGATCACTGGAAGTGAAGGCCTGGGACGAGACAATGGTATTGGTCGTTAGGTCGGTGCGAGCGACCGTGTAGAAGGAGTCTTTTCGATCGTGAAAGAATGGGTCTTTCGGATTGGGGTCCTGGGAAATCCAAAGAAACTCATCCTCGCCCGATTTCGGATTCACCTCGTGCAGGTTCAAGAGAAAAGCGGAGGCTGCTTCCACCTCGGCGTACCAGAGGTTCGCGAACTTTGGATTTCCGTAGGCCTCGGCCGCCGAACCGCAGTTGCGCCAGCCGGTCACGGGCTCCGAACCATCCACGATGGCTCGTCCCTCCCCCCACCCCGTGCCGCGATAAATGATCGGCTGGCCCGCCGCCCCGCTCGCCACCACGAGCCCTCCCCGGTAGATAATTCCTCCACGAAACTGGACGATGTCCCCGGCAACTAACTTCGTGGAGGCGGCCTTCCCCGCGGCTTGTCGGTCGCCCGGGGCGTGCTTCCACGATAGTTCCCGCGAGGTTCCGAGACGCGCGTCGTCGCCAGATCCAAAATCGATGTAATAGGTCGCACCGCGGGCCAGACCGGCCCAGACGACAGTTACGAAAAATAGGAACGGGCTGAGCCTGCCCGGAAGATGGCGAAGAGACATGATGACAGTTTGTTTAATCGGCCGGCGCATCGAATGAATTCTAGAATCGATCCACCCGCGAAAAATCCGGCGGCTGGGCCGCGTTGCCCACGGTAATGGGAGGCCCATTGATTTCCACTTCGAATTCGCGGGAGCGCAGTCCTCCATCGCCCGTTTTTTCCGGCCCGGCGTTCACCGGCTTGCCGCCCGCCGAGACGTTCGCATCTTTCCATTCTTTGGGGAGACGGACTCGAACCATGGTCTTACCGGAACCGCCCTTTTGCTGGACGCTGAAGAGGTAGCCGTTGCGACGGACATGTTTTACGTCGAGGAGGACTTTCGGCGGCGCGCCGACCAACTCCACCAGAGGCGGTGCCTCGTCCCCTTTGGATGCGTTCGTCCGCGGCACCGCGCGGAAGCTGTAGGCGGGATATCCCTCCTTGTTGAAGAGGGTTTCATGCGGATTCAAATGCCATCCGTAGTAAGCGTTCGTCGGCTTGTGCACATCCGGGTGGGAGAGGATAACGGTATCTCCCTTGATGGCGACCTCCGCCCATCGCAGGGCGGGTGTGGCTCCCTTTTCTTCAATGAGAAATCCTGAGATCCCATCCACGGACGGTTCGTAAACCAGCCCGCCGCCTACGTAGCGGAACTTTGCCCGGATAACCGCTCCCTCGATTTTGGCTTCGACCAGTTCAGGACCGGTGAAAACGGTATTTGGTTTTCCGTAAACCGTGGCGAGGGCAGCTCCAGCCATGCGGCGTCCCGCCTCGTCCTTCCGGCCCCAATGGGTCGCGTTATTTCCGAGGTCGGCAAAATTAAGCAGGACGGAAGAATCCCCGCCGCTCTCCCAGTCCTGAGCGGCCAGGAGAAATTCCTCGTTGATATTGGCGCGAAGCGAGGCGGCGCTGGCCCCCAAGGGCGGCGGCGTGCTGGTGTTGCGCGCTAACGAACCCCAGAGAAAATGAAAATCCCGGCCGAAGAGTTTCCGCCACTGGGTCATCTGCGCCACCATGCGTTCACGGTGATTCGAAGCCGGACCGCTTTCGCCCTGGTGCCAAAGCACACCCTGGAAGGCCAGCGGCGCCAGAGGACAAACCAAAGCGTTGTAAAGACCAGAGGGGAAATCGGGGATCAACTGGTTAGCGCCGGGCCAGCGCCCACTTGGATTTGCTTTCCAGGCAGCTTCCGCCGCTTTGAAGCCGGCCCAGTCATGATAATCCTCCTTCAATCCAGCCAGCCTTCCCTCCGATTCCGCCCACCGCTTCTGAAAGTCCGGCTCTCCGGGAATTTTTTTCGCGACTTCTTCCAGCGTTTCCCTGGCCAGCCAGGCAGTCTGCGGCGTTCCGGCCACGGCGACTTCCACAAGAACGACCGGCACGCCCAGCGCCTTGTTGATTTCCTTAGCGAAGAAAAATGGAATGCTCATCGTGTCCTTGGAGGTCGCATTGCTCAACACCTGCCAGTGGATGTCGTGTTGCACGACCGGGTCGAAGTCCGTCAAAGGCGTTTCCGAAACGTCTGTCTGGTAGCGAATAAAGCGGATGGCGGGAAATTCCGCCTCTTTCATGAAGGTTTGATATTGCGGATAATCGCGCGACTCGGAGAGAAGCATGCGGGCCATGTTCGACTGTCCCGCACAGAGCCAGACTTCCCCTACCAGGATATCGTTCAACGTGACCGTTGCAGAACCTGCCGTCACGGTCAGCTTTCTCCCCTCGGAAGAGGCGGGCAATGCCGTGAGGGTGGCCTTCCAGTAACCGGTTCCATCCGCCTTGGCGGTTTGCTCCTGTCCGGCAAACGCCACCCGGACGGCGGCTCCCGGGCCAGCCCATCCCCACACCGGCAGGGGCATCTTTTGCTGCAGGACCATGTGATCCTGGAAAACGTGCGCGACCCGCAATTCGGCAGAAGCGGGCAGCGAAAAACAGACAGTCGAGGCAAGAAGAGGAAGGAGGAGAAAGCGCATGGTGGTGGGGGTCGCGCGGTTCGAATCAAGAGGTTGGCACGAACGACGAGTGGTTTATGGATTAACTAAAGAAGGGTGTCCGGCAAGACGGGGCCGACATGCGGGGGCAGGTAGTTGCGCGGTCCTCCGAGCTTAACGAATTTCTGGTGGACCACAATTAGCCCAACGAGTCCGGCCGATGCCAGGATTCCACTGGAAAGGAAGGTCAGCCGATAATTATGGCCGCTGGCGTCGAGGATAAGCCCCATGGCCGGCGGAAGCATTCCCCCGCAAACGGCTCCGAGGAGGCCGGCGGCCGAGGCAAATTGCGCAAATTTCAGTTTGGGGTAGAGACGCTGCCCAAGGGAGGCCATCGCCGTAAAATAAGCGCCGGAAATGATCGTGTGGGCGAGGAAGGCGAAACCAAAGGTTCGCGAATCGGTGGCAAAGGCAGCGCCGAAGAGCGTAATCAAAGCATAAAGGCCGATGAATACGATACCCAGACGCAGGGGATGAAATCTGTCGGCTAACCAGCCCAGAAAATAAGCGAGGGCCAGGGAGCAAACATACGAAGCAGCCACATACTTGCCGTAGAGGCTCAGGCTCATACCCAGGCTTTTCGCATAAAAAAGACTGAATGAATTGACCGGTCCGAAAGACATTCCGCACGCGATGGTGGCCAGAAACACCCAGAGATAGAAGGGCGTAGTGTAACACTCGCGCAAGTAGGACCGCACTGCCTGGAGCCGGCCGGGATGCGCGATTTTGTCCAATGGTTCAGGCGGTGGATAGACCCCTTCCTTCACGTTCAGGCACATCAGCATAAACCCGAGGCCGTAGAACAGACCCGTCCCGACGAAAATCCAAAAATAATAGGCCTCCGCATGCTCAAGGATGAAGTAATTGAAAATGATTCCGTCAATCAGACTGACCATGCGGAAAAGCCCAAAAAACCTTCCGATAACGGCGTGGGGAACGACATCGTTGATCAATCCCCCAAAAACAGCCGTGGTCATGATCCCGAAAACTTCAAACGTGGCCCAGCAAGCGGCGAACGTCCCCAGCACGCACGTGTTCATTCCGGGCGAACCCTCTCCCAGCCACGCATGGATCTGATGTCCGATGGCCGGACCAAACGCGAGCCCTGCCATGGAGGCGACCATGAAGGGTAGCGGTACCAGAATGAATGGAATCCTTCGCCCCCAACGTCCCCGATGACGATCGGAACGCGTCGCGATAACCGGCACCAGGACCATCCCAATGGCCGCCGGCACCGACCCCATGAGCAAACCGACAAGGAAATCGCTCGCTTTGAAAGCTCTCAGAACAAGCTTGGCGGTATCGCCCGTTGAACGGGTTTGCAGTTGCAAGGCGAAGTCGCCAAAAAGCAACCAGCCGAACAGGGCGACCAATCCGGCCGTGGTGTAAACGAGCGTGCCGTTCTTCCAAAGCTTTGGCACGTCGGCCGGCGCAGCGACCGTGGGGGGCGAGGACATTTGCGGTTTCTTAATTCTATTCCGCGATCGCTTCACTCATTTGAGAGCTCTGCATGATCCGACCCAGGGCAGCATCAATCCTCAACTCTTATCGTCCGCTCACGAACCAATCATCCATCGCGAGTGTGTCGCGTCGTTTTCGGATCGACCGGCTTGCCATTATCTTCCCACACATTGCCCGTGAAACTAGTCGGCCTTCCCACCATGATGCCGGCGCGAAAGTCGCGACCGAACCTGTTGTTCGTCACGTGGATGTTGTCGCCGTTTTCCTTCGGTATGTAAAGCGTCCAACCGCCCCCGTTAAGCCAGTTGTGATCGATCACGAAATTGGAAACCGGGCCGGTCTTTGTCTGCAGGATAAAGCAGGAGTTCTCTTTGTAGGGCTCTGGCGTACTAACCGGTAAATCGATATTGTTATATCGAAAAATCGCGTCTTTCACGCCGACACTCTGGTCACCATCGGCATGGGCCCCCGGATTTTTCCCAATATGATGAATCCAGCAGCGCTCCACCACGGTGGGGCCGCCTGCCCCCTGGACTTTGACGCCATCGGAACCGCTTTCATGAATGTTAAGCGCAGTCGCGGTGAAGCCGGTTCCATAAAGGAGCGCGCTGTTGGCGTTGATCAGCTCGCCATGCTCGAAGTGCAGACCGGTGTTTCCATTGGTTGACCGGATGCCATAGTTCCCGCCTTTCGCATCGAGGACGAAATTTCGGATGGTTACGTTGTTCGCTTCGATCGTCACCTGACCGGTGATCTTCACGTTCTCCAGGAGAGTGCCCTCTTTGGTAATCTTTTGACCCGCCACTTCGGTCAGGTTTTTCGGATCGGTGGGACCGGTGTTGGCTGGTCCGGGCTTTTCGATGGCCGGGTTTTTATCAGGTTCGGGCGCGGCCGGTGCCGTGGAAGAAATAAGCAGGAGAGAGAACAGAATAAAGAACTTCACGGAACGTAACTGTCTATCTTGAGGGTTGAAAAAGTTCAACCCTGTTGTGGCGCGCGGAGAGGAGCCGTTGTTCCTCCGCATTCACATTCAACCTTCCCCTACAGCGTCCCTGGTCACGGCGGCAGAGCGCCGTGGCACAGTGGAAGCGTCTTTTTGCGTTTAAACAGGCGAATGGATTATCCCTACTTTTTATTGACCATCCTGGAGAGGGCGCCCCGCTTCATAGAGTTTGAGTTCTCCGCGCAGCGAGTCCGTTAGGCTGGTGTCGTTCTTAGCCTCAAAGAGTTGCAACGCTTTGGTGGCGATCTGCACGGCCTCGGGAAACTGTCGCGTCTCGGCCAAAGCGGCAGCCATGGTGCGAAGGATATGAGGATCGTTCAAACTGGTTGATTGATTGGCCTGGGTCGCCAGTTGGACGGCCTTGGCGCCGTCGCGGAGAGTTCCTTGCGGCGCGGTGGCCAGCATCCACGCCAGATCATTTTGCAGATCTACCTTGGCCGGTTGAAGATCGAGGGCTTTCTCCATTTCTTTTAGAGCTTCGTCCGTCCGCCCCTGCTGAAAGAGGGCATTGCCCAGATTTTTGCGTGCATCGGTATCAACGGGATTGCTCTGGATGGCTGCGTGATATTGCGCAATCGCTTCTTCCGTTAGCCCTTGATAATGCAAAACGTTGCCAAGGTTATTGTGGGCTGCCGCGTAGGTGGGATTGATCCGGATGGCTGCGCGATATTGCGCAATCGCTTCTTCTATTCGCCCTTGCCGGAAAAGGGTGCTGCCAAGTTCATTGTAGACTTCCAGGTAAGCGGAATTGATCCGCAAGGCTTCACGAAATTGGGCAACCGCTTCCTCCATCGCGCCTTGCTGAAGCGTGGCGTGGCCGAGGTTGTAGTGGGCTTCCGCGCTCCCCGGCTTGATCCGCAAGGCCTCGCGGTATTGCGCGATCGCTTCCTCGCCATGCCCTAGCTGGAGAACGGCATTGCCCAGGTCGACCAGAGCTTCCGCGTTAGCGGGGTTGCTCTGCAAGACTTCGCGAAATTGGAAAATGGCTTCCTCGATTCGTCCCTCCCGGAGAAGAACGCTGCCAAGATTGATATGAGCTTCCGCGTTGGCGGGGTCGATCCGCAAGGCCTCGCGGAATTGCACAATCGCTTCTTCGGCCCGTTCTTGCCGAAGCATGGCGTTGCCCAGATCGTAGTGGGCTTCCGCGCTGGCCGGCTTGATCCGCAAAGCTTCGCGAAAATGGGCGATCGCTTCGTCTGTTCGCCCTTGCCGGAGCATGAGGTAGCCGAGGCTGATATGAGCGTCCGCGTAGCCGGGCTTGATTTCGAGTGCGCGTTGGAAAGGCGCAGCCGCTTCGTCCCATCGCCCCGCTTGCAGAAGAGCTGTGCCCAGGTTGCTCTGGGCGAAATAATTACCCGAAGTAACGGCAAGTGTGTGTTCCCAAAGCGCCTCGCTATTTCGCCAGTAAGAGGTTTGCCTTCGGGCACAGCCAATCAAAATCGCGATGACACAACCGGAGATCGCGCCCAGGATCCAGCGTCGATAACGCCAGCGTCCACTGAGATCGACTGCCGTCCACGCGATCATGATATAGATGCCGATCTGCGCGAGGTAGGTGTATCTGTCGGAGCGTTCCTGAGCTCCCTTCTCGAACAATCCGATCATCGGGACAAGCATTCCCAAATACCAGAGCCAGCCCACCAGCAGGTAGGGCCATCTCTGCCGCATAACGAAAGCCCACATCGAAATCGAAATGACTGCGATCAGGGAACAAATTACTTTCTCTACGAACAGCCCAGCGCCGGGATGAGGATACCAGGCGGCCAATCCGGCCGGATAAACTATTTGTTCTAAATAAGATCCGTAAGCCCCCAACGCGTTACCCACGCGCACGGGCAGGGAATACGTCTCCAAAGGTTTAACGATATTTCTCGCGACAAGCAGGGTTATCACGCAGAACGCCAGGGAGAGCGCCAGCAGAGGGATCTTTTCCACCACCAGGCACCCGAAAGTGAAGGGGTGATGCTGCGCTTTTCCTTTAGCCGCCTTCCCTAAAGACATTCGGTTCAGCGGCCAATAATCGAGCAACAGGAGGAGGCACGGCAAGGTCACCAGCATCTCCTTGGAGAGCAACCCGAGCGCGAAAAAAAACAGCACCGCGAGATACCACCGCCGCGCGGTTTTGGAAGCGGGAAAACAGGAGGCGAGGAAAAGACAACATGACTTCATGAACCCACCGCCCGCCAAAATCTTCTTCCTGCTCTCCTGCCTGCCTGATTCATCCTCCGCGGCCCGCGCGTAGCGCTCGTAGGCCCAGAGCGTCAGCATGAAAAAAAGCCCGCTCACCACGTACTGCAGAGCCGAGACCCAGGCCACCGCCTCCACGCCCAAGGGGTGGAGGGCAAACAACGCCGCGACGAAAGCGCTGCGCCACAACTTCGCCGTCAGTTGCCGCAGCACGAGAAAGAGCAGGAGCGCGGCAGTCCCGTGCAAGAAGAAGCTGGTGAGATGGTGTCCACCAGGCCAGAGGCCGAAAAGCTGACAATTGAGCATGTGCACAAGCGTCGAGATCGGCACCCAGCGGACAACTCGCGTATGGGTAAAGGCCCACCCGACGTTATGGAGACTCAGGCCTCGGGAGACCACCGGGTTTCCGTAGACATTCTCCTCGTCATCGAAATTAACGAACTGGTGGTGAAGCGTCTGGCCGAAAACTAGCCAGACGATCCCGGCCAGGACGATGCAGACACCAAGAACCATCCAGCGCTCATGCGAGATGATGTTCTTCTTGCGGTGAGTTTCCTCCGCGAATGGAAGATTCCTGGAGCTGCGTTCCGGTTGGCGAGTTGGCACGTCAGGTCTCCACAGAGCCTAATCTAAGGCTGTAGATCGGATCCAGGTTTCGCCGGAGGGGCTTCACGGAATCGAGACTGTCCATCCTGTTGAGGGCTAAACGTTCAATCATGTTCTGGCGCGCGGGGAGGAGTCGTTAATCTTCCGCATTCACTGCCAGTGCCAGGAATCATCTCACAGCTGTCGCGGCCTACGCTCATATACCACTTGCGGGAGTAGGAACTCGACCTCTCGCGATCGGCTACTGAGTTCGATAGAAAGTGAGCTCGCGAAAGTTGAGGGCGGAGGCGTTTGGATTGTTGACTCGCAGGACGTTTTTGCCTGCCTGAAGCTTGATTGCCGTCTTCAGGTATTGGTTGGTGAATTTTTTCCAATTACCGGACACAGACATGTTCAGGCTTTGCAGATCGGGAATGGGTTGGCTATTGATCTGGAAACTGCGCTGGGCGGGGAGTTCCGAAGCCTCCGCGATGCAGAGTTCGTAGTTGCCCGCGGCCGGCGCGTCGAAGGTCCACTCGATCCATTGATCCTGATTATCCCACTTGGCGAAGTAGCCCCCGGCATCACGACGCAATACTTCGCCGCCGCCTTGCGCTGAGTAACTGAGCGCCGGAACGGTGATCTCCGGTTTGGCCGAGAGATGGGGAAAATGCGCCTCGGAGCCCGCCAGAGCATGCGCGGTGAGCGTGGGGAAGGTAAAGCCGTTCAGGGAAGAATTCTCCAATGGACGCTTCGCCTCCACCGGGCTGGTCACCATGCTATAAGCACCGATATCCTGACCTTGGGCCCGCGGTGCACCGCGAAGATCCAAACGGCCAGCCAGGGAGAGGGCCTTTCCCTTAGCAATGGCCGGACTACCCGCAGCGGGCTGGAAATCCTTCGCTGGATCGCGAAAGACAAGTTTCCGGTCGGAGACAAAGAAGTTGTCCCCCGGAAGATCGGCCGCCGTCATCGGCATGACGTCGTTGAGCACGATGTTTTTCTCGAAGGTGCCCTTTTGCATGATGTTCCCGCCGGGCGGCGTCATGATGTTGTTTACCACGTAGAGATTGGCGGTCCCTTCATTGCCACCGAAGATCGAAGGCGAGGTTGGACTGTCCGCCAGGATGACGTTGTTGCTAACGACAATGTCGGTGAATGGCTTGTCGTTCCAAACGCCCACGGCCGGACCATCCCCGCTCTGCAGAATATTGTTCCGCACAATCAGACCCTTCCCGTCTTCGAAAGTCAGAGCCACGTTGCCATCGCTCACCCGGTTGCCCTCGACCAGGATGTTCGTGCAATTGACATAAAAGGTCAGGCCATTGGCGTGCATACCTTTGTTCCCGACTATTTCACAATCGAGC
>JBBRQE010000061.1:0-18297 GCA_038226905.1 Chthoniobacterales bacterium | reverse complement strand
CGGCGCACCAATAAATTGCCTCCGAAACGGCTGGCATCAAAAATCCCAATCACCAGATCGAGCAACCTCGGATTGGCCACCAGAAGTTCGAAGAGCAGACTGCGCATGCCGTAGGCTTCGGCGAAATGAACAAACTGGTTCAGGCTGGCGTCGGGCTCGGGAGATTTTGCCAGGCGGTCGAGCAGCAGCGGTCGCAGTCTGGCAAAGACCTGGCGGGTGCGAGGCGAAACGTGCATGCCGCCAGATCCCTGTAAGGCGCCCGCCAGGGTTCGCTCTGCTTGCGCAGGATGAGCGAAGAAATCGTAACCGGTGGAGGCAGTCTGCGGAGCGGAGGGCGCCTCCGCGATGATGCGATTGAAAATCGCACGCACGGCCCGCATCTCGTGATGAAGCACCGCTTGGAAGGCCTCGCTTTCGGGGAAGCCCAGGCTGCGAGAGAGCCGGAGCAAATTCCCGGGCGAAACAGGAATCGTATGAGTTTGCTGTTCCGCTTCGATCTGCAAACGATGCTCAGTCTGACGCAGGAATCGGTAGGCGCGATCGAGCGCCAGGATCTCGGACCTGGGAATCAGTTCCAGTTCGGCCAGACCGCGCAAGGCCTTGAGCGTGCTCGGTTCCTGCAGGAAAGTGTGACGCGCCCCATGAATGAACTGGAGCGTTTGCACAACGAACTCAATCTCCCGTATGCCACCTCGGCCGAGTTTGACGTTTCTCTCCAGGTCTTCGGCGGCCAGGACGTCGCGCTCGATCCGACGTTTGATGTGGGCGATTTCCGTGAGTAGATCGGGCGTTGCGCTCTTCGGATAAATAAAAGGCTGATGCTGCCGGAGGAATTCATAAACCGTCTCGCGACTTCCCGCGATGCCGCGCGCTTTGATCAAAGCCAGGCGCTCCCACGTTTCTCCGAAGCCGCCATAGTAGTGCTCCATGCTTTCGAGCGATCGCGCCAGGGGACCGGCCGAACCCTCTGGGCGCAGGCGAAGGTCCACCCGGAGAAACAGTCCTTCGGAAGCCGGCGCGGAAAACGTTTCCAGTATTTTCTTGGCCAGGCGATTGAAGAACTCGTGGTAAGACAAGCGTGGCGAGAGGTCGCCTTCTTCGTCGTACAAGAAAATCAGGTCGACGTCGGAGCTGTAGTTCAACTCGTTACCGCCGAGTTTGCCCATGGCCAGGATGGCGAACTCAGACTTGGGCGAACCGAACCGATTGCGGAGATCGGCATTCCAGTGCTCGTAAACCTGTCGGATGCAAATCGCCGCAATCTGTGACAACTCGGCGGTGGTCTGCTCGAGGGTGGCCGCACTGGCCACTTCGCGAAGAGCGATCCGAACCATTTCGCGCCCTTTCCATAGCCGAAGCGCGCGAAAATTCTCCAGCGCCATCGTATCTCCCACCGTTTTTTTTAGATTGGCGTCCATTTCTCGATCGCTGCGCGGAGCCATCGAGATTTCCTTGCGGTTGAGCCAGAGCAGGATGGATGGATCGCGCAGGAGCCGGGTGGCACTCACGTCAGAAACCGCCAGGAGATGGAGCAGGTTTTTTTCCCCGAGAGGAAACCCTTCGATAACCTGCCGCAAGGACGGCGCCTTTTCGGGCCAGGCTTTGTTTAAACTGAGGAGCGCGGTCTCGACCCCGCTGGGATCAAATGCAGCGTCCGCTTTTTCACGGATCCATCCCTCGGCGACATCCATCGGGCCGAACATGGCTCGACTTTCGGAGAATGACCAGTGGCCGCTCGAGGGAAACGGCCGGGCGATGCTACGAGGGACGGGCTAGGCGTCGCATCTTTTTTGCAGGATCTTGTCGCGCGCGCGCGCCAGACTTCGGCGTTCTCTGCGCGTCAGACTAACGAGTCCTTTGCGAGAAATTTTTTCCAGCAGCGGATCGATTTCCTGTGACATCAACTGATCGATTGTCATTTGCTCGTATCGCTCCGCCTCGACGCGATGTTGTCGAAGGAGGCGTTGAAGGAAGGAGGGGCGCCCGAACCCGAGAAGGTGGGCGTAGAGCCAGCCCGCACCGCATCCGCCTAAGAATGCGCTGTGCACAACCGTGCCTCTGCGGTCGACGCAGACCAGGACCGCGGCCAGGGCCATGGCTCCGAAAGCCAGATGCTTGGCCTTCAGTCGAATGGGAACGATAAAGAACATCAGGGCGGTCAATTCCAACTCGGGCAGGATGGTTGCGTAAGCCACCACCACGGCAGCAACGCCACCCGAAGCGGCGAATAACACAGTGTTCGAAGGCATTAGAAAAAGATGCCCCAATTCGCCACCCACCGCGCCCGCCAGGTAGAGATAAACAAAGTGGCGCTGTCCCAGAATGACTTCGAGATCCCGGCCCAGCAGATATAGAATGAGCATGTTGCCCAGCAAGTGCCACGGGCCGTCATGCAAAAAAAGGGCGGTCACGAATTGCCAGGAGTAGGCGTCCCGCACTCCCTGATCGCTAATGCCGAGATAAGCGCGAACGAAACCGGGCTGGTACGTTTCGATGAATAATTGCCAGACAAAAACCGCCAGGTTAATGCTGATCAGAGTGAGGAGCGCGACGCGTTGACGCTCTGTCCACGGTTGCGTGTAGGACGAACGCTTTCGGCCGGACAAACGCATCCACCCAGAATATCGCAACGCTAAATTATTGTCTTCTCAAATCGGCTGGGCGGGTCTCTTGGAGGGGCCCCGCGCCGTCGGCGCCGGGGGGTGGACACGACGGCGCGGGTCCCTTTAGAGGTGACTGCGCCCTCTTAGACCTTCTCAGGCACCAGGACGCGCAACGTCCGCTCGCTAATCTGGAACTCGACCGGACATCGGCCAACCAATTCACCGTCCAATTCCACCGGCACATCCTGCTCGCTGGTCACCCGGATTTTTCGGGTTTGGAAGTAGTCCACTTCCGGAACGCGAATGGCCGAACTGAAAAAAACGTCCTGCAGGTATTTAATGATCTCGAGATAACCGAGTTGCTTGAAAAGAACGACGTCGAGCAGTCCATCATTCAACACGGCCTGCTTGAAAAATGGAAAGGGACCGCCGTAGCGCCGGCCGTTTCCAATGAGGACAAAGGAAGCTTCCTGCACGGCGGTGTCGTCGGACTCAATCAAGAGGCGCGGAGGTTTCCGGGCCGCGATTTGCGCGGCGGAAATGAGATAGCTCAACGGTCCAAAGTTGCGCTTCAGATTGGCGCTGGTTTCCTTCACCACCTGGGCGTCCAGCCCGACGCCCCCCAGTTGCACGAAATGCTTGCCGTTCGCATTGGGCAAGTCGACCACGCGCGAGTTCTTTGCTTCAATGACGTTCCAGCAAAGCCCCAGGTCGTGGGCGGGCAGGCCGAGTTCCATGGCAAAGACGTTGACCGTCCCGATGGGCAAAAGACCCAGGGCAACATCGCTGCCGGCCAGTCCATTCACCACCTCGTGGATCGTCCCGTCACCGCCCGCCGCCACGATCGTATCGAAACCCTCTTGCACTGCTTGTCGCGCCAAAATCTCTGCTTCGCCCGGGGCCGACGTTGTGCAAACCGTGCAGTTATGAGCGAGAGCTTCCACCCGGGAACGTGCGCGGATGGCACGATCGCTGTGCGCCGCGGGATTAAGAATGATGACGGTGTTAGGCAAAGGACTGGTTCTTCTGTTGGGCTTTGATCTTTTCTTAAAACAGGGGCTGCGTAACGTCTGGGCGTGAGAAGATTAATCCGAACGGTCGGGATCGTGGGAGCGGCGGTGGTGGCGCTCCTGGCCGTCGTCCTGGTCGGGTTGAATCTGTATGTGCAGTCGCTCGGGACACAAGCGCGGATTCAGCAGGAACTCAGCCAGCGCCTTGCTACACCGCTGCGAATCAAGGCTGTCAGCGTGACTCCCTGGGGCGGTTTGACTCTGAGCGGCATTACCATTCCGCAGAATGGCGCTTCCGATGCCGGCGATTTTCTGACGGCCAGGAGTTTCGAATTGCATGCCGGGATTGTGTCGCTCTTCTCCGGGAGCCTTGTCATCAAAAAAGTATCACTCGTTAGTCCAATGATTGTGTGGTCGCAGAACGAAGAGGGCAAATGGCGCCTGCCCGGGGCCCGTCCGGCCGAGAGTTTGAGTGCCCCTCAAGTTTTATCCAAGGTTCCAGCAGTCGCGCCCAATCCGATCGCCGCGCCCTCCGCATCGCCCGACGCGGAAGCGATGACATCGCCGGAGGCCGTGGCGTCAGCGCCCCTCTTCCCGGCGATCAAGAAGCAGCCGCGCCGGGCCGCTATCCTGGTCCCGGATATCCGGCTGGCCACCGTGAGCGACGGGAACTTCAGATTTCTTGATCGCAAAGGGAGTTTGGTGGCCGCCTTCGAAGGCGTTAATCTTCGCGCCACCGTGGAAAGCCCCGTTTCCCTGCGCGGCGTCGCCCGCATCGCCCGGATGTCTGTGCATGATCACTTCTTTCTGCAAACGCTGCACTCGCCGGTTCGTTATGATCAGAAGAACCTCGATCTCCCAAAAATTACAGCGCGCGCGGCCGGGGGCGAACTGAATGGAACGTTCAGCATGCAGCCCCAGTCCACAGACTCACCCTTCAAATTGAGTTTGAAATTTCATGACCTGCTGGCCGACCAGATCGTCAGCGATGCGGGAGGTTCTCAAGGCATGATTCAGGGCAAGCTGGAGGGAACTTTGGAGGCAGCGGGCAATGCCTCCGACGCAAACGCTCTTTCCGGCGCGGGCCAGATCGTTCTGCACGATGGCCAGCTGCAACAGTATAGTTTGCTGGTGGCCTTGGGACAGGTGCTGCAGATCGAAGAACTCACTCAACTCCATCTTGAGCAGGCCGAAGCGAAGTATCACATCACGCCCGGCCTCGTCACCATCGACGAGCTTGTTTTGCGATCGCCTAACATCCGATTGTCTGCCACAGGCACGATCAATTTTAACGGTAAACTGCATCTCAACTCGCAACTGGCCATCAACGAAAAAGTCAGGGGCCAGCTTTTTAAACCGATTCGCGAGAATTTTCAGCCGACGGCTGAGCCCGGAATTTCCGCGGTCGATTTTCAAGTGAGCGGGACGCTCGATCGTCCCAAAACCAATCTGGTGGATAGAATCGTCGGCCGGGACATAAAGGATATCGTCAGCGGATTTTTGGGCGGAAAGAAGTCGGACAAGACGAAGAAGAAAAAGAAGCAGGAAGCTGCCGCGGCGGAGTCCAGCCCGCTGCCGGCCTCGCCGGCTCCGAACGCCCCGTCCCCCGCGCCATGAGAGTGATCGCGGGTTCCGCTGGCGGAATCCAGCTCGAAGTTCCGAGGCAGGGGGTCCGTCCCACCATGGATAGGGTTAAGGCGGCCATCTTCTCAAGCCTGGCTGATCGAATTCTGAACGCGCGCGTGCTCGACTTGTTTGCCGGCACAGGCGCGCTTGGGATTGAGGCGCTCAGCCGGGGGGCGGAGTCCGCCGTGTTCGTCGACCAGGACCGTTTGTCGATTAGCGCAATCGAAAAGAATCTGACCAAAACCAAACTAAAGGGCGACGCCCGCCAGCGAGAGGTCTTCGCCTTTCTGGAGCGGACTTCGCCTAACGAGAGCTTCGACCTCGTCATGGCAGACCCGCCTTATGAGCAAAACGAGAGGGGTGAGCGCTATACCGAAAAACTCCTGACTAACGAATTTTTGTCAAACCTGTTGCGACCGGACGGTCTTTTTGTACTGGAGAAGCGGCCTTCGGAAGAGTTGCCGGAAAGTCCGCTGTGGTTGATCTCGCGGCGCAAGACGTACGGCGCGACCGAAGTGCTCTTTTTGAGCCGGGTCATTTCTTAAATCCGTGATTCGCCTGATCTATAATTTGCTCTGGCCCCTTGGCCTGTTGCTGTTTTTGCCGGCGTATCTGAGCAAGATGTTTCGGCGCGGGGGCTACCGCAAAAAGTTCGGGCAACGCCTTGGGTTCTATCATCCGGATATCGCCCGAAAACTAGCGGGGCGACGAACCACCTGGATTCACGCGGTCAGCGTTGGGGAAGTGGCTATCGCGCTGAAACTTGCCCGCCAATTACGAACTCTCGAAAAGGAACTCACCTGTGTTCTCACCACAACGACCACCACGGGGTTTTCCTTTGCTCGAGAGAATGCGCCTTCCTGGGTCGAAGTGATGTACATGCCACTCGATTTCTGGCCCATCATGCGCAGCGCTTTTTCGGCAATTCGTCCCGTGCGGATTGTTTTGGTGGAAGCGGAAGTCTGGCCCAACCTGGTGGCTCGCGCCCACGCCTTGGGAGTTCCGCTGGCTCTGGTCAATGCGCGCCTCTCACCTCGCTCCGAGAGGCGCTTTCTCCGCTTCCGCCGCTTCGTCGCCCCCATTTTTGAGCGACTGGATTTGATCGGTGTGCCCGAACAACAGGATATCGAGCGCTGGTTGGCGCTGGGCGCCGTGCGCGAAAAAATTCACTTCACCGGCAGCATCAAATACGATCCTTCTGGTCAGGGAAAGGACAGGCCGGCCTCCGGAATTGTACTCTTTAGCCCGGACGATCCGGTGCTTTTCGGTGGCAGCACTCATCGTGGGGAAGAAGAAGTGTTGGGGCGGACTTTTCTTCGCCTGCGTCCGGCCTTTCCCTCCCTGAGGCTATTCATCGCCCCGCGTCATGTGGAGAGGGCCCGCGAGATCCGAAAAAAACTTCAGGCCATGGGTCTGATCGTCCGGCTGGTCAGCGAGATCCCCGCGGGAACCACGGCGGAGGCCGATTGCGTCCTGCTCGATCGAACCGGCGAGCTGCAATCCTGGTACGGGATCGCCACAGTGGTCTTTATCGGCAAGAGCCTGGGCGCGCATGGCGGACAAAATCCAGTCGAGCCGATAGCGGTTGGATCGGCCGTAATATTTGGCCCGAACATGGAAAACTTCGCCAACCTGGCCCGGGAGTTGGTGCAGCGAAACGGAGCCGTGCAAGTGCCGGACGAGGAGAATCTTGGCAGAGCGGCCCACACCCTTCTGGCGGATCCGAACGCCCGTCAGCTTCTTGTTTCCAACGCCGGCCGGGTCCTGTCTGGCCATGAGGGCGCGACCGAGCGCACCGCGCAATTGCTGGTCGATATGGCCAAACCACGAGTGTCCGGTTGATTGTCGGCAATTTGCCTTGCACCGGGGTCCCGCAATTCCGATATTGCCCGGCTTCCTGACCCTATCGTCCAGTGGCCTAGGACACCGCCCTTTCACGGCGGTAACACGGGTTCGAATCCCGTTAGGGTCGCCACCTATATGACTCACGGCGCGTTGGATTGCATCCGGGCGCGGTCTAGGTTAGGATATATCCCCCCGCGAAGTTCTGTCTGATACATTAAATTGCACGCTCTCAACGCGAAGCCGTGAAGGTGAGTTGTCAGCCAGTCGCAGCGTTGGGACTTCGCTTTGAAATTTTACAACGTAGGGCCTGCTGCCTCGCTCTGGAACATGTGAGCTGTTTTCAATCGGAGCTAATTTAGTGAGTTGGAAGACAAGCAAATAATGAGACTGAGACTCAATATTTTTATTGCCGTTCTGATGGCAGGGCTTCCTCTCACGGCTTTTCCGTACACCGCATCCGAGCTCATAACCGGCTCTGACGGCACCGTTGAAACGATCGCGCTGGAAGCGACGGTCACGGAGAGTCCGCTTCAAATAAATATTAAGGCGTATTCGGCCGACACATTCAGCATCTACCGAAAAGCGGCCACCGACTCGGTCTGGGGAACGGCCTATGCCACTGGAGTCGCGCTGAGCGCTTCGGGTATCTGGTCAGACACCAGCGTCTCCGTCGGAACGCTCTACGAGTACAAATTTGTCAATACGGCGGGCACGGCTTACGCGGGCATTTTCCCGACTGGATATATTCTTTCCGGAATCAAAGTGGACCAGGCCCTGCCCAGCCAGACCGTGCCCAAGGGGCGCTTGGCTGTGGTGGTCGCGTCGGATTTGCCAGGCAAATTACCGGCCGAATACGCGCAATACAAGAATGACCTGAGGATGGACGGGTGGACCGTTCATGAAATCCCCGTTCCGCGGGCCGCGAATTACTCAGGAGTCGGGAATGGTGCGCTCGTTACCGTCAAGGTCAATAATGGCGGGACTGGGTCGGTCAACGGCGACACGGTCTATCTTAATAACGCGGCCGGCAAGAAGGCCGTAGGAAAGCTGACCGCTTCGAGCGGCGTCATCACCGCCGTCGCCGTTCCGACGTCACCGGCTAACGCCGGAGGTTCAGGATTTGCCGTGAATGATGTGTTAACCCTCTCGGGCGGTACTTCGGTCGGTTCTGGAGCGAGTTTGGTCGGACATATTGATCCAGCCCAATCCTCGCTCGCCAGTGTCAATCCGATCACCGGCGGATCTGGTTACACGAATGGCGAAGCGGTCACCCTCACTGGACAGACGAGCGGGAAGACGGCCCAATGCACTTTACGGGTCACTTCTGGAAAGATCACGGGGTTTACCGTGGTCTCCTCGCAAATTGGTTTCATCACGGCCGAGCCACTGACGCTGTCCGGTAATACCACCGGGTCTGGAATTGGAAACTTACAAGCTTACGTATTCGGTGGAGCGCTCAATTACGTATATATATATACAACCGGTTCCGGGTACGTCGACGGCGATGCGGGAACGGTGACAGGAAATACCAGCGGTAAAACCGCTCAGGTTATTTTGGACGTGTCGAATGGGGTCATTACTTTCGTGTCCGTTGATTCAAGCGAAACGGGCTTCATCGGCGGGGAAACCCTGACTCTCTCCGGGACAAGTGCAGGATCAGGCGCCGGACTTTTCACCGCATCCTACGTTACCGGCCCTCTCCAATCCATTAGCGTCAATGCGGGCGGCACGAATTATGTCAATGGGAACGTGGTCACGATCAACGGCGGCAGCGCCGCGGCCCAGGGGACATTGAGTGTTACCGGAGGAGCCATCACCGCCGTTTCGGTGACGTCCGGTGGGGCCGGGTTTTACGATGGATTTGGAGTATCCCTCTCAGGACTTCAGTCGGCTGCGAGCGGTTACAATCTCACCGCCTTAACGGTGGATAATTCCGGGACCGGGCGAGGAGTTGCGGTCACGGCGGGCGGCTCAGGCTATCGCGACAACGATAGCGTAACAATTCTGGGCGTGACAAGCGGCGCGACGGCTACCGGTTCCATCATTGCGCCAAGCGGAGCGGTCACGTCGGTTTCGGCTGTGCTCCCAAATACTTTTACGCCTAACGAATCGCTGACCATCATCGCATCGGCCGGGGGCAGCGGAGTAACCGCCACGGCGGGTGTTGCGACCGAAAATCACCTGCTCATTCGGAGCGCCGTTCAGGCAGTTTACAACGCTTACCCGGGAGAGCTAAAAAGCGTGTTGTTAGTCGGTCGGGTTCCAGTCTGCCGGAGCGGCCTGAATGATGGCGCTGGATCGGACGGCCACGGGAACCAGGCTCCCTATGCTGCGGACGCCTTTTATGCGGACATGGACGGAGTGGTCGGGACCGATTGGACCGACCTCCAAGACAATTCCTCCAGTGCGTCGGCTAATTATAATTTACCGGGCGATAAACAATTCGATCAGCAGAGGATCTACCAGGTCGGCAATGGAAAGGTGGAACTGGGTTTCGGACGAATCGATCTCTCCAACGGATTCCCCGTTGAAACAGAAGCGCTGCGAAATTATTTCAACAAATTGCACCGCTACAAAATCGCCAGCCCGGATTTTTTGCCGGGCCGGCGCGTAGGCGACCGCTTCAGCTTTCAAAATGTCCGCGAGACCGCCATCATGTCTATGCCCTCGGTCGTGGGAAACGCCAACATCGAGACGATCCTGAAAAGCGCACCTCCGGTGGTGAACGGCGGCGAGGATCCCGATGCGGCCTACACCGCGGTCCATGGTCCTTATCTGTTTTATTTCAAGGGCGGAAGCGGACCGTTGGATGGGACCGGAGGTAAAGCCGTTCTGTGGACCGGGATGCAGAGCCACTACGGTTACTGGTATGATGAGAATGGGAACAGTTCCGGTTCCAATTCCATGCAAAAACAGCTGGCGGACGACAGTTTCTGCCTGAGCTGGACCTGGGACATCTGGGGACTTCGTTACATCTATCATCGGATGGGCATGGGATTCGATGCCGCCGACATGATCAAGCAGAGCATCAACAATCGGGGAAACCAGACCACCGGCACCTACTCCTACCGGTTCAACAACACGAGCAACGGCGATTACAGCGGAGTTTTCTACATGAACAACATGGGGGATCCCGCCCTTCGTTTGTTCATGTTCGCGCCGCCTTCCAAGCTGAGCGTGGTGAAGAACGGATCGTCCAATCCGTCGCTCTCCTGGATCGCCTCCCCCGAGCCGACCGTGACCGGCTATCATGTCTACCGAAAACCGGTCGGCAACGGTCCCTACACCAGGCTCACGTTATCGCCGCAACCCGACACGACCTACACCGATGCCACCGTTTCCGCCGGCACCTACACCTATATGGTGCGGGCTATCCGATTGGAGACAAGCGGCGGCGGCACCTTTTACAATCCCAGCCTCGGCATCGAGCAGTCGCTTGACCTAACGAATCCACCGGCGGCCATCACCATTACGAACACATCCCTGGCTGGTGCTTATTGGAATACGCCGTATAGCCAGACCCTGACGGCCCTGGGCGGAGTCCCACAATTCATTTGGACTATCGTGACCGGCGCCCTTCCGCCGGGATTGTCGCTCTCTCCCGACGGCGTGATTTCCGGAACGCCCACGGCGGCTGGCCTGTTCTCCTTCACCGTGCAAGCGACCGATCAGGTGGCGGCGAGCGCGCAAAAAGCCCTCAACATCACGACCAATTCAGATGCCACGACCATCCTTGTGCCCGAGGCGACGGCCCACACCAGCAAGCAGACGCCCACCAGCAATTATGGGAGCGGCGAGGAGAACTACATCACCGGCTCCTCCGCCTACATGTATGAGACTTTCCAGCGCTACAACCTATCCGGCGTCAATCTCAACAATGGATTCATCAAGGCCAAGCTTCAGTTATATGTAACTCAAAACACACCGGCAGGAACCTACGCCTTTATCCAGGGCAACTTGATTGCCGACGCCCAGGACGGCTGGGTCGAGACCGGACGGTCCGTGCCTTTTGAAACGACTTACGCTAACAATGGCGCGAACAAGATTCGGATCACTTGTTTTGGCCACGGCTTCTCCACCGGTAACCTGATCACGATCACGGGCTTCAGTGCCACTCCGCCTAACGGATTATGGAGCATTACCAAAGTGGATAACGACCACTTTGATATTCCCGTCACCTATTCGGGAGCCTATGCGATCGACCCGGCGCTGGCCTACGCCACGGCCGCCAACATCAACTACAACAACCGGCCAACCACCTATAATCCAAATGTTCCAACTGTGTCCGCCTCCGGCTACCCGGTCGCCGGAACGATTCTGGAAATGGATGTGACCCCGTTTGTGGCCGAGACCCTGGCGCACGATCCGGCGAAGCTCATGTCGGTTCGCCTGTTCACGACCAATACCCAGACGGTCTACGTGGCCTCCCGGCATGCCTATGGCGCAGCCATTCCGCGTTTGATTATCGAAACATCGGACGCTCCTGCGATTTCCGTCTCATCGCCCTCGGTCAACCCGGCCTATGTGTATCTCGGATCCGGGCTCAAAATTAATGCGACGGCCACAGCGATCCCGGCCCGCGCCGGCTCTCTCTCTTTGCTTTGGTCCAAAGTTTCCGGACCGGGAACCGTCACATTCTCCAGCGCCACCGTCGATTCGCCGACCGTCACCTTTTCCGCGATCGGTTCATACGTATTACGCCTGACAGCCAGCGATGGCGTCTTGCAATCGACTCGCGACATCACCGTAGTGGTGCTCTCTCCGAACGCCGGAGGAACCGCTCCCACGACCGGGCCTTCCGATAGCCTGTTAGTGCGTTTGCCTTTGGATGAAAGTTCAGGCATCACCGCAGCGGATTACTCCGGGATCTCGCCGGCCAATACGATTACGCTGAAAAACTGGGGGGCTTCCGGAAACGCGACTTGGAGTCCGGCCGGCGGCAAAATCGGTGGTGCGATTTCCTTCAACGGCAACAATCAATTTGTCGAGATCGCGGACACGACCACCCATCCGCTGGATGGGATGCAGAAGATGTCCATTTCCTGTTGGGCAAAGCTCAACGCGGATATCACCGACGGGAAGAACCATGTGATCGCGGCGAAGCGTGCGACCACATCTTCGGGTTCGACCTCCTACTCCCTCGTATTTACTTCTTCGCGTCATATCAACGCCTCCATCGGGATTGCCGCCGGCGCAGCTCTCAGCGATTTCATCTCGCCAGTGAATGAATGGGTTCACATCGCGATGGTTTTCGATGGTGCGCTCAGCACCAACAACATCCAGCTCTACATCAACGGAATTCCAGACAAATTTGGAACCCAGGCCCTAACGAGCGTTCCGCGAAATACCGCTTCAACCTCGAAGCTGCGGATTGGCGACTATTTGGATGCGGTCGTGGCGCAGGGTGTCGCTTTGAACGGAATAGTGGATGAATTTCGGCTTTACAATCGTGTGCTTACGTTGGACGAAATCCAAGCCCTGGCTCAGGGCAAGCCTTCGAACCTGGGTCCGGTCATCAGTTTAGCTGGACCGGTCAGCGCTTACGCCGGCCAGTCTTTCGCCCTGAACGCCACCGTGACCGACGATGGTTTACCCGGTCCGCTCCAGTACGGGTGGTTCCAAGTTTCCGGACCGGGCAGTGTAAACTTTGCCAATCCCGCCATCGCCTCCACTTCGGCCACTGCCTCGCAGGACGGATCATACACACTGCGGCTCACCGCCAGTGACGGCGCCATCACCACTTTTGCCGATCTGGCCGCCAACATCACACTGACTGCCTACCAGCAATGGCTTAAGGACAACGGCTTGCCCGTAGACGGAAGCGGCAGCGGCGCGCCTATGGCCACTCCGTTAGGCGACGGCGTGACCAATGCGATGAAATATGCCTTGGGGATCGCGCCGAACGTGCAGGGTTATGGAGGCCATGTTGCCACCGGGAAAGTGAACGAGTCCGGTCAGGACTATTTGTCGCTGACTTACATTACCCCGGAACCGGCGCCGTTAGGGGTTACCTACGCGGTGAAAACGAACTCGGACTTGGGGACCTGGTCAGCAGTCGACACGCAACTGGTCAGCAGTACCGTCAATGGCGGCCTGCGCACGACCGTCGTGCGCGACACTCATCCCATGACGGAACAGAAGCGTTTCATCCGCCTGGAAGTCGTCGTGCCGTAAGACGGGAAACGAATCCGGACGCCGGTTGATCCGCCGCGAGTTGGCCGCGGCCTGACAAAGCTGTTGACTCGTTACCAGCTTTGGGCGGACTTTATCCGCCGGAAAGGGGATGGGGCATCGTAGAACGTCGCTTTTCTTTGTTAGCGCCCACGCGTCCCTTCCGGACAACCTTGAAAGGCTACCCAACACCGGACTCTCCCCCCTCTTTCTCGCGCAAAACTTGCTTCATTTTCGACAGTCTCCTCACGGTCTGATCTCAGCCTCCGCTTTTAAATCGTATGTCGTATCGCAAACTTACCATTGTTGCCGTCCTCCTTATTGCCTCGGTGGTTTCTTTCGTGCTCAGCTTTGCTCTGAACGCGGGCCCTTCCAACGCGGTTGATGCCGACCAATCCCAGTCAATCGAGCAAAGATCGCCTCGATCCGAGCGGGATAATCATCACGATCTGTCGCCGCCCCTCTGGGCGATGCCACCTGCACACCGCGCCAGCGGGTTCATGATTCGCGACCACGACCGATTGCCGCGTCCTCGAAGCCGGACGACGACCGATCCCGTTTGGCAGCGGCAGGTGGCCACAGCTTCGGCACCCGTCACTGCCGCGAATTTCGACGGCATCGGAAATGGCATTGCGGGCTTCGCGGTTAACTCGGCGCCACCCGATACGAACGGCGACATCGGTCTCAATCACTACGTGCAGACGGTGAACACCGACTTCGCCATCTATAATAAGAGCGGCACGCTTCTCTATGGTCCGGTGCCGATCAACACGCTGTGGAGCGGGTTCGGCGGTGGCTGCCAGACGAACAACGACGGCGATCCGACCGTCGTCTATGACAGAATCGCCAACCGGTGGGTGATCTCGCAATTCTCGGTCAGCACCACCCCTTACCTGCAGTGCGTAGCAGTTTCGCAGACTCCTGATCCCACCGGAGCCTGGTACCGCTACTCTTTCTCCTACGCCAATTTTCCGGACTACCCGAAGATGGGTTTCTGGCCGGATGCGTATTACGTCTCGTTCAACATGTTTTCGAATGGCGGTAATAGCTTTGCCGGGGCCACCGTTTGCGCCTACGACCGCACCAAAATGTTGTCAGGACAGGCGGCCACGCAGCAATGTTTCAATACCAGTACAACCTACGGTGGCATCTTACCGGCCGACCTGACCGGTACCCGCCAGCCGCCGGCCGGTTCGCCTAACTACGTGCTGGGTCTCGGGGCGACGAGCAGCACGCTCGTCTTCTGGAAGTTTCATGTCGATTGGACAACGCCGGCCAATTCTACTTTCACCGGCCCCACCGCGCTGGCAGTGGCGTCTTATACAGAGGCGTGCGGCTCCAGCGGCACCTGTATTCCCCAGGTGGGCACAACCCAGCAGCTGGATTCGTTGTCCGATCGGTTGATGTACCGGCTGGCCTATCGCAACTTCGGCGACCACGAAGCGTTAGTGGTTAACCATAGTGTCACGGCAGGGTCGGGTGTTGGCATTCGCTGGTACGAGATCCGTTCGCCTGGGACCACGCCGACTCTTTTTCAGCAGGGCACCTACGCGCCTGACTCGAACTACCGCTGGATGGGGAGCATCGCGATGGACCAAGCCGGCAACATGGCGCTCGGCTACAACTTATCCGGCAGCACCATCCACCCTCAGATTCATTACACAGGACGACTGGCAGGGAGCGCCGCCGGCGTGATGGACCAGGGCGAAGGCACGATCATTAATGGCGCGGGCTCGCAGACAGGCTCCAGTCTTTCGCGCTGGGGCGATTACAGTTCTATGACGGTTGACCCGTCCGATGACTGCACGTTTTGGTACACCACCGAATACATCCCGAGCAACGGTGCCTTTAACTGGAGAACGCGCATTGGCTCATTCAAGTTCAGCACCTGCGGCGGCACCGCTGGCGATTTCTCGATCGGCGCCTCGCCCAGCAGCGTGAGCGTGGCGCAGGGGTCGAGTGGAACCAGCACCATCAGCACTGCGGTCATCAGCGGCAGCGCCGGCACCGTCAATCTGAGCGCCAGCGTCAGCCCGGCCGGCCCGACCGCTTCTATCAATCCGGCGTCAGTCACCGCGGGCGGCAGTGCCACGTTGACTGTGAACGTTGGATCGAGTGTCGCGACCGGTGCCTACACGGTGACTGTGACCGGTATCGAAGGCAGCGCCACGCATTCGACGACGGTGACGGTCAACGTTACCGCGGCCACGCCAGACTTTACCATCGCGGCGAATCCGACCTCGCTTTCGCTACAGCAGAATGCCTCGGGCACGAGCGCGATCAGCACGACCCAGGTGGGCAGCACGGGCATGGTGAGCTTGAGCGCCAGCGTCAGCCCGGCAGGACCGGCCGTCTCCGTTAGTCCGGCGTCATTGACCGCGGGCGCCAGCGCGACACTGACCGTGAACGCGGGCTCAGCTGCTCCGGGCAATTACACCGTGACAGTGACGGGCACCGAGGGGATGAAGACACACTCCGCCACGGTGGCGCTCACCGTTTCCACAGTGACGGCCAACAACTTTTCGATCAGCGCCTCGCCCAACAGCGTGAGCGTGGCGCAGGGGGCGAATGGAACCAGCACCATCGGCACCGCCGTGACGAGTGGCAGTGCCGCCACGGTGAACCTGAGCGCCAGCGTCAGCCCAGCGGGGCCAACGGCATCATTGAGTCCGACCTCCGTGACGGTTGGGGGCAGCGCCACGTTGACGGTTAATGTTGGCTCCGGCGTTGCAACAGGCGCCTATACAGTCACGGTCACCGGGACGGAAGGCAGCGCAACACACGCGACCACAGTCACGGTCAACGTGACGACGGCGGGTGGTGGCCTAACAAACGGCGGGTTCGAGGCCGGCGCGCTGAGCGGATGGACGAGCGTTGGAACAACGTCGGTCGTCAATACCGGAGCCCACGCAGGAACGTATGCGGCTCGAGTGGGCAGCACCACCCAAACCAACGGTGATTCCAGTATTGCACAGACCTTCACTGCGCCCGCCGCGGGAGGCCCACTCACCTTTTGGTACAAAACCACCTGCCCGGATACGGTCACGTATGATTGGGCCACGGCGACCCTGAGAGACAACACGGCTGGCACGACCACGACGATGGTGCCGAAGGTTTGTACGAACAGCAACACCTGGGTGCAGGCCTCAGCCACTCTCACCGGTGGACACAGCTACACGCTCGCACTCGTTAGCCATGACGATAATTACGCGGGCGACGCCACCTATACCCTGTTTGACGATGTGGCGATCGGGACGGCTTCGGCGCCGGACTTCACCATCACGGCCAGTCCCGCTTCCCTCAGTATTCCACAGGGCAGCTCGCGCACCACCACCGTCAGCACGACGCAGGTTGGTTCAGCCGGCACGGTCAGCTTCAGCGCTGTCTCGAACCCAGCCGGTCCAACGATGGTATTCAGTCCGACGTCGGTCGCAGCCGGTGGCAGCACGACGCTGACGGTTAATGCCGGCAGCGGCGTTGCCGCTGGTAATTACACCGTAACGATCACTGGCACTGAAGGCGCGACCACCCACGGTGCTACGGGAACGGTAACGATCACGACAGCGGCCCCCAGCGGCATCGTCAATGGTGGATTCGAGGCGGGTTCGTTAACCGGTTGGACTTCAGCCGGGACGACGGCTGTTGTTAACACGGGAGCACACAGCGGCGCTGACGCCGCCCAAGTTGGCGGCACCAGTCAGACTAACGGTGACTCAAGCATTTCACAGACATTTACCTCTCCGGCGGGGAGCACTAGGCTCTCATTCTGGTACAAAAACACTTGTCCGGATGCGGTCAGGTATGACTGGGCGACCGCGACGCTGAGGGACAACACGACCGGCACGACCACGACGATGCTACCGAAGCTTTGCACGAACAATAACACCTGGGTACAAACCTCCGCCACGATTACGGCCGGCCACAGTTACACCCTGACGTTAATCAACCATGATGACAATTACGCTGGGGACGCGACTTACACGGTCTTTGACGACGTTACTACTCAGTAAGAGCGGCTGGCGTCGATGGGCGCTCCGATAAAGTGACTGGCGGGCTTCTCAGATAACTGTGGCTTCGAATCCCCGTTAGGGTCGCATTTCCGTCCGGGACATGGAATAGATTCTCTGTGAATTCCGCATCCGCGCTCGCCGGGCCAAATACCGCTGTTGAACTGCAGGAGGTAAAGAGTCCCGCGCAGTTACGACAATACATTTATCTTCCGGCGGACCTTTACCGGAGCTATGAAAATTGGGTCCCGCCGCTCTACGCCGAGGAACGGAAATTTCACGATAGCCGGCGCAATCCGGCTCTGCTGGAAGCGGACGTGGTTCGGGTGCTGGCTTATGCGCAGGGTCGACCCGTTGGGCGAGTTATGGGCATCGTCAATCACAAGGATGGCGCGAAAGGTGAAGAACGAACCGCGCGTTTTTTTCAGCTCGATTGCGTTAACGATGGGGCGGTCGCTCACGCCCTGTTGCGCTTTGTAGAAGAGTGGGCGGCGAGACAGGGAATGAAAAAAGTGATCGGGCCTTTCGGCTTTTCCGATAAGGATCCGCAGGGTCTGCAAATCGAAGGATTCGAACATTTGCCGGTCATCGCAGCACCTTGTAATCCGCCCTATCTACCGCCGCTGGTCGAAGCGGCTGGTTACGGCAAGCAGATCGACTGTCTTTCCTACCGGATCATTTTACCGGAAGTTGTGCCGCCGCTTTTGGAGCGAATTTATCGCCGCGTCCTGAAACATCCGAAACTGAAGCTTTTGGAATTCTCTACCAAACGGGAACTGAAATCCTACATCGTTCCGGCCTTCCAACTCGTGAACGAGACGTTCACCGAGATTTTCGGATTTACTCCCATGAGTGACGCGGAAATGCGCAAGCTCACCGCGCAATATTTACCGGTGGTGGATCCGGAGTTCGTGAAAATGGTGAAGGACGAAAAGGATCAGCTGGCCGGATTCATCCTGGCCATTCCCGATATCAGCCTGGGAATCAAGAAAGCGAAGGGGAAACTATTTCCCTTTGGTTTCTTGCACATTCTCG
>JBBRQE010000060.1:0-18763 GCA_038226905.1 Chthoniobacterales bacterium | reverse complement strand
CGGAAATGGCTCGAGCTGCCTCTCGGATGGAAAACGTGGTGGCGACAATCGAGAAGCCTTTTTTGTCAGAGGCTTTGGTCGCGATCGTGCAACGGACCCTGAAGGCTGGCCCAGAGTTGCGGCGCCAGAAATCGCTCGCTGCCAAAGAGGTGGCGAGTCCGAAAGTGCAAGCCCTTGCAAAGGTGCAACAGCCGGTATCAAAGGCGGAACCGCCCAAGCCCGTTGTCCCGACGGAAGCTCCGCGATCTCAGCGGACCGCGACGGTGCCGAAACCCATCCCACCTACGCCGAAACCGGCGGCGCAGCCGAAGATCAAAAAAGAAGTCGCTCCGGATGTCGAGGCGGCGGTGGTTAAACCTCCCGTGGAGGTCGCGCCGGTGGCACCGCCTCTTCCGGCTCCCGTGCCTCCGCCTCCACCAGTCGTTCCGCCACCCGCGCCAGTCCGGCAATCTCCTCCCGTCCCGCTCGAGCACCCGATCCCGCACGTCATTACTGTGCCTTTCCCCGTTCAACAGATCCCGAAGCCGGGTATCGCCGTCAGTGTCCCTGCCCGGGCGGAGCGTGCGGCCGGCCTCGGATCGACCCTGATCGCTGCTCCAGTTCTCGCCACCGGAGTGAATGATGTTGTGCTCGGCCTCTTTCTCGAAGTGGTGTCGATGCAACTGACCCCGGCCCTTCGTATGGGGACGATTCAGGCCCGGCCATCTTCCCTCACGGTTTCACTGCATGTCGCCTCGCCCGCCCTGCGAGCCGCGTTGCCGCCCAATGGGTTCCAACTGGGGCCGGTTGATCTCGATCGATTCGGGCGAATCGCAGCTCTTCGCCTCACGCCAACGGTTCAACCGTTCACTCCGTTACAAACGCGGAGCGCCTTGCAAATAGGCAACGTGTCGGTGGTGCCGAGCAATTCACACAACCGCCTGCAGCTGACGCCCAGTGTGAACGCGCCCATGCGAATGCATTTGCTCGCCAAGTTTGAAGTGGCCGGCGTCGAACTCTCCAGTTCGTTTCAAATTTCGCAGTTGATCCTGAAAAGTCAGACGAGCAATGTCCGCATGACCCTCAATGAACAAGCGGTCGACCAGGAAAACATCGGAACCGTCTGCGAAATTACGGCTGTGCAGATCGACGCGGAGGCGCGCCTCTCCGAGGTAACGCTCAATCCGGGCGCCTGACCGTGGTCAGGCTTTGGCCACCTTGCGTTCGGCCAGAAAATCCTTCAACTCGTCCACGCCGAAGTCGGCCAGGACTTTGCCCTCCCACACCATGGTGGGCGTGCGGGTTTGTCCGGAGATATCCTTCAGGGTTTTCATTTTCTCTTCATCACCGCGGACCTCGATCTGGTTATACGAAATATTCTGTTCGTCGAGATAGTCCATGGCCGCGGCGCAATAGGGGCAGCCATCTTTGATGTAAAGAGTCGGTGTGCTCACACCATGCAATCGAAAATTATCGAGCGCCCGGCGGTATTTTACTTTTCCCGGACGGACACAGTCCGCTTACATCTGCTACAGACCGAGCGCGCGGAAGGTGGTGTCAACGTGCCGGAAATGCATATCAAGCGAGCAAAGGCCGGCAATCTCCGCGGCGGAAAGGCGTTCCTTAATTTCCGGCTCCTGTCCGGCGTTTTCGGCGAAGCTCCCCTCACCCTGCCACGTTTTCATAGCCGCTCGTTGCACTGCTTCATAGGCGGATTTGCGCTCCGCTCCGGCCTTCGTTAAGGCGAGCAGCACCGACTGACTGCAGTAGAGGCCCTTTGTTCGCTCCAGATTGTGCTGCATGCGTTCCGGGTAAACCTGCAGGTTTGCAACCAGGTCCCGCAGCTTCACCAGCATGTAATCAAGCAGCGTGCAGGAATCCGGCAGAATGATTCTTTCGACGCTGGAATGGCTGATATCGCGCTCATGCCAGAGTGCCACATTTTCGAGGGCGGCCACGGAGTTGCCCCTGATGACCCGGGCTAATCCGCTCAGGCGTTCGCCTGTGATGGGATTGCGCTTGTGGGGCATGGCGGAGCTGCCCTTTTGGCCTTCGGCAAAGAATTCCTCCACCTCCAGGACCTCCGTCCGTTGCAAATGTCGGAATTCAGTAGCCCATCGATCAATGCTCGATGCTACCAGCGCCAGGGTACCGAGGAATTCGGCGTGCCTGTCGCGCTGCACGATTTGAGTCGAGATAATGGCCGCTTTCAGGCCAAGACCCTCACAGACCTTCGCCTCCACGGCAGGATCGAGATGGGCGTGAGTGCCAACCGCTCCGCTTAACTTCCCGACGCGCACCCGCTCCAGGGTCTGGGTGAGCCGCTCCTCGGCGCGACCGAATTCATCGTACATCAGAGCCAGTTTTAGTCCGAAAGTGATGGGCTCCGCATGAATGCCATGGCTGCGGCCGATCATGGGCGTCATCTTATAGCGGCGCGCCTGCCCGGCCACGGTGGAACGCAGTTCGGAGAGGTCGTGCAACAGGATCCGGATCGATTCCGACATTTGCACGGCCAGCGTCGTATCGAGGATATCGGAGGAGGTCAGGCCCTGATGCATCCAGCGCGCGGCTGGCCCCACCGACGCCGCGACGTTCTCCAGGAAGGCGATGACATCGTGATTGGTGCGCTTTTCGATCTCCAGGATCTCGTCCACGGAAAACCGCGCCTTTTTCCTAATCTCCACCGCGTCCTGCTTCGGAATATGGCCAAGCTCGGCCATTGCTTCACAAGCCAAGGTCTCAATTTCGAGCCAAATCTGGTATTTGCGCTCGTCCGACCAAAGCGCGCGCATTTTCGGTCGAGAATAACGGTCGATCACCTCAGAACAAGATACGAGCACCCGCTAAATGCCAAGAGCCTTTTGGGCAAAAAAAATCGCTCCGGGGGACAATCCACCCGGAGCGATTTGAAATTCTTATTAAACCAAGCTTAGCAGACCATGGCGCGGAGTAGTCGGCCGTTGTTTTCAACGCGAACCTGACCGCTGCCGAGAAGATCAGCCACCGTGGCGACGGTCTCCTTGGTATTCTTCGTGCAGGAGCTGACCGCGAGGATCAGATCGCCGAGCGAGAGTTTGGTGCGGGGCTTGAGGATTTGGGTGTTCTTTTTCATAGTTACCTGCCCTTTTAGACAGCAGCTCCGGTGCCACGTTCAAATGTAATGTCTTTCCCTCGCGGGACACTCCGCCTTTCCAGAGTCTTAAGCAGTTTAAGTGCCCAATGGCATGACAGTAGTGTTCGATAAATGAACACTGACTGGTCACTCTCCCGGCCGCTTCATCAGGCGCATGGTCAGTAGGTAAAGCCCCGCGAACACGACGATTACAGCGAGAATGACCAGCGACTTGGCCTTAATGAAATGAATCATGGCGTCCGGATCGTTGAACAATTGCGGTTCAACGTGGAAGGCGTATCGGCCCAGATAGGCAAGGATCCCGCAGGAAATAGCGGACCCGATGAGCGTAGCCAGACTGAAAACCGAGAAATTCATGCGCACAATCCCGGCCGGAATAGAGATGAGGTGCCGCACCATAGGGAGAAGCCGGGCAAAGAAAACGCCGCCCGACTCGTAACGCGTGAGCCATCGCTCGGCCTCTTCGACCTTGGTCGGGGTTAAAAGGACAAATTTGCCGTAGCGCAATACCAAGGGCCGCCCAATCCACCGGGAGATCCAATACATAAGCGCCGCCCCCAGGTAGGCCCCGACCGTCCCCGCCAGGATGACCCCGACGTAGCTCAGCCGGCCTTGTGCGGCTAAAAACGCGGCGGGGGGTAGAACCGCTTCGGCCGGCATGGGGATCGGCGTGCTCCCCATCGCCATCAGCGCAATTATCCAAATGTAGCCGTAGGGTCCACCCAGCCCGCTATTAAACCAAATATCGATCAGATGATGCACAACGTGGAATTTCGGATTTTAGATTTTGAATTTCGAATTTAGCTTCAACGTCAGAGGAATGACGCCGCGCTAGTAATTCGAAAGTTCGCCATCCGCAATCCGAAAGTCCCCATGTCGATCTACCGTCGCGTCTTTCGCTATTATCAACCGTTCCTCCGGCCGACCGTATTGGGCCTCCTTCTCTCGCTTTGCGGAATCGGGTTGAACCTGCTCAAGCCGTGGCCTTTCAAGATTATTGTTGATGACATCCTGCCTGGGATGACCAGCCATCCGGCGGCGCCGGATCTTTTCTGCGCGAACGTGTTGGACCCGAGGAATACCACCCTCTCCACGCCACAAATAGTCGCCCTGCTCTGCCTTACCCTGGTAGTGATCCAGCTTCTGTGGGGCGCCCTCAGCTGGTTCACCAGCTATCTCTTCGTCAAGGTTGGCTTGCGGGCTCTGCTCAAGCTCCGCACCGATCTTTACTCCTATCTCCAATCCCTTTCGCTTAAATATCACGACGCCCGGCGGTCGAGCGATTCCAGTTTCCGCGTCGCCTACGATTCGCAATCCATTCAAACGATTTACAACAAGGGTTTCACCAACATTTTTGGTTCGGTTATTACCCTGGTGACAACCTTCGTCATCATGCTGCGGATTGACTGGCAGCTGGCCTTGCTCTCTCTCGCCATCGTTCCCTTTCTCCTGTGGGCCATCTATTTTTTCGCTCACAGAATTCGTCGCGATTCCACTTTCATCCAGGAACAGGAGAGCGCCGTGCTGGCGCAGGCTCAGGAGGGACTCAGTTCCATCCGGATGGTGCATGCCTTTGGCCGGGAAGAATGGGAAGTGCGTCAGTTTCACACGCAAGCCGCGCAAAGCATGCAGGCCAATCTGCGCCTCACCCTAACCAACGTGAACAGCGCGCTTGTCATCAGCACGCTCATGGTTTTGGGCACAGCCGCCATGTACTACCTGGGAACCATGCATGTCCTCTCGGGCAGCCTGACCCTTGGTTCGCTCCTCGTTTTCAGTGCTTACCTGTTAATGCTCTACCAACCGCTGGAGTCTCTCACCTATACGGCGTGGGCCATGGAGGGTGCCACCGCCGGGGCGCGCCGCAGTTTTGAGGTTCTCGACCGCGCGGATGATGTGATCGAATCCCCTGGCGCATTGGTCATCAGCGAAACGCGGGGCGCCATCCAGTTTGAACGAGTCTCCTTCGGATATCAGACGGAACGCGATGTCCTGCACGAGATTGACCTGGAGATCGCGCCTAACCAAATAGTTGCTTTGGTCGGAGGAACAGGCGCTGGCAAAAGCACGCTTTTGAGTCTGGTCCCCCGCTTCTATGACCCGACCATGGGTTCGGTCTCATTGGATGGGCGCAATCTGCGCGAGGTAACCAAGAAATCGCTCCGTTCGCATATCGGCATCGTGCTGCAGGATACACTTCTTTTTTCTACTTCCATTCGTGAGAACATTGCTTACGGGCGTCCTGATGCGACCGAAGAAGAAATTGTGGACGCGGCCCGGCGGGCCCAGGCGGACGCATTCATCAGGGAATTGCCTAACGGGTATGGCAATCTGGTGGGCGAGCGGGGCGGGCACCTCAGTGTGGGACAGCGGCAGCGCATCGGGATTGCCCGGGCCTTCTTGAAGAACGCGCCCATTTTGCTTCTGGACGAGCCGACTTCCGCACTCGATCCCACGACGGAGTCAGCTATCATGGCCACGATTAAGGAACTAATGCAGGGACGAACCACTCTCATTGTTACGCACCGCCTCGGCACGATTCACAACGTCGATCGTATTGTCGTGATGGAACACGGACGCATTGTGGAGCAAGGGACGGGACCGGAGTTGGTCAAGCGCGCGGGTGTCTATGCAGGCCTTTATCATTCGGGGAATTATCCATCATGAGCAATGTGAACGCCGAACGCAGAGTGGAGAGTGACTGGTGGTCCGAACCAATCCCGCCCAATGTCGAATTCGGAGAGGGTTTTTATTGTGAAAGCGCCCAGGTCTTTCGGCATTTGCGGAGCAAAAGTCCGCGCGCCGTTGTTCTGGGAAAGCACGTGTCCATCTATGCGGGCTGCTCCTTCTCGGTCGGTCCGCAGGGACGTTGCATGGTCGGAGATTTTACCCTGCTGAATGGCGCCCTCATCATGACGGAGGAACGCATCGAGATCGGTTCGCATTGCCTTATCTCGTGGAATGTGGGGATCGCCGATTCGGATTTTCACCCGCTCGCTCCGGCCCAGCGGTTGATCGACGCGCAGGCGCTCGCCCCTTTCCTAAAAGATCGCCCGCCTCGTCCGAAACTGAAAACGGTACCGGTCATCATCGGTAACAATGTTTGGATCGGAATGAATGCCACCATCCTGAAAGGCGTAACCATCGGGGAAAACTCCGTGGTGGCGGCAGGGTCCGTCGTAACGAAGAGCGTGCCGCCGAATACGGTGGTGGCGGGCAATCCGGCCGTGGCTATTAAGACGCTGAACCCATGAAGCGTCTCAACGCCCAACGCTCCATTCAGAAACTCGGGCGTTGGGCGTTTTCTTCGTCTTCTCAAGTTGCTCCATGAAAAAAAAGAAGCTCGTCGTCATGGGCTTCATGGGCTCGTGCCCGATTGCCGGGGTCATCTGGCAGCACATCCATTACATTGTGGGGCTGCAGCGCCTGGGCCACGATGTCTTCTACATCGAGGACTCGGCCCGGTTACCCTATAATCCCGAGACCTTCGAGGTGGGCGATGAGTTCGACTACGCGGCGCAGGTGCTGGATCGACTTGCCCGCGAATTCAATTTTGAAAAGCGCTGGGCGTTTTGTGCTCGTTACCTGCCTCACAATCCTACGGCCGGCCTGTCTCTCAAGAGGATCCGGCAACTTTATCTGGAGGCCGACGCCATCCTCAACATTTGTGGAACGCAAGAGTTCAACCCCGACCTCCTCAAAAGCGATCGCATCCTCTACGTGGAGAGCGATCCAGGCGTCGAGCAGATAAAAATCGACAAGGCGGTCAAATCGACCCGCCAGTATCTGCGCCGCCATCACGCCCTCTTCACTTTCGGCGAGAACGTCGGCACGAAAGCGTTTCCCGTTCCGACCCACGGATTTCGCTGGCTCGCCACCCGCCAGCCGGTCGTGACAGACTTGTGGCGCACCCCTCGATCGCCGGCCCCCGGAGCCGTTCTCACCTCCATCGCTAACTGGTCGACCAGTGGTCTCAAGGATATTTCGTGGCGCGGAAAGAAATATCTCTGGAGCAAGTCGCTCGAGTTCCTGCGCTTTGTTAATGCGCCGAGGAAGAGCGGCGAAGCCTTTGAGTTAGCCACCGATATCAAGGATCGAAAAGTTCGGACAAGATTTGAGCGGAATGGCTGGAGATTGACTTCTCCGCTACAACTGAGTGTCGATTACTGGCTTTACCGCGATTACATTCGGCAATCGAAGGGAGAGTTTACCGTAGCCAAGGATCAGTATGTCCGGCTGAACACGGGCTGGTTCAGCGACCGCAGCGCCTGCTATCTGGCGGCGGGCCGCCCCGTTATTACCCAGGAGACCGGCTTTACCGAACATTACGGCCGTTCGGCCGGCCTCCTGGGGTTCAGCTCGTTAGGGGAAATCGTGGAAGCGGTCCGCATGATTAATGCCGACTACAAAAAGCACTGCCGGGCGGCGCGAGAAATCGCGCGTGAGGTGTTTGAGGCGGAAAAAGTGCTGGCCTCGTTGCTTGAACGAGCGGGCGTCTAGACTGATCCGCGGGCGGCCGTGTTCCGTGCGGTCAACCGCCGGCTCGTGAAAGGAATGAACTTTCTCATTCCTCGAGTTGTCTGTTAACGGCAATGCTCCCATTCAATTCACTCAGGGGAATGTAATTTGCTTTTCGAGCACATCGTTTCATCTTCTCGAACTTCATGAGGCGCGGCTTGGTTTTGTTTTCTGTTTTGTTGTGGGCGGCGGCGCCGATGCGCGGTCAGCAGCAGCCACCGACGCAGGCGCAACAGCTGGAATCTCCGGCCGGTCCGGCCGAGCAGCACAACCCCCCGGGACCCGCCACGCCTCCACGGTCAACCGCTCCCGCTCCGGCTCCCGCTGTAGTTGCCATCCCGGTGGCTCCACCCCGGCCTAACGGCCCCGTCCAGAAGAGTCTTGTGCGCATTACGGCGACCGCCGTGGAACCCGATTACAAGGCTCCGTGGAACGCCGGCGTCATCGCCCGCGGCATCGGTGCCGGTTTTGTGATCGAGGGGAACCGTATCATGACCAATGCCCACGTGGTCAGCAACAGTCGCTACTTGACGGTCGAGCGCGACGGCGACCCCAACAAATATCCCGCCACCGTCGTTTTCGTGGCGCATGATTGTGATCTGGCCCTCATTACCGTGGCTTCCCCAAGTTTCTTCAAGAACATGACGCCTCTTCAGTTCGGCGGAATCCCCGAATTGGAATCGGTCGTCTCCGCCTACGGCTTCCCCTTGGGGGGCGAGCGCATGTCGGTCACCACGGGCATCGTCTCGCGTATCGACTTCACGCTCTACACGCATTCGTCGATCGATCAGCACCTGGCCGTGCAGATCAGCGCGCAGATTAATCCGGGCAACAGTGGCGGACCGGTCATGCAGAACGCCAAGGTCGTGGGCGTGGCCTTCCAGGGTTATACGGGAGATGTCGCGCAAGGCGTTGCCTACATGATTCCAACCCCGGTGATTCAGCGCTTTCTCAAGGACATCTCCGACGGGCATTACGACAAATACGTCGATCTCGGCATCACCTATTCCAAGCTGCAAAATCCGACGCAGCGTCATTTCCTTGGGTTAAAGGATGATGATCGGGGAGTTTTGGTTAATACCGTGGTAGCAGCGGGACCCTGCGGCAAAGTGCTTAAATCCGGCGACGTCCTCATGTCCATTGACGATCACGCCATTGCCAGTGACGCGAATGTCGAGTTGGAAGGCGAGCGCGTGGAGATGCCGGAAGTGGTGGAACGGAAATTCAAGGGCGACAAGGTGAAGCTTGATCTCATCCGCGATAAGACACCCATCACGGCCACGGTCGTGCTTGATACGGTCAAACCCTACTTGATCCAGGGTCACAGCTACGATCACCGGCCCCGCTACGTTCTTTATGGCGGCCTCCTTTTTCAGCCTTTGAACCTCGAACTGATCGAAGCCGATCGCCCGAGTGATCTGCGCGTGCGCCATTTCTTCGATTTTTTTGTGCTCGATCAAATCTATCTCGAGCACCCGGAGGTGATCGTGCTGACAAACATATTACCGGACCCCATCAATACCTATTCCACTCCCTACCGCGGCAGCATCGTGGATGATGTGAACGGCAAAAAGATTCGAACACTGGCCGATCTGGCGGCGGCCCTGGCCCGACCAGCCGATCGCTTCGTTATCAATCTGATCGGGGACGGACCCCCTTTGGTGCTCGATCCCAAGCAGGTGGAGGGAGCCCGTGAACGTATCAAAACGCGCTACAATGTGATCACGGAACAGAATTTGGACGACCAGCCGCTGGCCAGTCTTGCACCCCCGGATGAGGCGAAGAAGAATTAGTATGCGCACGATTCTCGCGCTCCTCGCATTGGTTGCCCTGGCTTCGCCGACATACGGCGCGCCCAAAAAGGAATCGGCCTTTCCGGGAGGGGCCAGGCCAGGGAGCAAGTCAAAGGAACGTTCTCTGGTGCGCGTGAACGTAACCGGCCAAGCCTATGATTATTTCAGGCCGTGGCAGAAGAAAGCGTCGTTCTCGAAACGTGGTCTTGGAGCAGTCTTGTCGCAGGGCCGGGTGTTGGTCACGGCGGATCTGGTTACGAATCAGAACTACGTCGAATTGGAGCGGGCGGAGTCCGGGGAAAAAGTTGCGGCCAACGTTCAGGTGATCGATTACGAGGCGAACCTGGCCCTGCTCGAACCGACTGATAAGAAATTTCTGGAGGGCCTGACGCCGCTGGAGTTGGGCCAGGACACGGTGGTCGGCGATCGCCTGGCGGCCTGGCAATTGGAACCAACGGGCGCTTTGGCCGTGACCGAGGGTCTGGTGACGACTGTGCAGATCATGCACTACCCCATCGATGTCGGGCAGTTCCTGGCCTACCGGGTGAGCATCGCGATGCAATATCGCGAGAACAGTTACACCGTGCCGCTGGTCAAAAATAACAAGCTGGCGGGGTTGCTCTTGCGCTACGATCCGCGCTCGCAGGTGCTGGACGCGATTCCCGCGCCGATCATCGCGCATTTTTTGAAGGACGCGGAAGGCCCGCATTACCGGGGATTTCCCACGGCAGGGTTTTCTTTCTTTCCCACGCGCGATCCGCAATTGCGTAATTTTGCCGGCCAAACGGGGAAGCCCGGCGGGGTTTATGTCACGAGTGTGGAGCCGAACTCCCCGGCAACTAAGGGTGGTTTACAGGCGGGCGACATCATCACGGCCGTCTCCAACAACGAGATTGATCAGAATGGAAATTACGTCGATCCACTTTATGGGAAAATTGAGTTCATCAATTTGCTGACCGCCCACACTTTTGCCGGGGACACGGTCCCCTTTCGTGTGCAGCGAGCGGGCAAGGCGATGCAATTGAACATCACGTTGGAGCACCGCTCGCCCACCGACTACATCATTCCTCCGTATAGTTTGGAGCAGCCTCCCCCCTACTATGTCCTGGGGGGACTTATCTTTCAGGAATTGTCCCGGCAATATCTAAAAGAGTGGGGCGCGAATTGGCAAAAAGATGCGCCGCCGCGTTTCGTTTACATGGATCGTTTTCAAACCGAGCTTTTCCCGGAGGAACATCGCCGGGTCGTTATTCTGAGCCAGGTTCTTCCGGCCACGAGCACCATTGGATATGACGACCTTTCCTACCTGACGGTCACCAAAGTGAATGGAAAAGAAATCAAGTCGCTGGCCGATCTGGCGGCGGCGGTGAAAGAGCCAATCAATGGCTTTATCAAAGTAGAAACAGAAGAGGATCCTAAGCAGTTGGAGTTGGAGGCATCGCAGGTCGAGGCAGAAGCCCCGGGCCTGCAACAGAATTACGGGATCACTGTGTTGCAGCGGCTGCAGTAGGCACCGAGCCGCTCACGCGAATCGGGAGGCGGGCTGAGTCCTGCGAATCTAGGGAGGAGGGCCAAGGCCTCGTCGGCATTCAGCCCTCCAGAGCCAACGGGACTTCATTGTCTCGCTAGGTCGAAGGGTTCGTCCGAGTCGCTGGGAGGCGGACGCTCGATCGATAGAAACTCGGTGACCTCGCCGGTATATGTTTCGAACGGATCTCCCATTACCAGGAAATCGCGACTGTCGTAGGCAATTGAGTCCCAATTGATAACGTAGGGCCGCTCGTCTTTCTGGAATTGCGCGACGGCCACGGCTCGCCCGGCCGCACGTGTGTTAGCCGGGGGCTCGCGCATGGCCTCCGCACGACGCACGCCGTTATTCCACTCGCCAATTCTTTTCCCCGGGGTAACACCGAAGAACAATCCCCGCGCGGGATCGATGTTGTGATATTCCAAGTCGATACTCTGTAACCACGGGTCGTCCCATGTCAGATTCTCCGATTCCATGAAGGTTTCGAGTAGCCATTTCTTGGTAATCCAATCGACCCCGCCGATGAGCGCGTGCTGATTCTGCTCGAGAGCTTCAAGGGTAAAACTCCAGCTTTCCAGGAGCCAGTCGGTTTCGGCGTCACGATTCCGCAGATGCTTGCGGGCCAGGTCGTGAAACTGCCATTGCACCTCCAGCGCGCCAATGGACTTTCCGTTCTCTAAGTTCACCAACCATTGGCCGGTGGCATCCCGCGAAATATCACGCGTGCTTTGGACGGCATCGTCCAGGATCAGATTGCGGGGCAGGCGCCCGTCTTCCAGAAGGGTCAGGACACACGCGGTCGTCCCAACCTTTAAGGCCGTGGCGAACGGGCTCATGTTGGAGTCTCCGATCAAGAGATGGAGCCGTCGATATTTTCGGAAGTCCGCTAGTGGTTCGTCACGCGCATTAATGATGGCGCGGTTGAATTGGACCCACTGGTAAATGTCGTTCACGATGTGATCGGCCCGCTGGCTTAACTGATAATCCACGTTGGATTGAACCCGCGGCGGTTCGAAGTCGAAGGCCAGTGGATTGGCCTGGCCAACGCGGCCCGCGCCGGTAAAAATCTGACGGGTCGCTAGAAAACTGAGGAGTGTTCCAAGAATGGACGGGGTGAACTGCGCCTCCCGTTTCATCAGGTAATTCTCGTGGCATCCAAACGTCGCTCCCGTCTGGTGGTCCACGTTGTTCTTGATGAATGAAACATGCTCGGAGGCATCGAGGGCTTTCAGCGCCGACTGCAACAGTTCGTCGCCCGCCAGGTCGTAGGTCACCATGTCGCGCAGATGCAAGCATTCGGGAGATGCGTATTCGATGTGCCCCATGTCGAGGTAAAGACGACCGCCGTTCAGAAGGAATCCGCCATTCCCGGGCGGCTCCTCGTAATCCCGGTAGTGAAGATCGAGAGTGCCGGCCGCAGCTTTGCGGAACAGGTAGTTCTTTACCTTGGCCGGCCAAATGTCGGAGCTAAAATGCGGCGTCTCATCGCTGGTCAGACACCCGTATTCGGTTTCGATGCCCACGATCCGATCCACCGTGGAACATCCTCCAGCTCGGCTGGCACAACAAGAGTCAATCAGCACCATCCCTCTTGTAAGAGAAGTAAAAAAAGCACAAACTGCCCTCTGCATGACCAGTTTAGGCCTTCGCAGTCCATTTATTAAGGTCGCGGGATTTGTTTATTTTGCCCGCATGCTGGACAAGATCCGTCAGCACGCCAAGAACGAGCTTCCGGAGGATTACCAGGCCAACCTCGGCAAAGGTTTTGATGGAAACTGTGTCCATTTTCTGCGGGTCGATTACAACGACCTGGCTGATCGAGTGAAACAGAGCGGCACCGATGAGGAAATCCTGCAATGGTGTTTCGAAAACGGCCGGCGGCCTTCCGACGAAGAGATTTATATCTGGAACGAGTTCATGCGGAAACGTGGCTGGAATGATGAGGTGTCGGAAACACTGAAGCGCCGGAAGAAAGAGGCGGGGATGGCGGGTCGCTCCGAGATCGAAACGATGTTTGCCTTCATCGACGCCGACGAAGGTCGGTCGCCTACCGGCAGCCACCTCTAACGCGGTCGGGACGCCGCGCTGCGGCATCCACTCCGCAAGTATTGTGACGGGCACCCCAAATTAGGGCGATGAACTTTGCCCAGGCGCGGACACCGGAGGTGGCGGTGGTTGCATGCGCAGGTCCATGAATTTCCAGACCGTCAGCACTATGAGAAGGACCGCGGCCGACGCGATCCAGCGCGGGCACTTGGGCGGTCCCGGCACAAGACTATTCAGCCAGCGTATCGATCCGCTCGGCCAGAGCAAAATCGAGTTCCGTCAGTCCACCCTTGCTATGGGTGGAGAGAAGCAGACGGACCTTGTTGTAGCGGATATCGATGTCCGGATGATGCTCCTCCTCTTCGGCGACTTCCGAAACGGAATTCACAAAATCAATCGAATCAGAAAAATCGTCGAATTCGAAGGTTCGTTCGATATGCTTTTTCTCCAATTCCCATTCAGGGATCTTTTTGAGCCGCGTTTTCAGCTCCTCTGCTTTCATCAAGTCGGCCATAACGGGGAACGAGTAACATCCCCAAACGCTTTTGCAATGGGAGAATCGCGTCTCTTTTCTGAAGGCCTAAAACGCCGGGAGATTCAGCATCACGCGCAAACCGCGGGCTGAATCAAACTTCTCCACCGCCACGGCGCGCGCCGCCCTCGAATGTCGCTTCCAGTTCCCCATGACTTCGGCCACGGCGGAGGCGGCACTGGGGGCGCCCCGCACAAAGAATAATCCACTCTCGTCCGGCAAATAGGGAGCAGCCCCCGTGTCCTCCGTCACCACCGGTCTCCCCAGTGCCAGGAAGGCGGCCGCGCGATCGCTGATCCAACCGGTTTTCCACCGAACGTCGACCCCCTTTACGGCCGTAAACTCGGCCAGCGCGCCAGTCAGATAACTTCGATATTTTCCCGGTGTCCGAGCCACGCCATGTGGGTTGACCACTTTCCATCCGCGTTCCTGCAGGCGCTCCATCTCGGGATCATCTGCATTAATGTTCATGGCCAGTTCGAATCGGGCGCGCGGCGCCAGCGCGGGCAGGTCGAGGTAGCGTTCGAAGGCAAATTTTTTCGAAAGATCAGGATACTCCCCATCCACTTCCACCGCCCCGCCCCAGTACCATTGACCGATGGTCGTAAACTTATCGATAGGCGGTCGTGGCTGAGCTCGTAGCAACTGCGTATCCACCAGCGGGTAAAAAGTCTTCCAGACCAGCGGAGTCTTGGGCATGTCGCAATTTTTTCCGTGAACATTTAATCCTATCGTCCAAAACTCGTGATGGTAGGACTGGCCCATCTCGAGTTTCGTCATCCAGTAAAAGACCTCGCTCGGGTCCAGATCGCAGAAAAGTCGTCGTTCGAATTGGAGAAGAAACGGCGGGTGAATAGAAAAACTCAGGTTAAGCAGAACGTTGGGACCCTGCAACCTTTCCAGGAGAGTGCGCCGCGACATTCCGATGCACTCCATTTGCCCGATGTCCTGCATATCGCTCGCCGGCTTTTGCAATAGCAGGCAGTACCGTCCGGCCAGTCCGTGTTCGCGCAGCCGGCGTTGAAAGTTCTCTACGTTGGCCCGGTCGGCCTTGTCATTTCCCGTGGCCGGCAGGAGTTCGAGCCAAACGGCATCGAGTTTCAATCTGCGCAGCCCCAACATCCACTGCAGCGGGACGGAAAAATTCCCGCCCCCTTCACGGTACTTGGCCGCGAACCCGCACCCGAGGAAGATTGTCACGCGAGGAGGATGGCAGGTCTCTTGCCCGGCTCAAGCACGCTCCACGCAGTCCGCGAGGCCCCCTACTCTGTCTTCGGAACAAACCGCGCGAGGATCATCAGCAATCCGATCACTACCATCCCCATTACACCCCAGAAGACGTAACGGCTCGAACCAGTGAGGGCTTCGCCCGCAGTCGACACCCTTGCTTTGAGCACTTCTTCCGAGCCGATCGCGGTCATTGCTTTCTCGGAGCGCAACAGCTCTTGCGCCACCAGGTTTAAATCGTAATGCGGTGCCGAGGCTTTGTGATTTCCGTAATACAGCCAGACCGGCGCGCCGTCAGCCGTTGCCTTAAAAATCACCCTCGTCACGGGGACAAAAGCGCGAAACTCACCAAGCTGGACTCCCGGGTTATCGCCATTGTCTGTTTCCAGGAAAAGTGAATCCGTCCTGGGCGGCGTGGTGAGAGTAAAGACGATCTCGTGCTTTTTTTCGTCGGGAGTTTGCGTCCAATGCGCGGTCGCGAGCGCCGCCGTAAAGTCTTCGCCGGGACCACCGGACACGATTTCGGACAATCGAAACTCGCGCTGAAAAACCCCCGGGCCCGGCGTCGCCACCATTCGCGTGATGGGCAAACCTGCTTTCGGCAGCTTCAGTGACCAGCGGGAAACGCTCGGCCTGTCGGGATCGCCGGCCGCGCTTGGAGTGATCGTTACCGCTCGGGAGATCGATGTTTTCTCCAGGAGAAAGGGAATTTGGTTCTCGTTACTGACCAATCTGAGATCACCCAGATCACGCGAGGCATGGGCCAGAATCTCCAGATCGAGTTCGACTTGCTGGACGTCGGCATTCTTCACCTGAAGCGATTTTCGGAATGCCCACGGCGCCGTATCCAAGCGGGCGCCGGCCAGGGAGACGTGGGCCAGTGCGTCCGCGACTTTGTAATCGGGATTCTGCACGATTATCGCTGGCGCCACCGATTGACCCGGTCTCGTTTTCAGATCCGTGGCTAAACCTGACAGATCGTAATTCGCCGCAGCGCACTGGCTGTTGCCGGTGAGTAATAAGTAGCGACCCGGTTGCTCAGCCGGAAAAAGCAGAGCCGCCGTGCGTCGCTCCATCCGCACACCCGTGATAGACAGGGACGGACTGTCGCCGTTTTCAATCAGGAGCAATAATTCGCGCCCGTGGATCTGACGATCGATCGGCACATCCAGACGCGATTCGGATTTTCCGCCCACATCGATTTTGTAAATGACCGAGCGTGTCACGGGTTGCTCCGCAATATTTTCGCCGAGGATCTCCGGAACGGCGACCGTCACGACCCGGGAAAACAACGGATCGGGCGTTTCGATATGCACATTCGCCGGGGTCAGGTTCGTGCCGCCCAGGTCCAGCGACAGTCGGGTCATTCCTGGATTCTCGTCACGGCTTTTGACGGTCACCTTCATCGACTCGGCCGGCGCGCTCTGCGCACCAGTCTGAAGCGTGACACCTGTAAAGGGCACCGGCGCCGACCGTGTGTCGTCGACGGCTAAGCGCAGAAATTCCCACCCACCGTCCGGAAATGCAACACGAAGATTGCTCGCCCCGCCGGCCATGCGAAAGATCGGCTCATGGTCGGCCAATTTTTTCCATTCCTTGCCGTCATGCGAGCCCTCCACTCGCACGGGCTTGATGAACGGACTTCCACCGGGAGCCTCCAGCGAGATAGCGCGAAAAAAAGCGTTCCGCCCGGTGACCACGTTGATCTGGGTGACCGAACCGCTGATCGACACACGAAATTCCCGGGGCGCGACGGACGATTCCGCCTGCGGCAGAAGCCGGTCTACCACAAAGGGTACTTCCCGGCCCGACGGATCGATAATGCGCACGTCCTCCATGTTGGGGCGGGACGCGTTGAACGTTTCCCGAGGGACGTTCAAGCGGACGAGGCCGCGCTGGGTCACCTCCAGGGTCTGCCGGAAACGCCATTCGTTAGGTTGGAGCGCGCAGACCCTGCCGGGACAGGCCAGGAACACCAATGCGCCGACCAACACGAGCCGGATTATGCCACCTTTTGTCATCGCGTTTCCTTGGCCGGCAGATTGAGGAATCGCTGGTAGAGAAACGAAGCCAGCATGGCGATAATCGCGACCACAATGAAGGCGGCGATGCGATAAAGCTGCTCCAGTTGCGATAGGTCGTGGAGAAAGAGCTTCAGGATGGTAACGCTGAGTAAGGCTATGCTGGCGTAACGGACAGGCTTGAGGCTTTTGTGGATTCCAATGATCAAAAGCAAAAGAGCAAAAACCGCCCAGGCCATGCTGTAGCTCATGTCGCGGGCGAAGTTGCCATTAAATTGAAAGGTAAGAGACGGCGCGCCTGTTCTGCTGAAGTAATCGGCGATCTCGATGTTCAACAAAAGGAACGCGAGCACCGTGCCGAGTGTGTAAAGCAACGGCAACACGTTCCGGCCGAGCACGAGCTGGCGCGGAGGTGCCAGCCAGCGGGCCGCGGCAAACAGACTGATAATGGTCACGCCGTACGCGTAGAGGTACCAGTTAAAAATCGGCGTGGCCGCTCGCGCATGGTATTCCATGACGGCCGGGTTCAAGGCCAATCGCGTGAACGCGATCACCAGCAAGCCAACACCGGCCAGTCGCAAACCGGGATGGGGCACGCGACCGAAGAACCAGCAAAGGGCCGCGCCTTCCAGCGCCCATCCGATGGTGATCCATTGCCGGTCGAATTGAATCGGGAAAATGAGGGTGATAAAAAATAAGGCGGCTCCACCGAAGAGAGCGAGCCGCGACAAGCGCATCTCTTTGTTCGGGAGACTGGTTTTCGCCACGACAAACAACTCAAGAAGCGAAGGCGCGGCCAGCAGTGCGGGCAGCAAGCCGAGCATGCCGTTGGGATGACCGCGCCGCACGGCGTCGTAAATCAGAAAGAAATGCAGAGGTGCGGAGAGGGCGGAGACGGCCCAGACGGTGATTCGACTAGCGAATTGTCGTGCGAAAATGAACGGAAAAATGGTGAACAGCGCCGCGAAAACCAGATACCAGGTGAGTGGACCGGACGCGTGAGCGAAATTGAAATGGTGGAGGTGCCAGGCGTGCTCCAGTGCCAGAACTGATGCAAGACCCACCGCGGCTAGCACATCCAGGGAAAATAATTTGGTCATGCCAAGGAGGAGCATCACGAGGAGCAGACCCAGTCCGAAAACAGCCGACGGATTGGCCACGGGCAGTCGAAGCGTCACCATGATCAACAAAAGAAATGGCAGACTGGCGGACAGAGCGGGAATCTGCACCGCCGAATTGCCCGGAACATTGAGATCCCCGAAGAGGTGACCTAACCCTGCCTTCGTCTGGTCGCGAGCAAGCAACTTTCGAGATGCCCAGACCGATGCGACAAGAAAGAAAACAGCGAATCCCCCGAGCAATGAGAGGGACGAAGGCAATCCCGTTAGGCTAATGGGGATACGGAGCATCCACGAGCCCACGACCGCGAAGGTGAGGAGCAACACCACCAGAACAGGGATCAGCAGGCCGGTCGCGACGGCCAGCGAAATGGCGAGGACATCGACGCATAGAATCATCGGCCAAACCAGAAACGACACCTCGGGGAGGTTGAAGATCGGCATCAAGAACAGCAGCAGGGTCACTGCCGGAAAAGCGTGACTCCACCATGGCACTGCCGTGTGACGCAGGCGTTGCAAAACAAGTGGCAAAGCGGTGTGCAAGATGGCGAACACGAGATAGGACGAGAGCGCAACGTAGAGTACGCCGGTCGTTAGATTGTTGTTCGTCCACAGGGCGAGAAAGGCGAACGCTCCAATCCCGGCGGCTCCGCTCAACCAAACGAGTGGCCGGTCCTTGGAGAAGAGAATCGAGAGTAGCCCGATATCGGCGAGGAACAGGTAGGCGAAGAGAAGGATGGGCCGGTGCGCCACACCCGGATAAGCCAGAAAGAAATACGACCAGAGCATGGCCAGGCTGCCCATGGCGATGCCGGATCCAAGGAGAGTCCGCGCCGTTTTGCCCACCGGCTGGGAGGAGACCAGG
>JBBRQE010000059.1:0-18953 GCA_038226905.1 Chthoniobacterales bacterium | reverse complement strand
GGTCGATGCCGTTATAGATGACGGGCACGCGGGCCGGGTCGACCTCGAACAGTCGTTGGATGTCGCGCTTGGTATCTGCCGAAACGGCGATGACAGCGTCGGCCATTTCCATGGCCGTCTTTTCCACCCAAAGACTGAAATCGTAGCCTCCGGCCAACTGCTCCCGTTTCCACGGCCGCAGCGGTTCAAGGGAGTGCACGGTGAAAACCAGGGGAATCCCGTAGTTTTTCTTGGCCAGGATGCCGCCCAGAGCACTGTACCAAGTATGACAATGAACCACGTCGGCATCGATGTTCATGGTGTTGAAATCGGTGCAACGCTGCACCGCGCCGAAGACCGAGCGCAGCGCCTCGGGGCAGCTGAACCGGCTCGGATCAAGGTCGAAGCCGGTGACTTTGAGATTCGGTTGCTCGCTTTTCTGATGGCCGAAGCAACGCACTTCCACCGGCATCAAGCGTGCCAGCTCACGCGAAAGATAGTCGACGTGCACGCCGGCGCCTCCGTAAACATTCGGAGGGTATTCGTTGGTCAGAAAGAGAACCTTCACGCTCGTTAGTAGTCGCGCCCGCGTAGCAGAGCAAACGGACGCGGGCCGGCCAAACTCCCCGCTCGCCAGATTATTTTACAGCCCGCACGAGCAGGACGGGCACGATAGCCTTGTGCCGCACTTCGTTAATCGTGCTCCCGTAAACGATGTCTCCGAGGAGACGATGTCCGTGCGTGGTCATGGCGATCAAATCGCATTCGTGTTGGGCCGCCGCTTGCAGAATCCCGGCGGCCGGATCACCCAGGGCCAGAAAAGTGTCCACGATCAATCCGCCGGCCCGCATCTTTTCCGCGGCGTTCTCCAGGTAGAGACGGTCCTCCTTCATCTCCTCGGACTCCGTCAGCTTCAACCTCTCGTAGTGCCGGGCGGCGAATCCATCCGCCACATGGACGAGCAAAAGTTCCGATCCATGCACCTTGGCCAAAGCGGTCACGTGGGGCAGGATCGCTTCATCGGCCCGGCCGTTTTCCAAGGCCACCAGAATTTTTTTATACATGATTAAATCATGCGCCCGACCCATGCGCCGATCCCCGACCAATCCCACAAATACTTGACGTTGAGCAGAACAATCAATGCTGCCGTGAGCCAGGCGAGCCCGCGCAGCCAACTCGGGATTACGAATTCACCCATTTTGCGGCGGTCGCTCACGAAAATTACCAGGGGAATGACGGCGAAGGAAAGCTGAAGGCTGAGAATCACCTGGCTGAGGAGCAGCAGGTGCGCGGTCCCGCTCGCTCCGTAGAGGGCCGCGCAAATCACCGCCGGTACGATGGCGACCAGTCGCGTAATCAAACGCCTCAGCCATGGGCGCAGCCGAATATTGAGGAAACCTTCCATGACGATCTGACCGGCCAGGGTGCCGGTAAGGGTCGAGTTTTGTCCGGAGGCCAGGAGAGCAAAGGCGAAGAGCATGCTGGCCACGGGCACGCCCAGGGTGGGCGAAAGCAACTTGTAGGCATCCTGAATCTCCGCCACACCATGGAGTCCACGCGCGTGGAAAGTGGCGGCAGCCACTACCAGGATGGCCGCGTTGATGAACAAGGCGAACATCAAGGCCACGCTTGAATCGAGCGTGGCAAACTTGATGGCTTCCGCTTTGCCCGTCGCCGTCTGCTCGTATTTGCGCGTCTGCACGAGGGAGGAATGCAGATAGAGATTATGAGGCATGACGGTCGCGCCGAGGATGGCAATGGCGATGTAGAGCATGTCGCTGTTACGCACGATATCGGGATTCGGAATGAAGCCCTTGATCAAAGCATGCACGTCCGGCCGCGCGGCCAGCACCTCGAAAAGAAAGCACCCGCCAATCATGACGATGAGAACAACGACGAGCGCCTCGATGTAACGGAATCCCTTGTTCTGGAGATACATGACGGCGAGGACGTCGAGGGCCGTTAGGCAAACGCCCAGAACCATCGGGATGTGGAAAAGGAGATTCAAAGCGATGGCGGAGCCGATCACTTCGGCCAGGTCGCAGGCGCAAATGGCGAGCTCGCAAAGGATCCAGAGAAAGACAGAGACAGCCGGCGAATAATGATCGCGACAGGCCTGGGCCAGATCCCGCCCGGTCACAATGCCGAGCCGGGCGCAGAGCGATTGCAAGAGAATCGCCATCAGATTGGAGAGGAGAACAACGCTGAGCAGAGTGTAGCCGAATTGTGAACCTCCGGCCAGATCGGTGGCCCAGTTTCCCGGATCCATGTAGCCCACCGCCACGAGATAACCGGGGCCGGAAAAGGCCAGCAGCTTTCTCCAGAAGCCAATGTTCGCTCCGACCGGGATGGTCCGATGGACTTCCGGGAGGCTGGGCGCGGCGCGCTCCCTCCGCCAGTCGCGACCGCCCGAAATTCGTTCAAACATTCAGATTTAGTCTCACCTAACTTATTTAGTCCATATTCTTATTCTGATAATCGTCAATGTTTTATTTCTTTGACTATGACGGGACCTGTTTTATGATCGAGCTGTGGCCGGCAAGAATTCTCGTTCCGCTCAGGGCAGTTCGGCCGCGGTCGAAGATTATCTCGAACGCATTCTCGAGCTGATCGATTCCAAGGGCTACGCGCGGGTCGTCGATATCGCTTCCGCCCTCCAGATCTCGCAGGCCAGTGTAACCAATATGGTGCAACGCCTCGGGACCGAGGGCCTGCTCAAATACGAGAAATACAGGGGGCTCGTCCTGAGCGCCCCGGGCGAGAAACTGGCGCGCGGAATTGCGCAGCGGCACCGGCTCCTGACCGATTTCCTCATGCTCCTGGGACTGAACGAGCGCGTCGTTCACCACGACGTGGAGGGCATGGAACATCACGTTAGCCCCCCCACTTTGCGCGCCATTGAAGCTTTGACTAAACAGCTGCGCCGTCGACCAGCGCTGCGCGCGCAGTTGAAGATGACGACGGGTTAAGGTGCGGTTGTTGACGTTATTCAGGGGAAGCGGTCAGCTTCCCTGAGAAGGCAACGCCTCCCCTACGAAAGAAGGAATAGAGGCCAGGCCTGCGGTTTTCCTTGGCTGCAATTTCGCTAAAAGCTCTTTCCATTGAGGGCTACCCATCTTAATCGTGGCCCATGCCGAGAGGCCGAACCGACTTCCTTATTCTCGCCCTCGATATTGGCAGTTCGTCAACGCGCTCGGCCATTTTCGATAGCCGGGCGCATCCACTGGTAAAAACCGCCGCCGCGCGGGAATATTCCATCCGATACACTCCCGACGGAGGCGCGGAGCTTTCGCCTATCGTCTTGCATCGCGCCGTCGCCCAATGCGTTCGAGCGACTTTCAATGCGCAACGAAGACTAGCTCGCACCAAACGCCGGCCCGTCGCCGCCATCGCCCCCTCGTCCTTCTGGCACGGTTTGCTCGGGCTCGATCGGAACTGGAAACCGCTGACCCCAATTTATACCTGGGCTGATTCGCGCGCCGCGGCCGCGGCCGACCGTTTGCGCGAAAGCGTCTCCGAACGGGAAGTTCACGCGCGCACGGGGTGCATGCTGCACGCCAGTTTTTGGCCAGCTAAGCTGACCTGGCTGCGTCAAACCCGGCCCGGGTTGTTTCGACGCGTCGCCCTTTGGGTTTCTCCCGTCGACTGGATCCTCCATGAATTGTTCGGCACGACTGTGTCCAGCGTCTCCATGGCGAGCGCTACTGGACTATACGATTCAGCGCGCGGCCGGTGGGACAAAAACCTTTGCGCGATTTGTCGCGTGGACCCGGCGCAGCTGCCCGTGTTGCGCGTTAGCACTGAGACGAGTCAGCCCGGCGTCGCAGGAGCTGCGCCCTCCATCACTACTGTCTTTGCCGCGATGGGAGATGGCGCCGCGGGGAATCTCGGCTCCGGGGCTGATCAAGCGGGAACAGTGGCCATCAATATCGGGACCAGTGCGGCTGTTCGGATGGTGCGAGCCCGCCGAAGAGGTGCGGGCAACGAAGTCCCATTGGGACTCTTTCGTTATGGAGTGGATGGCGAACGCTGCGTTATCGGCGGCGCGGTGAGCAATGCCGGGAATTTACGCCAATGGGCCTTGCGCGAACTTCGACTGAGTGACGATGCGCCGACGAATCACCTCGTTTTCGCTCGCGCCGCCGCGGCTAACGATCAACTGATCGCGCTTCCCTTTTGGGCCGGCGAACGGGCCCCGACGTGGCCGGGACATCAACTGGGTGTGCTCGACGGACTGAACCAGGCCACGCGTGCGGTCGACATTCTTCGGGTCCTGACTTGCAGCGTCTTCTATCGGCTGGCCCAAATTCTTGAGCTAATCGAGACGATGGGCCCCGAAGCAAAGCGCGTCATCGTGTCCGGTGGCATTCTCCATTCGCGCGCGGCGGTCCGTCTCCTGGCCGATGCGATTGGATACGACGTGGAAATGGCGCGAGCGCGCGAGTCCTCTCTCCGTGGAGCAGCCGTTTACGGATTGCAGCAGTTGGGACTGACTCCGCCGCGTCTGACGGCCGGGGTAAAAATCAAACACGATCGTGGCTTATTCGCCAAACATTGTGCGCGCCGCGCGCGGCAACTAGAATTGGAAAACCTGTTGAGAGAGCGCGTCTCTCAATCCCTGTAGGGGAAAGTCTTGCCCTGAGCGCAGTCGAATGGGCTGTCAGCATCCTGGGAAAGGCAAGGCCTTTCCCTCCAGAAGCCGACCGGAAAGCGGCTTTACCCGATCTGCAGATCGACAATCTCTCCCGGGCGGCAGCGCACGGTCAGTTGAATCGGCCTGCAGCAAACTGTGCAATCCTCGACCAGGGATTGTTCTCGCTGCGAAGTATCGATGCTCAGAGGAAACACTTCGCCGCAATGCGGACAACTAACGTCCGCTTCAGAGACCAGATCCATGCGGCAAGGTAACGGACAACCCTGGGTTCTGCCTCATCCTTAGCTGGCGCGATCGGTACTGCCCACGCCGGCGCCATTTGATTGAAGACTTTCGTCCACGCGATGAAAGTTAAGCTGCTTGACGCGGCGGCTGTCGGACTGCGAAACGGTCACCAGGTAATTCTCGATCCTCAGTTGTTCGCCTTGCTTGGGAAGATGACCAAGCAGGTGGGTCACATAACCACCGACCGTGCTCACGTCGGCGCTGTCCAGTTCCAATCCCACCATGTCGCGCAATTCATAAAGGCCGAGCGCGCCGTCGATCACAAATTCGTCATCACTGATCTTGCTGAACTCTTCCTTGTCCGTGTCAAACTCGTCCTGAATATCGCCGACCAGTTCCTCCAGCACGTTCTCCATCGTGACCATGCCGACGGTGCCGCCAAATTCATCCACCACCACCGCGAGGTGCGCGTGCTTTCCCAGGAAGAGATTAAGCAATTTCTCGAGTGACATCATTTCGGGAACGGGCGTGAGTTCGCGTCGAATCCGCATGAGATCGGGCTGCGGATCCCGCATCATGGGCACGAGTTCCTTGATATGAATCAGGCCGACGGTGTTATCGAGATGGCCGCGGCAAAGGGGAAATCGCGTGTGTCGCGACTCCAGCGCTTTCTGGACATTCGCCTCGAAGCCTTCCTCCAGGTCGAGATAGACCACTTCGCCTCGCGGAGTCATGATATCGCGCACCACCCGGCGGCGCAGATCCAGGGCGTTGACCAGGAGATCGCGTCCGAGCGGCGAGACCTCATCCGATTTTTCGCTTTGATCGAGGATGAGACGGAGTTCCTCTTCGCTGTGGGCCAGCTCCTTGCCGGAGGCCGGCTGCATGCCCAGGAGATTGTGCAGAATAAAGTTGGATGACTTGTGCAACATCCAGATGACGGGCTTGAAGAACATGTAGAAGGCGCGCAGCGGTTGCACGAGACGCAGAGCGGTCGGCAACGGTTTGGCGATAGCCGTGTATTTGGGAGCGAGTTCTCCGAAGACGATATGGAGAAAGGTAATCCCTAAGAAAGCCAGGGTGACCGAGATGGAGATGATCACGGCGTGGGAATGAATGCCCACCAGCACAAAGAGTGGCTCCATCATTTTCTCGAGAAACTGCTCGCCAATCCATCCCAAAGCCAGGCTGGCCAGGGTCACACCAAGTTGCGTGGCGGAAAGATAGGCGTCGAGGTGCGTGCGCACATGCTTTACCAAATTGGCGTGCAGATTCCCCTCGTCGATCAATTCGTCGAGCTGGCTGCTGCGGACCTTCACAATGGAAAACTCGCAGGCTACGAAAAACCCGTTCAACAGGACGAGCGCGCCGATGGCTGCCAGCTTAAGGAAGATGACGGCAGGAGAATCCCAGGACTGGGCGATGGCGTCGGCCAGGGGCGCCGCGGCAAGAAAGAATAACGACAAAAAATTCATGGGCCGGATGCCAGCCGGGCATCCGTGACCGTACCGGCGAAGACTACCAGCTCGACTTGGTTACACCCGGGATGAGCCCATGGGAAGCGAGCTCGCGGAAGGTCAGGCGCGAAACCTTGAAACGGCGGATGAAAGCACGGCGTCGACCCGTTACCTGGCAACGATTAACCACGCGAGAGGGGCTGGCATTGCGAGGCAGCTGGGTCAGACCGATGTAGTCCTTCTTTGCCTTCAACTCAGCCCGCACGGCGGCATATTTCTTAACCGTCGCGCGTTTGCGCTCGTTTCGATTGATCCAGGACATTTTCGCCATAAGGAATGCGGAAAGTAACGGACTTCCATTGTTTTGCAACCAACTTCTGTCCTCTAACCACTCTTCGGGTAAATCGCTGTTTCCCGCTTTTCCTCCCCTTCGGAACGGCGACCGCATCCAGACTTGCTTGCGAGCCGCATTCAACTGAGTTTCAGGCCCGAACTCAACCCGTGATTCCTTTACACCGCACCCAATTCCCAAACTCCAAGGCCGAACTGGCGGAAGCCATGGACGAGTCTTTGCGGCGCTACGTTCAAAAAAGCGGGCCGCTCGTTACCATCAGCGCCCGCGTTTTTCCTTACCTCGACGAGATCGCCATTAATTTCGATGGGGCGCAGCTCCAGGCTACACTACCCCCTCTCTCCAAGCCAGTCGGCGAGACCAAGCCGGCCTGCGAGGCCGCCGTCGTGAGCGTAAGCGGACGGAACGTGTCTCTACAAGGCGCGCCCCTCAACGTGCAGGTCACGGCCCAGGACATGGTTTTTGAGCAGGGCCGCGACGACAAGGGTGAAGCAGTGCTGCTCGTAAAGAGCATTCGCACCGGTCATTTTGTTCTGGCAGTCGCTCAATTGGACCTGGAAAACGCCATCCGCGAGATAGCTCAGCGCGAAGGTGCCAAACAGGGCATTGCCATCGAAGAAACACGCGTTTCTCTGCGGGCCCGCGGGGTTCGGTCGATCGCGGCGGACGTGCGCCTGCGTGCGCGCAAATTCCTTTTCCGCGCCAACGTCGACATCTCGGGCCAGGTCGATATAGACGACCAATTCAATGCGCGAATTTCCAATCTCAAATGCCGCGGCGAAGGCACCATCGGCTCAATGGCCTGCGGCGCTCTCCAGCCCCATCTGCAACGCCTCGAAGGCCAAAGCTTTTCCCTCATGTCGATTCCGCTGGGCGAAATGAAACTGCGGGATGTGCGCATTTCGGTGGCCGATACGGTCGAGATCTCGGCGGACTTCGGGTCGGCCGAGTAGGTCAACTCCTCCCGCCATCGGGGGTGCGAGACCGTCTCCCGTGAGGTGGACCGTGGAATTTGGCGCTTTTCCGACGCTGCATCGTCCGGTATCTAGCAACCTGTGGCGTTATCATTTCCACCAACGACAACTTTATTGCCCTCATGACCACGGACACGCTACGGGCTGTTCCTCTCTTCGAGTCGCTTAACGACCGGGAAGCGACCACGCTGGTGGATCTTTTGGCAACGGTCGATTGTCTTCCCCGCCAGGTTCTCTTTAAGGCGGGCGACGCGGGCGATGGCATGTATCTGATCGAGCGGGGTAAAATTAGCATCAGCATGACGGCGGCCGACGGCCACGAACTCACCATCGCGGAGTTGGGAGCCGGCGATTTTTTCGGGGAGATGGCCATGTTGGACGGTCAGGCGCGATCGGCTCGTGCCACCGCGCTGGAACCTTCCCGCCTGGCCATACTTTCGCGCGAGCATTTTCTCTCCTTCGTCCAGGGGAACGCCAACGTGGCGCTGGAAATGTTGAGCGCGCTCGCCCACCGCCTGCGCCGGACCGACGAAATCCTGCAAAATCGCATCACCCGCAACGTCAACGAAGAAGAAGCGGCCCATCTGACCTTTGGCGACCGAGCGGCGGATGTCATCGCCGAGTTTGGCGGCAGTTGGAAATTCATCATCGCTTCGCTTGCTCTTTTCGTGGTCTGGATTGCTCTCAACACCGTTCTCCTGACGCGCCAGCCGTTCGACCCCTTCCCCTTCATTCTGCTGAACCTTGCGCTCAATATGATTACAGCGTTGCAGGCGCCCATCATCATGATGTCGCAGAATCGCCAGACTCATAAGGACCGTCTGCGGGCCGATTTGGATTACGCGGTTAATTTGAAGAACGAGCTGGCCTTGAATGAGATTCTGCAGCGTCTGCAAGTGCTGGAACGCGATTGTTTGCGTCTGAGCAGCGACAGATCCAACCGGGGACAGGCTGAGCGCGAGTAATCCACGGCTATGCGGTATAAAATCATTTCCTACATCGCCGCCTGGCTGGCGGCATTGGTCGCGACTGATCCCACTCTCGGTCTGTGGTCGCTTGCTTATCTTTTTCCTCTCGGCCTTTTCGCATTCTTTTTCCCGGCGCACCGCGAAGAGGGTGGCTGGACGGTGCTCATCGGGGTGGTCGCCCTTTATCTCGTCCACGCCTTCTTTTATTTCCGCGCGCGCACGACGCGTTCCAGCCTGATTTGGGCGGGCCTCTTGCTGGCCCTGCTTATATGTAACGTCGCGGGTTGCCGCGCCATCAATCACCTGCACTGAGCGGCGTTGACAGGCATGGGGCGGTTGCTCAACCTCCTGCCATGAAGTCACCGAGAAAAAAGACGCTGGTTGCCGTGCTGTCGGGTCTTCTCACCAGCGTCGTCCTGTTGAGTTCATTTTGTCTCGCCGCCCAGGATCACCACGAGTCCGCTAGTTCGCCCGCCCTCAAAATTCACCCGAGAGTTTTCCACCTGATCGATTGTTGGGTCTCCGACTCCGCGCGGCCCGTCGTCACGGACGTGAACCTGGACGCCGTCAAAATGGACGGGAATGAATTCAACGACGAAGGCCTGACCCAGGATGGTGAATGGGCCGCGGCGCCGGGAGAAAACGGGGGATTCCTGCGCTATCGCCAGCTCAGCGCGAAAGGAAATCATTATAAGGTTGAATACCAAGAGAATGGCGGTGGCTCCCTAACGAGCGCATGCATCATCGAGTTTTCCATCGAGAAGCGCGAGATTCACGTGGACACCAAGTCCGTCACGATGCGCGCCTTGCGGGTCCTCTCCATCTCCTCGAAATAGAGGCAGGCGACACAGCCAGCGCCGGCAGAAGAATTCCCGGTTTACTGACGGGCCAGGCGGCGGAAAAGAAACGCTCCCAGAACCAGGAATAACACGTTGGGAAACCAGACGAGCAGTTCGGGATGCACCGCCGGATTGGAACGCAGAGTGTCTCCAATGATGACAAACAAAAAGTAGGCGACAGCCACAATTAATCCCACGGCGAATCCGATGGACGTTTCCCGGCGATGGGCCGTCACGCCCAGAGGGACGCCAATCAAGGCAAAGGCGAGACAGGAGAAAGGAAAGGAGAAGCGTTTATTGATTTCGGTTCGGCTGGCGCTCCGTTCCCGGCTGCTCTCGCTCTTTAACTGGTCAAGCAACTGCTCGATGGAAAGGGCCGAGCGGCTCGGTCGCTTTTTCTCTTTATCGTAAAGTTCTTCCAGACTGATGGGCAACGTTCCCTCCGCCATGTTGATGCCATCGCGAATCTTGCTCAAATTCAGCACGTCTTTCTCATCCCGCTGCTGATAACGCGCCTGGTAAAGATGCATAAGAATGCGCTTGTTAGGCAGATCGGCCTCCAGTCGTCCCGTATGGGCATAGGTTACACGGATCGGGATGGACTGGTTGTTCATCTCGAAGACGATAATGTTCTCCAGCTTGTCGCCCTCCTTCTTTCCCACGTAAATCTTACGCCCCGGAAATTGATCGATCACCTGGTCGCTATCGAACAAGGCCATGGGGTTGCGCGTGGCCAGATCGTAAATCGTGCTGCGCAATTTTTCCTGGGCAGCCGGGGCCACCGAGACGTTGAGCCAGAGGCAGAGCGCGCAGCAAACCAGAGCCACACCGGCCAATGGTATGCAGATTCGCGTAATGCTGACGCCGTTAGCGCGCAGCGCGATTAGTTCGTTGTCCGCCGAAAGTCGCCCGAAAACGAGCAGGATGGCCGTCAGCAAACCCCAGGGAATCGTGAAGATCAGGGAGAACGGCAGAATGTAGGCGATGAAGGTGACCAGATACTCAACCGGCACATCGTGGTTGACCAGGAGCGGCAGCAGTTTTCGCAGAATATTTCCAACCACCAAAACCAGGCTGAGTACGCAAATGGCGAAGAACACATTGACGAGGAGCTCTCGACTGACAGCGCGATCGATCAGTTTCATTAGTCGGAGTGCCTTATACCCGATCTGGGCCAAAGGTGACAAAGATTAGCACAGTTTTATCGGAGAGCCTGCGGAGTGACTCTTGTCATCCACTCAACCATCATTTTAGATGAGAATCCATGCGACTGGGCCTCATGTCACTCCTTTGTGCGATCGGCCTTTCAGCCGGAGCCGCCGCGATCAATCGCCTGCCCGAGGACTGTGGACAATGTCTCGTTGTCACGACCGCCTCATGGACTGCGACGGAGGGTTCGCTGGCGGCGTTTGAGAGAGACACGCAGGGGCTTTGGCATCGTCGCGGGAACGCGGTTCCATTGCGCACGGGCAAAGCCGGCCTTGCCTGGGGCGCCGGGCTTTTGCCGGACCCGGCTTTACCCGGCCCGCACAAAGTGGAAAGAGATAATAGGGCGCCAGCGGGCGTCTTCCGTCTCGGTTCGGTCTTCGGCTATGCGCCGGAAAAGCCTCTCACCAAAATGCGATACCTCCCGCTTTCTCACAACATCTTGGGGATAGACGACGCGCACTCGCGTTATTACAACCAATTGGTCGACACGTCCCGCACACCGCATCCCGACTGGCGCAGCGCGGAAAACATGATTCTGGCGGACGACCGCTATAAATGGGGAATCGTGGTCGAACATAATGTTCCGCCCAAGCCGGGCGCAGGATCCTGCATTTTTCTGCATGTCTGGAAGAATTCGCAGACGGCCACGACCGGTTGTACCGCCCTGCCGGAGAGCGCGCTGCTCGACATTATCCGATGGCTCGATCCAGCGAGGCACCCTCTTCTCATCCAGCTCCCCGTCCCCGCCTATGAGAAACTTCGCGCCCGGTGGAGCCTTCCTCCCACATCCTCTCAGGAGGCATTCTTCGGAAGCGGCATAGGCTTCCAGCCGATGTCTTCGCCCCGTCGGCAGGATGCCGATGCACCTCCTTTCCAGGCACGGGCGAAAGAATTCACTCTGGCCGCGGTCGAGGCTGGCGGGAGCTCTGGTCCTTGCTACCGTGATCGGCCAATGAGCATACCGACGAACCAGCGGCTCTTCCCAGCCGGAGCCGGACCCCGATGACGAAGCTCCCGTCTTTGTCTCTTCGAGCGGTCGCGAAGTTTTTAGTTAGGCACGGCCTAACGAGCCTTTACGCCGGCCTGCTTCTTTTCGGCGCGACCAGCTGTGCCGTCATTGCGCGACATCAATTCAGCGAACCTGCCCGGGACTGGCAGGCGCGCAACGGACAGCTTCTCTATCGCACGTCGAGAACGACGTTAATCGGCGAGGTGCTCGTTCGCTTCTCCAAAACCGGGGAGTTCGAGCTCACTTTTTCCAAGGGACCCGGAGTGAATCTGTTGACCCTGCGTCAGGATTCTTCTTTCGCCCAAATCAAGGGCGGCCTCGCGCGCGGCAGCTGGTCCGGTCCCGTGACAGGCGCCCCCGTGCCCCTGCGCGGCTGGCTCGAATTACGGGATGCCCTGGGCAAGGCGCAAAATGAAAAGTCGGTGCGACACGTTTCCGGAAGGGAAACGTTCATCTTCCGGTTTTGATCCTAACGACCACCGTCGCGTCCTGCTGTTCTTTCGATCTCCATGCGTATCAGTGACCTCATCGCGCGCGTCCTGACCGAGCGACGCGGAACCGTTTGGTCCGTGGTCATCGTGCTGGTGGCGGCCTGTCTGACCGTCCTGATCACACGCATGGCGCTGGACAGCGATATCATCAACATGTTGCCGGGCAAATTCAGCTCAGTCCAGGGACTGAAAGTCTACAACAGCGATTTCGAACAGACACGAGAACTCACCTTCGCCCTCGTCTGCCATCCGGAAGATGCGGACAAGCTGGAAGAATTCGCCCCCGGTTTCGCGGAAGTTCTGCGAAACCAGCCATGGTGCGAGCGGGTTCTGGCCGGGTCGCCCATGGAAACGCCGGAGGGCGTGCACGATCTCCAGTCCATGGCGCTCCCCCTCCTTTTGAACCTCGATTCGCCCGTCTTCACGCATGCTCTGGAAGTCTTGCAGCCGGCGAAAATGAGAGAGCGATTGCATCACCTACACGAGCAAATCGCAGCGGGCTCACCACGACCGCAGTTCGAGTTGGAATTCGATCCGCTCGGATTGATCGCGCCCGCCATGAAGCCTTTTGCCGAAGGGAACGCCATTCAGGAGGATCAACCGCTCACCTCCCCCGACCGGACGATGCGCGTATTTCTGGTCGTCACAAATCAACAGTCTGCCAGCGCATTCGATTCCCAAAAATTGATGCGGCAGGCGAACGAATTTCGCGCCAGACCGCTGCAAGGCTGGGAGGGCGGGCCGCTCCAAGTTCTCATAACCGGTCGCTCCGCTTACGTTTCCGATATTTCCCTGAGCATGCGCTATGACGTGGTGGCCACCTTGCTCGGCTCGATGCTTTTGGTGGGGGCCATCTTTTTCGTCGGCTTCCAACGTTGGTTGCCATTGCTCGGCATGGGCTTCGCCCTTCTCCTCGCCTGTCTGGTCGGCCTGGCCATCGGTCTTCTCATTTTCGGCCGGCTCAACATGGCCACCATCGGATTCAGTTCCATCCTGGTCGGACTGGGCGTCGACTTCGCCATTCTTATTTTTGGACGTTACCAACAGGCACGCGGTGACGGAGAATCCCACCGGGACGCCATCGCTACTTCCGTTGCAAAACTAGGGCGCGCCGTCTTTTTCGGCGCTCTCACGACGGCCGTCGGTTTCCTTGCGCTGGTCTTGAGCGGCTCGCTCGGATTTACCCAGCTCGGCGTTTTGATCGCCATTGGTATTCTGTTTGCGGGGCTCTTTATGTGCACCATTCTGTTTCTCTTCGTGCGTGAACGGCAGACCGTCATGCGGCACGATTGGCTCTTCGGTCTGGTTAAACGATACGTCTGTTGGAGTGTGCAGCGCCCCAAGCCCGTGCTGATCTTTTCCACCCTTCTCCTGGTTGGCCTTTGTGCGATTGGATTTTCTCCTTTGTTCGCCCTCCCCTTCGATGCCAGCGCGCGCTCGCTGGAGCCGAAAAACAGCCAGGCCAGTCAGGCCCTCGCTGCTATCATGCACAAGATGCCGACGCGCTGGGAACCGGTCCTGGCTATCCTGCGCGCACACGACCCGCAGCAGCTGCACGATCAATGGCGCAAAATAGCCGATCATTGGGCCGAGTTGCAGCGCGCTGGGAAAATTAAGGGTTTTTCCACGCCCGCCGCTCTGGCTCTTTCCCCGGCCATCATGCAGAGCAATCGTGCGCAATTGAGCGGTCTCGATTTCGCAGGCGTGCGCAGCGCTTTGGACCAATCGCTCGAGGCGGAAGGCTTTAGTCGGGAATCGTTCAAACCTGCCTTTGCCCTACTGACCGATCTGGAGAGCATGAGAGATCCCGCCGTGCCCATGCCGCACTGGCGCGACCATCTGCCCAAGACTTCCAGCTGGTGGTTTTTGATCGATCGCTATTTCGCGCGTGACCCGCTCCTCACGAGCGGTTTTGTCACAAGCAACGCTCCGATTGCGACGCACGCCAGTTACGAATCTCTCAGTCAACAGCTGCCCGTGGCGGAGGTGCCGGTCGTGTTCTCCGGCTGGAGCTACTCCCTGGCGAATCTGCTGCCATGGTCGCAACATCAGCTCATTTTAATCAGTGCCTTGATGGCCATTTTCGACGCCGTGCTTCTGGCCCTGCTCTATCGGGATTGGCGGCTCTGGGTCATCCAGGAGATAACGCTGATTTTTGCGGTGGGTGCCATGCTGGCCTCCATGAAGTTGCTGCACATTCCCTTGAATCTTCTCAACGTTCTCGCTTTCCGACTCGTCCTCGCCATCGGGGTGGATTACGGCATCTACATTATTTTGATCTGGCAAAAGGCTCACGATTTGGAGCATGACGTGGCGGGGGTGGTCAAGCCTGTCTTCCTGGCGGGACTCACCGCCGTAAGCGGGTTTGGATCGTTAGGGCTGGCGCACAATCCGTCTCTGAGTGGGTTGGGTATTGCCTGCGCCATCGGCATTTTCTGGAGCCTGGTCGCCACTCTCTTCTTCACCCTGCCAGCCGCCGCCTTAACCGAGCCAAAGACCTGGCGCCAGGCATAGTTCGGGAGAATCATCATTGACCGGCTCGCGCTTCTCTTAACATTGCGACGCGATGTATAAGACTGCTCCCGTCCCCTTGCGGCTGATTATTCGGTCGCTCACTTATGGCGTGCTGGCCTTCACCTCTCTCTTCGTGAGTGCAGCCCTCTCGGCCGAGCCGCTTACGCCCCTTGACCTGAAAGGGCTGTTAGGCCATATCCGGGAAAAACGAAACGCGGCCCCTAACGTGCAGGCGGATTTCCACGAAGAGAAGGTTATCCGGCTGATGAACAAGCCCATCGTCAGTTCGGGCAAAATCTGGTTCCAGGCACCGAGTAAGTTTCGCCGCGAAGTGGCAGGTAGCTCCTCCAGCGTGATGGTGAGCGACGGACAACAGCTTTGGATCTACTATCCCAACTTCAAATCGGCCGAACATTATTCATTGGGAAAACATTCGCCCGTTGATGCCGCCATGGCCGCCATCAATACCGCTTTGAACCTGGAGAATGTGGAAGGCACTTTCCATATCACCGGGGCGAAGGCGCCCCATGGTTATGACCTGGAACTTCTGCCGCGCGGCCCCTCCATGAAACGGTTATTCCAAAGTTTTCATCTCCATATCAATGACGACCTGCTGGCCGAACGGACCGAAATGCTGCAGCCCAATGGCGACCGGATTGTGACCTCATACTCGAACCAGACTCGCGCCTCCATCCCCGCGTCCCTGTTTCAATTCATCCCCCCGGTGGGAACAGACGTTTCCACGCCGCTCGGGAAATAGCGGGCCTGCCGCTTTAACTTCGGGCGGAGCAAGGCTGCAAAGTCGACCTTTCCAATTCAAGCCGGCGAAACGTAGAATCCAGCGTGCCACGCATGGTTTTGACGCCGGAAGAAAAGCGCGTTCTTATCTTCATCGTCGTTTGTTTTTTCCTGGGTCTGGCCACCAAGAGCTATCGAACGGCTCATCCTGTTTCTCCCCACTCGGGCGCTGCTTCGAAGAGCCCTTCGACTGCCGCGCAATCTCCGCGACCACGATAGCTCCGTAAGGAAATCGCTATCTCTCGAACACGATGAGGAGCGACTTGGACAAAATCCACTTCTGGCATGAAAACTTCTGTAGAACCAGACATGCGGGTTCTGATTGCGGATGACCAAAAAACGGTGGGAACCACTTTGGCTGATCTGGTTACGCACTGTAATCACGAAGTTGTGGAAGTCGTGGGTTCTGGCTTCGAGGCGATTCAGGCTTACACCCGGCACCAACCCGACGTCGTTCTGATGGACTACTGGATGTCCAAACTGAATGGCGCCACCGCCTGTCGAAATATTCTGGCCAAGGATCCTGCCGCTCGCGTCATTCTCGTTTCGGCCTGGTCGCCCACCGCCGACCTGACCGAATCCGGGGCACTCGCGCTGCTCTCCAAGCCCGTCAGCCTTAATCTGCTGGAGCAGGCGTTGCGCAATGCCGCTGTGCCCTCCATAGAACCGGCGGCCGGCGCGACGCCCTAGGGACAAGGCATCCGCTTCGTCGTTTACGAAAACACGACGGCCTCTTGCTCTTGGCCAATCGTGATGGAATAGACAAGTTACCCCATCGTCCTATGAAATCGTCGCCGCCCGCCCTCGCCGCGGAATCTCCTTCGATTGCGGGCAGCGATTCTCCGAAGCGTGTTCGACTTTCCGATCTGCTGCACAAAAAATTCGACATTAGGTCCATCGCTTTGACCGGAATGTTTATCCTCGCGCTGTTTTACACCATGTATTTCATGCGCGCGATCCTGCTCCCTCTCGTGCTGGCCGTTATGCTGAGCTATCTCCTTAGGCCGATCATTCGCGCTTTCGCGCGCCTGCGCGTGGCATCCTCCATCTCGGCCGCGCTCGTCCTTCTTACCTTGCTGGCTATTCTTGGCTACGGTGTCTCCTATCTGGCCACTCCGGCAGCCGGCTGGCTCGAAAAAGCGCCCTACAGCCTGCAGCAGTTGCAACGAAAACTGCTCCCCCTGAAGCAACCCATGGAGAAAGTGGCGCAGGCCAGCGGTGAGATTGAAAAGTTTACTTCCCCTAACGACCCTCATGCCAAACCCGCGGTGGAGGTAAAGCGACACCCCATCACCGACCTGATCGTCCTGCGCACCCCCGAGTTTATCACCGGCTCCGTGCTCGTCTTGATTCTGCTCTACTTTCTTCTCGCCTATGACGGCGTTTTCCTGGGCAAATTAATCCGACTCCTCCCCACCCTCTCGGACAAGAAGCGGGCCGTCGCAATTGCCTCCGAGATCGAAGAACAGGTCTCGCGTTATCTCTTCACCGTCTCGCTCATCAATCTTGCCCTCGGCCTCACCGTGGGAGTGACCGTCGGCCTCCTCGGATTACCTAACCCCATCATGTGGGGCGCCATGGTCGCAGTGCTTAATTTTATTCCCTACCTCGGCGCCTTTACCGGTATCATTTGCCTTACCCTCGGCGCAGTTCTCAGCTTCGACAGCTTCAGTTATGCGCTTCTCTTTCCCGGCGTTTATCTGTTCTTCGCCACCCTCGAAGGAAATTTTGTCACCCCTTGGGTGATGGGCCGCTCCCTGACCTTGAATCCGGTCATGATTCTCCTTTCCCTTACCTTCTGGGGTTGGCTCTGGGGTGTTCCCGGAATTATTCTGGCCGTACCCATTCTGGCCGCCTTCAAAATCTTCTGCTCGCACATCGAGCCGATGCAGCCGCTCGCGGAATTCCTGAGCTGACTCCTCGCCACCCGCGTGCGCGATCAGGTCACACCGCTGGCCGTTTCCTCAACATCCGAAGATCGGACTGTCGCGACCGCCGTGACACTGCCGGCCAGCGCGAGGATCACGTCCGTCTTGGAAATACTTCCAATTAGCCGGCCATCGATCGCATTATCCACGACCGGCAGGCGCTCTCCGTCATGGCGGGAAAAACCATCCAGCGCTTCTCCCAGGGTGGCATCCGCACGGACCACAGGAAAGTGATCGCGCAAAATGTCACCCGCTATGACAAGCGCGGCCAGCTCGGGCGCGTTGAGATAGCTCTTAATGTCATGCAAAGAGACGGCCCCGATAAACCGGTCGCGCTCGGTCACGTAGAGATAATTGAAACGCGTGGCGATAAACTTTTCGCCAATCTCGGCGAAGCGCGCCGTGCCTGAGACGGTCAGCGGATTCGATTTCATGATATCGCGGACATGCAATTCGGCGAGCTGCCGGCGGTAATCGCCCGCTCCCTTGCGCTTTAAGGCTTCGGCGTATATGGAGCGCTTCTCGATATTGACGGACGTGTAATAGGCAATCACGCAGGCCAGCATCAGGGGCAGAATGATCTGATAATCGAGAGTCAGCTCGAAGATCATGATGATCGCCATAATGGGCGCATGCGTCGTGGCCGCCAGGAACGCTCCCATCCCCACAAGAGCGAACGCGCTTGGATTACTGACGAGGTGACCGGGAAAGTGCGAGGCTCCGTCTCCGAAGAGAAAACCGAGGCTCGCTCCCACGAAAAGAGTGGGCGTAAAGACACCGCCCACGGCGCCTGAGCCGAAAGTGGCAGTGGTCGCCAGAACTTTGAAGGTGAGAATGACAACAAGCGTCTCCCAAATCCACTGGCCACGCAGAATCGCGTTCACCGCGCTGTAGCCATTGCCGCAAACCTCCGGATGCACGATGGCCAGTGCGCCCACGATGAGGCCACCGACACACATCTTGAGATAAACCGGAGCCTTAATCCGTCCCGCCATCGCTTCGCTCGCGCGCAGTAGCCGGATAAACCATGGAGCCAGGAGGCCGGCTACCATGCCCAGCAACAGATAGGGTAGAATCTCGGAATTTCCGTTGAGGCGGAAGGGAGGGATCACGTAGAGCGGATCTCCTCCCACAAATCCGCGGACCGTCAGAGTCGCGACAACCGAAGAAAAAACAAGCGGACCGAAAATCTCCATGGCTACGGAACCGAGCACGATTTCCGCAACGAAGAGGGCCCCTGCGATGGGTGCGTTGTAGGCGGACGCGATCCCGGCGGCGGCCCCACAGCCCACCAGGAGTCGAAGCCGCGGAGTGGGCCAATGCCTCCAACGTCCCGCCATCGAAGCAACCAGTGAAGACAGCTGAACGAGCGGTCCTTCCCGTCCGATCGAACCGCCCGAGGCGATCGTGAAGAGCGACGACAAACACTTGATTAGGCCTCGGCGCGCGGAGATTCGTCCGTCGCCCAGCACCACCGCTTCCATATAATCGGTGGTCGTGGTCGCCCCGGGCCAGCGCATACCGAGATGGATAATGCCGCCGGCCACCAGACCTCC
>JBBRQE010000058.1:0-19184 GCA_038226905.1 Chthoniobacterales bacterium | reverse complement strand
GGCCGGCACTTCGAAGGTCCATTCCAGCCAATGCCCGGCATCATTCCATTTCGTGGCCGCTGGGCCGACGATCGCGCGTTTCGTATCCGAGACGAGAACCGCTCCGCCGCCCTCGGCGCTAAAATTGGCGGCGCCGACCACGACGACCGTATTGGCGGGAGCCGGTTTGGCTTTTGCTTCCTCCTCGCGAGCCTTGTCCCTGGCCAGAAATTCGTTTTGAGCTTTAGCCAAAACCGCCTCCTGCGCGGCCTGTCGTTTTTGCAGCATCCCCTGGCGAAAATCGTAAACGCTGGCTGCACCCTTGGAGGCAAACTCGACGCGGGCGGCGGCTTTGAGTGGCACCGAAATATCCCCCTTGTCCCCCTTGGTAAGCTCGGCCTGGCCGGAGCGATGTCCGTTGGCATCGAGGTTGAACGCTTCCATACTCGTTAGGGGAGGGAAGGCCACGGTAACAGTGGCGTCAGCCGGCGAAGGATTGGCCAGGATGTAGCCCCCGGTCTCCACTTTTTCCAGATAGGCCAGGCCGGAGTCGCTGCGGGAGAGGATTGTTGCGCCCACGTGCAGTTCTTTGCCCCCGCCGAGATACATGGAGCGAACGTCCTTTCCGTCCATTAAAACAAAGGCCTGTTGCGCGTCAGTCTCCAAGCCGCCTGCCTTTTGCAGGCCGGGACGATAGGATGAAAAGCACAGGTCGGTGCCTTTGATTGTCTCCACTTTCACCAGGCCATATCCCGCGTCGAGGCCGCCTTCTTGCGTGATGCTTTTAACATAACCACCCTTCGCTCCGGAAATATCCACCGCGTTGCCATAAATCGTCGATGCCGTCGTGCGGCGCTCGACAATCGTCGGCGGCGTCTCAAGTTCGTAGTGCCCGTCGCCCACGATCACGTCGGTTTTTGTTCCACCGGCCGCGACAAACCTGGCGACATTCGCTCCGCGGGTCAGCGTTGCGGAAAATGCTTTATCAGTCTCGGTGTGCCGAACATTGGTCAGTTCGTTATACCCGTTCGGCACTGGCTCCGGAAACTTCATCGGCTCCATCTTGAGATCCGATGCGAATTCTCCGCGAATGTGCCAGACCAGATCCATCTTGCGTGGCAAGCGGGCAAAAGCGCCGAACACATCGGCCAGATAGTCGGGAGTCAGGAAAACGGCCCGATCCATCGTAACCCCCGGGTAGGCGTCGCGCGTCCAGGCGCGTTCCATCCCCATGGTGGCGGCTGACCCATAGACCAACTGCTGTCCGCCGCCCATGACCTGATCGAGTTCATCGATCACCAGGGTGGGGTGGGCGAAAGTGGTGCGGTACCATCTCCGATAGAGCGGCTGTTCGTACCAGACACTCCCCGGATCAATGATCAGCTGATCGTTAAATGCGTAGAGATCGATGGTCATCTTGTCGGGATGGCCGTGTGATCCTGCCGGGCCGTATTCCAAAAGCAGACTGTTCGTCCCGGCTTCGGTCGTGGTCCTGAGGATCCCAAAGCCTACTCCGAAGAAATTGACGCTTTTCCATTCCGCGGCGGTCGCTTTCTCGTGCGGGTCGCGATCATAAAGAACCGAAACCGCGAATTGCTGAAAATGCGCGTCCAGGTGCATCCCAATTTGGTTAAGGATCGGCAGATATTTCGGATCGCGATAACGTCGGTAGGCATATTCGTAAAGGAACGAATCAGCGCTCAGAATAGAACCGTGATGAGAATCATGGGTGGCTGGCGAGGTCAGGTCCGGATAGGAGAACTCAATGGGCGAATCAAACAAGCGCTTCAAAGCGGCGTCGCGGTAGCGATACATGTCGATGCCGTGATGCCATAAAACCTCCGCGTCCATGATGAGCCCCTGCAGAGCCATAAACTGATAGCCCATCGCGCCCTCACTCCACAACCCATCGGCGTCGATGCTTCTGGTTCCGAAATGCCGGTCGTAGAGTCCGCCCGTCGGTTTCTCCTTGGTGCCGCGGATGCCGTAGAGCGCCGTGTTGACCAGCGCTTCGTCGTCCGTGACATAACCGGCCATGAGAACCCCCAGGGTGCCGATAGCCGACCAGTTAGTCGGGGCTTCCAGCATGGAATGGTTTCCGATGATGGTCCGAGCCACCGTCTTCATGAGGTCGTCCTGAATATGCTGACGTTCCTCCGGCGTGATCGAGGGGAGATTATAAATCAGATCGTAGCCGCGCGCGATTTGAGGAAACCAGATAGCGTCTCCCAAAACCTGGTCGGATAGTTTGCTGGGGGAGTGGGCAAATCCTGGTCGGGCCCCCACGCCGTAGTTAGGGTAGGCGTCCGCGTAGGCCAGAAGCAGTTTCTTGCAGAACTCGCCGTACTTGGCGTCGCCCGTGAGCGCGTAAACGGTTCCCAGATTGGCAATATCGAGACTCAGCTGGGTGTTGATGGAGGCGTAGGTTTTCCCCTCGAATTTCTCCGTATCACCCAGATGTCGCCATTTTCCGGCGGCATCTTTTTGCGGCTGGGGCACGCCGATTGGCTGGGTGATGCGCAAATCCATCGCACTCTTGAGCCCGGCGAACTGGGCTTGCAGTTCCTTGCTCGTCTTGAGCATCTCCTTGTAATGGGCAATGTCCTCGTTATCCCAAAGCAAACTGGGATGGCCCTCGGTCATGCGCGGCTGGCCGATGACTTCCACCTTGGCGCCGGTGAGAGTGCCGCTGGTGGGAGCGATATCCATCGGCGCCGCCGTCACCTCATATTTCTCCGCCGGCTTGAGCATGTCTGGAACATTGGTGGTCGCCATGACGCCCACCCGCGACCAGCCGCCATAGCTCGGCCCTTGCTTGCCGTCCTTTAAGGTGCGCGGGGGATAGACATCGGTGACCAGAATACCCACCGATTGGGCATGCCCTTCGAGGGGTATGCTTTGCGGCTTGCCCGGTTGCTCTTCCAAGTCCGCGTGCTTAACCATTTTACCATCGAGGAAGATGTCGATCGCTTTGGCCTGCTGCGTGCCGCTGTAATCGAGTCCGATCACTTCGAGCGCCTTGATATCGACCGGCACGATGATGTGGATATCGATGCGAGCGCCGGTGAGAGGACTGCCCATCATGACGCCGCCGCGGCCGGGTTTGGCCTGAAGGACTCCGTTCGGTTGCCAGTTCTTGTTAATGGGAACCCCGCCGCCCGTAGCGGTGGCCCCCAGTTCCAGAAGTGAAACATTATAGAGAACGGGCTCCTCGGCTCGGGCGTTCACTAGCTGAATCGCCAGCAAAGCACAGCTGATGGCGAGAGTGAGGCCAGCGGTTGGCCGCGCGGGGAGGGGATGAGGTGCGGGATAACGAATCATAGATTGGTGCTTTTCAGTGCGATTGGGGGAGCGTTTGAGCATGACTTTTAGAGTGCGGCCGTGTCCACGGCTTCGATGACGGCTGCTTGAAAGGCTTTTTTCATCGCGCCGCCTTCTCCCGTCGAATCCCAGAGGTTGCGGCGCTGGAGGAGATGAATCATGACGAGTCCCCGCCGCGGATCGACGAAGGCAGACGTGCCGGCCGCGCCATCATGTCCGTAAGTACCTTGCGAAAGCGGCGCATCTCCAGCCGGGGGGGCGGTGACAACGTTGACTCCGAAACCGTAGGTCATCCCTTCTCCCAAGCCCGCTTTGAGCTCACCCGTTTGTGTGCGGGTCATTTCGTGCAAGGCTCCTTCAGAGAGGTAACGCCGGTTGTCCAGAGTACCTCCATTGGCCAGCATCTGGTAAAAGCGATGCATCTCGAACGCCGTGGAAAAAAGGCCGCCGCCAGGCGCGACAGTGCGCTTGGTCGAGGTCAGGTTTCCCGGCAGCGATGAGATACCGATTTCTTCCAGGCGCATGTTATCCGCCGATGGAATATAAGTTTTTGCCAGCCGCCCGAGATCCTCTTCCCTGGGAAAAAAAGTTGTTTCTTTCATTCCGAGCGGTTGAAAAAAACGATGCAGCAGGAAGTCTTGAAACGATTCACCGGAAACGACCTCGACGACCCGTCCGAGTGCGCTCATCCCACTATTGCCATAGACCCAGGCCGATCCTGGTTCGTAGTCCATTCCGGCGCCCGCGATCGCGCGCACATGCTCGGCTAGCGAAGCTTCCGGATCCGGCGACGGCACATTGGCCAATCCGTGTGTATGGCACAGCAGATCGTGCAGCCTGATCGATCGGTGAGGTCGAACGAGCCGGATTTCAGTGTCGCTTTTCTCCTTCACCAGCCAGAGCTGTGCGAATTCCGGCAGATATTTTTCCACCGGATCGTCGACGGAGAGTTTCCCTTCGTCGACCAGCACCATGACGGCCGCCGCCGAGATCGGCTTGGTCATGGAGGCGACCCAGAAGAGATCGTCCGTTTGCATCGGACGTTGCGTTTGTAGATCGCTCACCCCGGTGGCCGCCAAATGGATGATTTTACCCTTCTGCGCGACCAGGCTGACCGCACCCGAAATGCGCTTTTTGGCTACGAACTGATCAAGGGAATCGGAGATGGATTTTATCATGCGAAACGGCGCCACGCGCGAAGCGGAGAACGATTATCTGCGGCGACCAATGCAACCCAATTCAACAGGATTGGTCTCGACTTTGAAAGCATTAAGCTTGGGCAACATCCATTGCGCTCGCCGTGGCCGATCGCATTCCCTCTGGGAAAGCCATCAAGGAGTTCCGCCAGGCGCGGCGGAACCCGGCGCGACTTTGGCGGCGCCGCCTGTTTGGAAAGAGCGCCAGTGAAAGTCAACGATGCTGGCTGAGGCATCGCGCCAGTAGGGCCAGTCATGTTTGCCCGGGGATTCCTTGTATTGGAATTTCAGCAGTGCTGCCCCGTCGTCCTTCCGGGATTTCTCGTTCTCTTCCAAAAAAAAGCGGAGCAATGAGCGGTTTTCCACGATGAGCCGGTCCTGGCAACCGCACTGGAAAAACATGGGCGGCAGAGGCGTCTGGTGTTTTATGGCCTCCTCGAGGCGATGGTAGATGGCATATTTTGCATACTCGCTCTTGTTCTCCTCGAAGCGACCCAACACGGGCACGAGCAGTCCCTTAACATCTCCCGCTCGTGGTTCCGCTGCCCGGAATGAACCGCTCAGGCTACTGACGGAGGCGAACATTTCCGGGCGAGTGAGCATGTATTGGAAGGCGCCAAAACCTCCCATGGAAAAACCAGTCACGCCGCGGGCTGCGCTGTCGCTCCGCGTGTGATAGTGGGACTCAATATAGGGAATGAATTCATCGAAGAAGAAGGTGGCGAATTTGCTGTTCGGTCGTTTTGTGGCGTCGACATACCAGCCGTCGGAATCGCCGTCGAAAGTGGCCACGATCATGGGCCGGTCCCGGAGGGATTCGCGCAGCGGTCGCATCTCTGACCAGCTCGCGAAGGGAGCCTTCATGCCATGGAGCGCGTACAAAACTGGATACCGGGTAGCGGGTTCCGTGGCGTAGGCGGGAGGCAAAACCACGACGGCCTTGATATCTCTGCTCATGCATTTCGACCGGACGACAAACTTTTCGATCGTGCAGTGTTCCGAACTGACGCTCACTTCCTTTGGCACGACGGTATCGTCGGCTGCATCCGCCCGTCCGGCCGCCAGGACCAGACCCATCAGAGCGGCGGCCACGGCGGCGCGGGAAATATTTGGGTTAGCCACCATGAAGCTCGTTTGGGCGGCGCCTAGGCCGCCCGCACGTGAAGAGAGACGGCACGAACGTCGCGCGAATGCCCGCCAATCAGCACTTGAAACTCCCCGGGCTCGACTAGCCAGTTGTCCGTGCTCTCGTCCCAGAACGCGAGATCCCGCCACTTTATGGCTAGCCTAACGACTGTTGTCTCACCCGTGGACAAATTCACCTTTTGAAAATTGCGCAACTCTTTGTCAGGGCGCGGGACGGAAGCCTGGCAGTCTCGGATATACAACTGCACCACTTCTGAACCGGCCCGCTGGCCCGTGTTTGTGAGGCTGACGCTGGCCACTACCTCTTCCTGGGGCCGGATTGAATCGGCCGACAGGGTCACGTCCGCGTAGGCGAATGTGGTGTAACTCAGCCCAAAGCCGAAGGGAAACTGGGGGTCAACCCCGGCCGTATCAAAATGGCGATAACCGACAAAAACGCCTTCCTCATAGAAGACGCGCTGGCCGTCGCCCGGATAATTGGCGGCCGCCGCATGATCGGCCAGTCGATAAGGGACCGTGTCGGGGAGCTTGCCCGATGGATTCACCTCGCCAAAGAGAATCCGCGCCAGCGCGCGTCCCCCTTCCTGTCCTGGGTACCACGATTCGAGGATCGCCCCAACCTCGCCGGCCCAAGGCATCGCCACGGGTCCACCACTGTTGATTACGACGATCGTCTTCGGGTTAACCGCTGCCACTTTTCGGATTAGTTCGTCCTGTGCTGGAGGCAGATCGATGCTTTCGCGGTCGCGCCCGCCCCCTTCGTAGAGATTGGAAAGTCCTGCACAGATAATGGCGATGTCGGAGTTGCGCGCCAGCTCGACGGCCGCATCAATGGGACTGGGCGACCCCGGTTCCTCCCACTCGAAACGGACCGCCGCACGCGCGGCGCGCTTCCAGTAATCCACTGCGATGGCCACAGGCTGACCCGCGCGCAGTGCGAGTTCCGCGCGGACATAGCGCGACTCGTATTGTTGCTCAAAGTTGATCTCCTCCCCCTCCACCTGCTCGTCGCCAAAATGCTCGTCCGCCATGCGCATTTGCACGAGTCCTTCCTGGCCGAAAAGACCAAATCGGTAATCTCCGTCGCAACGCGGCACCAAGCGCCCGGAGAAGCGAACGCGGTATTCGAACCGACTCACCCCGGGGCCGGGTGAGGCCCAGCCCCACGAGAAATCGATTTCCGGGACGGTCCATGAAGCGTCCGGCTTCGCGCCGGCGTTGCCGGGGTTAAAGAAATCTGCCGTTAGGCCTGGTGCCCACGTGCCGTCCGCTTCAAGGTGCTCGAACACGCCGCTCACCGGAATCATCGAGCCGACCAGGCTGCAGCCCTCCGCGAAAATGATTTCCGCATCCGGCGCCAGTTCGCGAATTCCATCCAGCGGGCTCACGCTGTAAAAAGGTGAAACCGATGCGCTACCGCCACCTCCCAGTCGGGCCGCCGACGCGTTCGGGCCGATGACGGCGATGCGGCGCGTGCCGGTGCGATCAAGCGGGAGTAATTTTGCCTTATTCTGTAAAAGCACGATCGACTCCTCGGCGACCTGGAGCGCGACGGAACGGTTCTCAGCGCTATTGAGTAAGGTGGCAAACTGGCTGGCGGCTTTCTCGTCGCGCCCAAAACGTAGGACGGCGCGCAGGATTCGCGTCACCTTGTCATCCAAGTCAGCCGCGCCGAGCTGGCCCTCGTCGATCGCCCGCAATGTGTTCGCCGTATCAAAAAACTTTCCCGGCCCGGGCATTTCGAGGTCGAGTCCTGACGAATAAACCTTGTCTGTAAAAATGGAGCGCCAATCGGATACAATGAAGCCGGGGAATTGCCATTCATCCTTGATGACTTGCTGAATGAGCCAGCGGTTCTCGGCCGCGTACTCGCCATTCAGTTTGTTATAGCTCGTCATAATGGCGCACGGATGGCCTTCGGAAATGGCGATTTCAAATGCCCGCAAATACAGCTCGCGCAGAGCTCGCGGGCCGACCTCCGAGCTAACCGCCTGCTGGTCGCGTTGCTGATTATTTGCGGCCATGGCTTTGAGACAAGCGCCCACGCCCTCAGCTTGAATGCCGCGCATGATGGCCGCGCCCGAGCGCCCCGCCAGCAACGGGTCTTCGGAAAATGTCTCGAAGCTGCGCCCGTTCAACGGGAGACGATGCAGGTTTATTTTCGGCCCGAGCAGGAGCGAGACCCCCAGCGCCTTGCACTCCCGTCCGATGACGCGCCCCGCCTGCTCAAGGAGCGCGGGGTTCCAGGTCGCGGCCATGCCAATACCGGTGGGAAAGCAGGTCGATGGGCTTGATCGTTCGCCGCACAGCGTGACGCCATGGCCGCAGTCGGCCACGAAAATTGCCGGGATTTTGAGCCGTGGAATTCCCCGCAGATGCCAATCATCTTGGCCCGCAAGGAACGACGCCTTCTCCTGGAGCGAAAGGCTGGCAAGGATCTGTGCGATTCTATCTTCCCGATACGAGTCATCGGGAGTCGATACGAAAAGAGGCGCGGATTTCGATTCTGAGGTCATTCAGCGAAGCTAAGTTTGGGAGTTACGCGACAAAAGTTTGCGGCGATATTCTCCAACGCGGGCTGGTCATTTGCGAGCAAAAGCAGCACCGGTGGCCACTCAACCATCTTTCGGTCGATCGGCGCGCTTGCCCTTCCCATAGGACGCTCTATCCACTCTGCAATGGTGGCCTCCATCCCCAGCGCGCTTCACAGCTATGCGTTAGTTAAGCCGACGGAGGACCTCTCGAATCAAGGCGTCCGCCGGAACAAAGACGCGGCGCGTGGCCAGGTCTTCACTGTCCCATAGTCCGTGTTTATCGCCCGTCCCGTCGAAGAGCAGGAGTTCGGCTGGAGCTCCTGCATCATGCCATGCGGCCACGGCCTTTTCAGAGTGTTCCGGTAAAACCAGCCGGTCATTTTTGCTATGGATGCAAAAAAGAGGCGGGGCTCCCGCACGGACGGCGAGCGCGGGACTGGCGGAGGCGACAAGATCGCGGGTCGGTTCCGATCCGAAGAATTGCCGAAGAAATTCCGGCGAACGAAGGACGGGATCCGACGCGTCGTCCACTATGTCCATGCGCGATGGTCCGGACAGCGAGATTATTCCTTCAACATTCTCGGGTGGCAGGCGCAGGCCGGTCATCATGGCGAGCTGTCCGCCGGCCGAACCGCCGCAGATCAGAATTTTTGCGGGCAGCGGGAGACCATAATCAGCGAGCCTGCCACCTAAAATGAAATGGGCAGCAGTCAGGCAATCATCTCCACAAGCGGGCCACGGCGCTTGATCCAGCAGGCGATAATTGATATTGAAAACCGCGCGGCCGGCTTGCAGAAAGAGCGGAACCACTGGATCGAAGGCTTCCTTACTCATCGCGTTCCAACCGCCACCATGAATGAGGAGGACCGGCGCTTTCCCCGTTTCGTTTTCCGGGAGAAAGAGATCGCCGACTCCGCGTTCTCCGACCGACGGAGCGTAAGGAAGATTCCGAACTACAGTGCTCGAGGCTGCGGCCATTATATTCTCAACCTCACTGCTTTCGTTTGGGGAGCGTTCTTTTCACCAGACAGAATTATGATGCACCGGCAATCAAATAAAAGTGTGGTTAGGCTATTCTGATTGTCCGATCTCGCGAAGATGGACGGCGAGTGCTTCGGCAAGCTGCTTTTTGGCCACGGCGCCTTGGGGCGCGAGCGCGAGATTCCTTAACTCTGCGGGATCCTGGGCGAGGTGATAGAGCTCCTCACCGCCCTCTTCGTAGCGCACGTATTTCCATTCGAGGGATCGCACCATGTGGATGGTGGGCTTATACAAATGCGCAAAAATCATCTTATGCATTTCCTCCGTGGAAGCGTCGCGCACCGTGGGAAGGAGGCTGCGGCCGGCCAACTGGTCCGGAACAGGGATTCCCGCGAGATCCAGAATCGTGGGCAAGATATCGATGTGGCTGCTCAGATGAGGGCGACGCCCCGGCGCAAGGTCGTGCGCGAACTGTCCCGAGCGGTCGGCTCCGGCAAAGCGGGTAATTGGCGGTAGTATAATCAGCGGCACGCGCACTACGCCGTCAAACATCATGGGCCCCTTAAACGGAATATCATGTTCGCCCGCCATATCGCCATGGTCGGCTGTAAAAATGATCCATGAGTTATTGATGAAACCGCTGCAGCGGAACTGATGAATGATTTCGCCGATATCGCGATCGGCCCGTTCGATCATCTGCTCGTAAAAGCGGGTGTACGCTCCCCATCGATTCTCGGCCCAATCCACTCGTTTCGAAGCGGGCAGGGCCGGTAACTCATTTCCGCTGCGACGCGCATTGTCCCAGGGCCGCTTAAAGCCTTCGACGGTCTCGACCGGATCGTAGAAGTAAAGATCGTGTGGATTGAGCAGGGAGACGACGTGGAAAAAAGGCCGTTCATGGGCGAGCCAGTCGCGCCCCTTCCAATAGCGCGTCGCGAGCAGACGAGTTGTTTCATCCAGCGAGCATTCCTCGCCCGTCTCGAACCCATAGTCCCGTACGTTTCCGCCAAGGTGCCATTTGCCGTGATAAATGGTTTCGTATCCGTTGGCGCGCAGATGTTTTCCAATCGTGGGAATCATCGGCGACATGGGCGGGCACTGACCGTAGAGCATTCCCGGCATGCCGGCCTGGGAGGGAAAGAGACCCGTCATAAGGCTGGCCCGGGAGGGACAGCAAATGGGTGCGGGGCAAAAGTAATTATCGAAAGCCACGCCTTCGCGAGCGAGGAAATCCATGGCGGGAGTTTTGGCGGCGAACCGGCTACCGAGCGCCTGGATTGTGTCGAAACGCTGCTGATCGGTAAAAAGCAGGAGAATGTTTGGACGTGGATTCATAGGGACCGTGATATAAACAGAAGACCAATGTCCTATCGCATCTCGTAGCCGTCGTAGCCTAACCCTTCCGCAGGGTGGCGTCTTTCCTGGATCGGAAACGACGCAGCTGGAATCGCTCTTTTCGCGGATCGTTACTTCGCCTCAATCAGAGGATAAAACTTTACCCAGTCAATTTCGTAAGTCGCGGTCCGGCTGGGCGGACCGTGAATCCACTTTTGCTTGGTCCAGGAATTGAAAAACATTTCATAGTTAGGATCGACCAATCCCTTTCGCGGGTAGATGTAGCTCTTGAGGGTGCGACCATCGACGCGCCAAACCACCCGATCCGGCAGAATGTCCATACCCCAGACATGGAAATCATCCGACGGGTTGAAGCCGATCTCCTGTTCCACCACAAAATAATTGGGCTGGTTCTGGAGATGAATGGCAAGGTGGACCTTCCCTCCGCCCGGGTGAAAGGTGTAGGTGAGAAACTCCATGTCCACCTCGGCCTGTTTCCCCTTGGCGTTGTGTTTGTTCCCAGGAGCCGCCAGGTCGTCCCAATCCTTCGTGAAAAAACTATTATTGACCCCCGCAACTGATGATGGCTTCAGCCTCGCCTCCCAACGGCCGTAGGGAAACTCAAGAGCGGACTGAAGTGATCCGCCCCGAAACGGTTCACCCGGCAGAACGGTCTGCGTCAATATGCCTTTCCCGTCCGTCTTGCACCGATCCGGACTCATCTCGGCCCCATTCTGTTTCCAAGTCGCGACCTGCCACTGCTTCTGCGTCGCTTCCCAGTCCGGCCCGAAATCATCCTGGAAGGAGGGCCCAGCTGCAAAAACAGCCCCGCCCTCACCTTTTTGGTCAGCGAGACCAATTCCCCAGACGTGCAGTGTCGGGAAGAGAGAGCCGATTGTTGTGACGAAGATTAGTGCAATCCATCGCATAGGAGACCTCAGGTTAGCGGACGTGTGAGCAGGCTTGGGGGAGAGTGGAAATCCTTCATTACTTTTTAAAGCAGCCCGGTCAGTTGGCCCAACCGCTTGGCGACGCGCGATAAGCACTGATCATGGAACTTGGCGACCGTCGTGTAAATAGTGTCCTGCAGAGGATGGAGCCAGCGCCGCTCGTTGATATTGAAAACCGCGCGGCCGGATTCCAGAAACAACGGAACGACTGGGGCGAACGCTTCCTTGCTCATCGCGTTCTAACCGCCCCCATGAATAAGCAACACCGCCGCTTTCCCAGTGTTGATTTCCGGCAGGGAAAAGTCTCCGACCCCGCGTGCCCCCACGCTTCGGTGTAGGGCAGATTTCGAATGGTCATCAGAGTAATGGAAACTGTGGGATGCCTAAGCCTTAAACGGGAGTTTCTTATTGAAAGTGTAAAGCACCGAGGCATCGGCGCCGAGAAATGTCGCATTGAAATCCACCGCGTTGAGCGCGAGATGCAGGAAACCGAATTGCTTCAGCGCGAATTTCTGTTTCTCGTCAGGCCCGACAGGATGGAGAGCCTTCCCGCCGCCGCCGGAGACGAAGTAGTCCGTTGATTTTCCTTCTTCGTGAAGATGCTGGAGATCATGTTCGTGACCGCACACGTAGGCATCGACTTTGCGCTCTTCCAAGAGACCTCGCCACGGCTGCAGGTAGGGCGAATCCCCGTGGTGTGGCCCGCAACTCATGACCGGGTGGTGGCCTAACACCATCAACCACGGAGCCGTGCGCGGTCCGGCCAATTCTGTCTCAAGCCACCTTTGCTGTTGGCCGATTTCTTCCGGAGTCAGCTTCGGATAATGCGTATCCGTGCAGAGAATCGTCACCACCGGTCGATCGGCAGGCAGCTCAAGTCGATACCAACGCGCGGGCATCTTCCAGCGGGTGCCTGAGCTCTTGGCGTAGTCCATTTGGATTTTGTCTCCGCCCTTCTGATCGTCATAATCGTGATTACCCAGAATCGCGTAGCACGGCCCCGGGAAAACGCTCGACGGATACATTTCCTCAAATTCCTTCCGCCAGCGCGGCGAATTGGTTCCGGGCAAAGCGCCGTAAAAGTTGTCCCCCAAAAGCATGAGGGCTGCGGGGGGAAGGCCAATACTCCGCGAATAATCCTGCATCGCCCGGGCGACTGCCGTCTGGTTCGTGTCCGCTCCCGAGCCCCAATCACCGAAGCAAAAAAGGTGAAGCGTCTTCAGCCCGGGCGCCAGCGCGACAGTCGCCGCGCGTTGCACCGGTGGCGCCAGGAGCGCGGCACTAAAGACCAGCGCCTTTTGCAGGAAGTGGCGTCGAGTGAGTTCTGAGCGGGAGGACATGGAAAAGGTGGTTCGTTAGGCTGAAGCACTCATCGCCGCGGCCAGGCTGGGCAATTGTCCCATCCGCCGGGCCACCCGGGAGAGGCTTTGATCGTGGAATTTGGCGACCGTCGTGTAAATCGTATCCTGTAACGGATCGAGCCAACGCTTTTCCAGATGACCCGGGCCAAAGTAAAGTCCGAGAATCGATCCGCAGGTCGCGCCAAAGCTATCGGTATCGTTACCCTGCATGACCTGCTTGCAGATCCCGTCTCCGATATTCTCCGCGAAGCGCAGTGAGTTAATCAACGTGCCGGATTCCTGGTGGATGCGGCAATGCACAAACTCCTTGTACTTTCCGTGAATCCCGCAGTAGCCCTCCAGCCAGTCGGCCGCGTCGGCCACCATGTTCAGGGAATCGGAGACGATCTTGTAGAAGCGGCTGCGCTGGGGAACAAACTTCATGGCGATCTCAAAGATCTCGAGCGGCGATTTGGCTACGGGGGCGGCGGCCATGGCGGCGGCCGCGAAGATGGAGCCATAAATGCCGGTGCGCCGATGGGTAAAGCTGGAATCTTTCCAGGCCAGTCGGGCGGCCTGGGCCGGGTCGCCCGGACAGGCGTAACCATAAGCATCGGCGCGAATCATGGCCCCGCACCATTCCTCGTCCGGATTCATCACGCTAACGAGTTCATGAAACCATTGGTCGTCGCGCGTTCCATCGATGGTGTTGATGTCATAGGAGCGCAAAGCACCGACCACCACCATGTTTCGTTCGGGGCCCCAGGCTGCGTAGGGCGCGAGGTTGTTCAGCCAGTGGAGTCGTAAGTCGTTGTAAGTAAACTCGCGACCGTTTTGCTCGAGAACGAGCATGCCCAGAATGGTATAGTTAATGTCGTCGTCGGGCGCCGCAAAGCGCAGATTTTCGCGCACTGTTATGAGATGATCGCGATGCCAGGCATGACTGCCCCGCATATTCGTGCGCAGAGACACGTAGTCATGCAGAGGCCATTCGCCGATCGCTTCGAGGGCTGTGCGGATCTCATCCAGCGTTGGATTGATCTCCAGCGGTTTCCCCAGCATGCAGCCGCAGACAGAGCTGAGGAAGGCTGTCTCCACCCGGGCGGCCGCATCCTCCGGAGCTACTGGGCGGATGAGATGACGCGGACGATCGGTCGCCATTTCCGCGCAGATGCCTTCCCAATCGCTCGGCTCGACGAAGGGCCAGTCCTCGCGCAGGGGCAGATCGGCCACGCTTTTGGCGAAGGCGTAGAGCTGGTCGTAACTATCGGGAATGGTGGCGAGTTTTTCCGGCAGGCCCGCGGTGACATGACCCTGTTCCGTTTTGTCTTTGACCACGGCCGCGAGGCGTTTCCGGAGATCGACGATAAGAGGTAACATGAGTTTAAGCAGTTGGGTTGTGGTAAAAATAAAGGAACATTTCCGCGGCGTGCCAGGTGTGAGGCGTGCAGAGGCGAGCTTCGACGTAGGCCGGATGTGCAACCCGCATCATTGCGTAGGCGGCGTCCATTCCGTGAGCCTCCCAGGTCAGGGGGAACTCGTCGGCCTCGGGAATGAGCGGGGGTGGTTCGTCGTAAAAATGCGCCTCGGCCCAGCGCAAGTAGGGATACAAGGTCGCATGCTTTTCATCGAAAGATGAGCCTGGCACATGCGCCTCCTTGAAATCCATCCAGAAAAGACTGCTGTAATTATCCTGAACTAACGGAATTTGAAACGGGTCGTCCAGTCCGAGGGCCCGGAGGCCGAACTTGAGCCATTTTGTTTGGTAGACCGGATGCTCGGCGTAATCGCTCATCCCGCAAATGTGCTTATCTCTGGCAAGATTCGGCACTTCCCGCAAGGTCTTCGCGACCAGGGGATGGTGGCGATCGTTGACCAGGGAAATCATGTAGAGCAACTGACCGAGGTTGTCGGCTTCGGCCATTCCCGAGTTATTGCGGTCATAAACGTGGGCGAGTCCAGCGACCCACGCTTCCACCTGGGGCAGGTTCCCGGTCTTGGCAAAGCACATGAGCATGAGGGCGGCGTCGCGATACCAGGGGCGGGGATAAACCATCAGGTTGGGGACGGGGCCGAAGGGCATGATGTTAACGAGCAGCTCGGCATGGAGGGCCCGGAGGAGCGGGCCTCTGGCACGGTCGTCGAAGCGGGGGAGTTTCACGGGGGCCGCGCTCAGGACGACGCGGTGACCGGAACTTTCCAGCCAGACAGCTTCTTCATCCTCGACGATTCGTTGCGGCCCGGACTTTGTCTCCAGGGTGACGCGATATTCGGAGGGCTCGAACCGGGCGAGCGTGGTCTCCCAGTGGTGGAGGATCTCGCCGGTGGTGGCGTCGGCCAGCTGTCCCTCCTGGTAGATAAATTTTCGCCGGTGCCCGAGGCCAAACAACTGGAAACGCGGTGGTCGCAGATGGGTAGCGGGAAGAAGATGTCGCGGAAAACGGGGTTTCATCGGCCAGACGTGGCGAGAGCGCAGGCCTAACGAGCGGGAAACAGGGAAACGACCCTAGCTGCCGGTCGACATTTGAAAGTAGTCGAAGTCGGCCTGCTTTTTGGTGCCGCCAATGTCCTGCGCGCAAATGCCAACCATGGCCCCGGTGAAGTGCAGCCAGCGCCCGTAATCGTCGGAGAGTTTGCTCGCGTCGAGGGTCGGTCCGATGGCTTTCCACTTACGACCGTCCGGTGAAACGCTGAATCGAAGGCTGGCGTGATCGATCTCGGCGCGAAGGAAGTACCGTTTCCAGTGCACCATTATCTCAGATGCGATGAGTTCGTCATAAACGGTGTCATCCGACAGCACGATGCCCAGAACCACGCCGCGTTCCTCGTCGTGCGTAATCCGCAGGTAGTAATAGGTCCGCGTATCGTAGTAACAGATCAATCCGGCCATTTGCGTGAAATGGTCCGGCTCGAATTCCACGCAGGTCTCGGCTACACAGCGGAAATCCTGCAGGCGCCGCGCGATCAGGCTCTGCTCGAAAAGGGAATGCTGACATTCGCGACCGCGCAGACGCAGCCAGCCGGGACGCTCTGTCAGGCTCAGCCAATTTTCCGTGACCGGGACGCGCAAGGAACTCCAGTTCACATCGAGCGTAGTGGAATCGAAATCATCGCGCTCGGGCGTGGCCGGCCACGGTGCCTCCGCCAGTTCTTCGGGCGCGCGCACTTCCACCTGCGGATGAGCGCCTCCCTGCTCGAGGCGTAGCCAGCCATCCTCCGACCAGGCGACGCGTTGCAGTGCGACTTCCCGGCCTAGCATGGAGCGCCGTTCCGGCGGGACCGGACGGCAGCAAAGATGAACCAGAAACCAATCCCCGGAAGGAGTCTGGACGAGTTCGCCATGACCCGACTTTTGCAGCGGGTTCGCCTGGTCATCGCGGGTGGTCAGCAAAGATCCGTTCGGATCCATCTCGTAGGGCCCGGTAATTTTGCGGGCACGGGCCATCGAGATGCCGTGGTTCCAGCCAGTCCCGCCCTCCGCCATCATGAGATAGTAATATCCGTCCCGTTTGTAAATATTAGGGCCATCATTCTGCGCATTGGTCTTCAGAACTTCCGTCATCGGACCAACCAACTGGCGGGTGGATTGATCGAACTCCTGTATGACGATTCCGGCAAAGGCATTGTGGTTCTTGCGGAAATCCCACATCATGTTGACGACCCATTTGCGTCCGTCGTCGTCGTGGAAGAGCGATGGATCAAAACCAATCGAGTTAAGATAAACCGGCTCCGACCAGGGGCCGAGAATATCCTGTGCATTGCTCAGGTAGACGCCCACGTCTTTGAAGTTTGTCACGCGTGTGCGCACATTGGTGTGCATCAACCAGAATTGCCCGTCCCAATGGCTCAAGGAGGGGGCCCATACGCCGCCTGAGTCGACGATTCCCCGAAGGTCAACCTGTGAGGGGCTGGTTAGGGCATGCCCAATGAGGTGCCAATTCGCCAAGTCCCGCGAATGGTGAATTTGGATTCCCGGAAACCACTCGAAGGTGCTGGCCGCGATGTAGTAATCATCCTGCACACGCAAGATGGAAGGATCAGGGTTAAAACCGCGGATGACAGGATTCTGGATGAGTCTCATCGGGGGACGTAGTTTAGGGGAAAGGATGGCCGGGGTAAATGATTACCTGTCCGTCCGGGCTTTGTCGCGCTTCAAGTGACAGGCCCGAGGCAAAATCTTTGCTCCTCGGCGCGGGGGAGTAGGCAGGCGCCTCCGGCAGTGTAGGATAGGAACGGCACATGGATATTGGACTTTGTATTTCGCCTCAGGCTGCTTCCGGCCTTCCTGAGGGGGCCTTTGATTTTCTCGAAGCGAATGTGCAGAGCCTGCTCGTTCCGGAAGCCGACGAGGCGATTTGGAAACTGAATCTGATCAGCGCGGAAGGTGCCAGCCGACCGATTCGCGCAGCGAATTGTTTTCTTCCCGGTGCCATGAAGTGTCTGGGCCCGGCAGCGGACCGAACCCGTTTGTTGCGCTATGCCGACAACGCCTTCCGGCGCGCGCGGGAGGTCGGCATCGAAGTGATCGTTTTCGGAAGCGGCGCGGCCCGGGCCTTGCCGAATGGATATTCGCGCGAGCAGGCCATGGAGCAATTTGTCGATCTGTTGCGCGCGCTCGGCCCCGTGGCGGACCTTCATTCGATCCTGCTCGTGATCGAACCGCTACACCCGGGAGAATGCACTTTTATCAATTCCCTGGCTGACGGTGCGGAAGCGGTGCTTGCGGCAGATCATCCTCGAATCCAGGTCCTCGCCGACACTTACCACATGCGAATGAACGACGAGTCTCCGGACGAAATCAGGCGTTTCGGCGGTGTCTTGAAACATTTCCATGTGGCGGAGCGCGCGGACCGCGGGTGGCCGGGGCGAACGCGTGAGAATTTGCGACCGTTCTACACGGCTTTGAAGGCGATTGACTATGGCGGACGCCTCTCTATCGAGTGCCGGTGGGAAGAATTGGGCCGCGACCTCGAGGCAAGCACCCGCTTTCTCCGTGAGGAACTGGCGAGCGCCGGATTTTAGGATCTTTCAGGTTTACGAAACGGAGGAGTCCTTTGACCGTGCGACTACCAATTCACCTCGACGTCTTGGCCGGTCCGCTGTGAGCTTCGTTCCGTATATTCGTGAAATTCGAGATCGAGTCCATTTGGATCGGTCATCCAGAACTGCAGCGAGTTGTCGGCGCCCATTTTTATCTCTCGGGGAGTGTAGCCTGCGTCTTTCAGTTTCCCGTGCAATTCGCTGAGGAAATCGGTCTGCAGGCAGAAGTGACTGAGCGTTTGGGCGGCGCCCGTCGGCTCGGTTTTGCCGGTGAGAAACACTTCCAGAAATGTTTCATCCTCCGCCTTCAAATAGAAACCGATGACCGCTCCTTTGCGGGTGAAGTTGAAGAGCTTTCTCATGCCCAGCGCACCACAATAGAAAGCGGCGGTCCGCTCCAGATCTGTCGTCTTGAGACAAGCGTGCGCCAACGATTTAATACTCATGTAGTTCCCCCGATTGTTGCACCGCGAATTTCATGACAACGGCTCGCCACCCTTTGACGCGGCCAGGACGGCGCGCAGTTGCGGCGGTTCAATCTCGTTCTCCCACCGGCTGATTACCACGGTGGCCACACCGTTTCCGATGAGATTGGTCAGGGCGCGGCATTCGCTCATGAAGCGATCAATCCCGACGAGCAAGGCAATCGATTGGATGGGAACGGAGGGGAGCGCCGCCAGGGTGGCCGCGAGAGTGATGAAGCCGGCTCCCGTCACTCCGCTGGCACCTTTGGACGAAAGCATGGCTACCACAACGAGCGTGATCTGCTGACCCAAACCAAACGGGGTGTCGGTTGCTTGCGCCAGAAAGATAGCCGCCATGGCCATGTAAATATTCGTTCCATCCAGGTTAAAGCTATAGCCGGTAGGTAGGACGAATCCTACGGTGGACTCGGTGCAGCCCAGCCCGCGCATTTTCTCCATCATGCCCGGAAGGCCCGCCTCCGACGTACTGGTCCCGAGGACGAGAAAGATCTCTTCCTTGATGTAGCGAAGGAATTGGAAAATCGAAAACCCGGCGATCCAGGCGATGCTTCCGAGGACGAGCACGACGAATAGCGCCGCCGTCATGTAAAAACCGGCCATGAGGGCGGCCAGCTGGCGCAGGGAACCGAGGCCATAACTGCCGATGGTGAAACTCATGGCGCCAAGCGAGGCCAGCGGCGCCGCCCGCACGATGATGTGCATGATCCCGAAGAAAATCTTTTCGCCCGCTTCCAGCCCGCGCAGGATTGGCTTGGCCCGTTCGCCCAGCGCGACCAGGGCGAAGGCAGTCAGGATCGAGATGAGCAGAATCTGCAAAATATCCCCCGAGGCGAACGCGTCGAAGAACGACCTGGGAATGATGTTCAGAAAAAAGGCG
>JBBRQE010000057.1:0-19717 GCA_038226905.1 Chthoniobacterales bacterium | reverse complement strand
CTAGTGCAGGGCGGCCGCTTCCGGCTCGCGGCCTTCCAACTCCAGAAGCATGCGCTGGATGTGCCGGGAGCTTTGATGGGGCTGAAGTAAACGCAGGCTTTCCTGCCGATCGCCCCAATGCAAAACCTGAATGGGCTCTTGCCGCGCTCCCCAGGTATTCATTTCGTGGGGGGTCGCCATGTAAAGATCGATAGTGTTCCGGCCGCTCAGCGCCCAACCATAATCATCAATGCGGTACATCTGCCCGGTCGACACCAGCCGAAAGGTGGTGCCCGCGGGCCAGCGCGACCAGTCCGCCGCCGCGCTGCCAATCTTGGGCGCCTTCGATTTGACCGCGACCGCTTTCTTGCCACGGGATGTCGTCTTGCTTGTCCTGGTGACCGTCCGGGTCTGCAGAGCGAACGACTCCAATCTCGGCGCCGAATAAGAAATTTGCTGGTAATCCGATTGTTCGGTCATGGCCACGGGAATGGCGCGCGGAGAAAGTTCGGCGCGACGATGCGGCGCGCTGGCCGCCTGCAATTGTCCACCAAGCGCATTGTGATTCGTGTAAGCGGTATGGTCAGCCTCCGTATGCGTGTAGGCCGTCGTCCGCACGGACTGAAATTCCGAATGAGCCACGGGCGGCTCGTAGGCGGGCAGGGCGCGAGTTATATGACTACCGCCGCCACCGGTTTCGCAGGCGGCGAGGAGAATCGCGATAAAGGCCGCGAGAACGAGAAGAGCGAGGGTGCGTAAGTGGGTGTGTGTCAAGGGAATCGCAGAGTTATTAACAGTTATTCACAACCCCCCGCAAGTTTTTTTTTTCTGCTTTTTCCGACGATGGATCTGCCTCTCCCACAGTGGCGCCCCGTGGCGCAGTCCGATTGCTCAAAGTGCTCACCCAACCGGCGGATCGCTCGGCCATCCCGGCATCCCCCCTATTCGTTTTTGTTTATCCTCCCGATTTCCGTTAACCTGCCCGTCCTATGCTCGCCGAATTCGAAAAACAGCTGGCGCAAACCCTGCACGACATTAAGTCGCAGGGCCTCTACAAAACGGAGAGGATCATCACCAGTCCGCAGGAGGCCCACATCAATGTCTCGGGCGGAAAGCGCGTTCTTAATATGTGCGCGAACAATTATCTGGGACTGGCCGACCATCCGGTCCTGATCAAGGCGGCCAAGGCTGCGCTGGATACGCACGGATTCGGCATGGCCAGCGTGCGCTTCATTTGCGGCACGCAGGACATCCACAAGGAATTGGAGAATGCCCTAACGATTTTCCTCGGAACAGAAGACACCATTCTCTACCCGAGCGCCTTCGACGCCAACGGCGGTCTCTTCGAAACTTTGCTGAACGAGCAGGACGCCATCATCAGCGACGAATTGAACCATGCCAGCATCATTGACGGCATCCGGCTCTGCAAAGCCCAGCGCTTTCGCTACAAGCATAACGACATGGCGGATTTGGAAGCGAAACTGCAGGAAGCCAGCGGCGCCCGCGTCCGCCTGATCGCGACCGACGGGTGCTTTTCCATGGACGGCACCATCGCCGAACTCGGCTCCATTTGCCGACTCGCGGAGAAGTACCAGGCCATCACCATGATGGACGACGCGCACGCCACCGGATTTCTGGGACGAACGGGGCGTGGCACCCACGAATTTCGGGGAGTCCTCGGCCAGGTCGACATCATCACAGGCACCCTGGGCAAGGCGCTGGGCGGAGCCAGCGGAGGATTCACCAGCGCGCGCCAATCGATTGTGGAGCTGCTCCGGCAACGCTCGCGGCCTTACCTTTTCTCGAACAGCGTGGCCCCACCCATCGTAGCCGCCACGACCGCCGCTCTGCAGCTCCTCAGCGCGTCCACCGAATTGCGCGATAAGCTGGAGGAGAACACGAATTATTTTCGAACGGCCTTAACCGAACGCGGGCTCACCATCAAGGCGGGGACTCATCCGATTGTGCCGATCATGATCGGTGACGCGGCCAAGTCTCAGTCCTTTGCCGCGCGCATGCTGGAGAAGGGCGTCTACGTCATCGGCTTCTTCTATCCGGTTGTTCCGCACGGCACCGCTCGTGTCCGGACGCAGGTGTCAGCGGCCCATTCGCGCGAGGATCTGGAGTTCGCAGTCAACGCCTTCGCCGAGACGAACGAAGAATTGAAAGATCGTTAGGCAACCGGTCGGCCGGGTCATGGCCGGGATGGCGCGTGCAGTCTACTCGCCGCGGCGAGCCGTCCGCTCCGCAGATAGGGCGGGGATTCAGTGGAGGCGAGCCGAATGCAACGCGATGCTCGACCCGACCCACGTCTTATCCTTATTAAAATTGACTCCCATCATTCTGCCCTGACTCATGCGCACCAGATTATTGGCCAAAATCGGATCACCGCCGGTCGGCCAGATAAACATCATGCGAATCTCCGCTTTCGCTTTGGTCCCGTCCGGCGTCGGGACAAATTCGGCGTAGTTGACCTTCTTTTGCAGAATCCAGTCGTGCGGGTGCGCGAGCGCCGCGACTTGTTCGCGGGTCGGATCCATTTCCACGCCCAGGCCGGCAAACGAAAAAAGTGGCTTCAGCACATACTCCCCAACCTCTTCGGTCGCGGGAAATTCATCCGCAAAATAAGCAGGAGAGGTGTGCTCCGTTTCCAGATAAGGCAGGGAGTGCTTGCTGATGCGGAAGTACCAATTGGGATGCCCCACCCAGACCACATCAAGCTGGTCCTGAAACGTAAACGGCAGAACCAAATCCGGCCGGCGCGCCAGTTCGTCGAAGATCACTCTGTTATATATCCTTTCGATCCGTGTCTCCCGACCATCGCGATCATAGAATAGCTGCTGTCCCCGTTTCTTTGTCTGCGTAATGCAAACCGATCGAATGCCCAGCATCGATTCCGTCGCGGCAAAATCGATGCGCGTCTTTTGTTTTTCCGGCTCGATCTCCAGGAGCACGACGTTCTCCGGAGCGGACTCTCCCAGGATGGTCCGCCGTAACAGGGCGAGGTAATCTTCATCTCGAATCCCGCCGAACGATGACGTCCAGGACCGGGGAATGTCCGGGTAAGCCTTGCGCAGGCAACCGAGCAGGAGCCATTGAAATCCGAAAAGGCTGGGGAAGGCCTGCAACTCGATGAGGCGCGGGACGAGGCGCCCGCCTTCCATGCAAATGCCGAAATCCACCACCAGGAAGTTAGGATGCGTTGATTCGTTAGGAACAAACAGATCCGCCGGGATAGCCGAGGCGGAATGCCGAACGAAAGCGGCTGTTTGCGTCTGGCGCACAATGTCATTGGCCGCATCCACCAAATCGCCGGTGAAGGCGTCGGTCAGGAAAATGGGCGTCTCGGACACCCGGAAGTCGGCCGGCCAACGCTCCGTCCGATTAACGCAGTGCAACAGCGCGGCGTACTTCTCAGCCGAGAAACCAGCATTAAACTGAGCGCGAAGTTGCGGATCCATGTTCGGTCGGAATTCTATTTAGGCACCCGCCGAGGATCATGGAAAGTCGCAAGAGTGACTACAGCGCGTGGTGGGCGTGGCCCCCATCACATCAGAAACTTGCCTGACCGCATGATCTGATCGTGGTCGAACCAGATATCGAAGTCCCGGCCTACGCAATCGATGTGCGTCTTGGAAAACCAGTCCGCTCCGGTGTGCTCGGCGTAGGGATGGCCGAAGGCGATATGAATGCCGGGAATTTTTTCGTCCTGCAGAATATTCCCGATGACCCGGGTGCAGGCCGTATTGGTCCCAATAGCGAATTCACCGACCCGATTACTATTTTCATCGGTGCTCGTATACGCGCGAAATTCATCGAGCAATTCCCGGTGCTCGCATCGCAGATCCACAATTCGGTTATCTTCTACCTTAATGGTGAGAGGCGCATCGTGCAGGTCGCCGTACTTTTGGCAGAGATAATCCCCCACCACGCCGTCGACCACGAAGGTCCCCTGGCTGTTGGCCGGCGCTGTGAAAATTTCGCCGCCCGGCAGATTTCCCCATTTGTCGGGCTGAATAATCCCGCTCGTTTTCAGCCATTTCAGTTTGGGCGAAAGTTCCGCTTCGAAATCCGTGCCGGCCGGCGTCCGGCATTTGATGCGGCGAGCCGACCGTGCCCGTTCCACCAACCGCTGGCTGAGTTCATCGATCGCGCGAAAGTCGGCTCGCATTCCTTCGAGCATGATGGCCCGTGAAATATTGACCATGTGACCGTGCCGGATGCGGTGCCGGTTCACCACGTCGCTCATCTGCATGCGTGAACCGAGTTCGCCACGCTGACTCTGCGCACAAAAGATGGAGACCTGCGATTGAGCGAGATCCTCCAGGATGACCTGCGGCATGCCGGTGAGAGGGCGGGGCGCATATTTTTCCAGGACAAAGACAGCGTGCTCCGATCCTACTTCTTCCACCTCGTTCTGTAAGGCCGCCGCTATATCGAGCGTGGCTTCATCGGTGATAATCGTGATCCGCTCGGAGGGCTGAAGGCGCAGGCACACACGGATGGCGTTGCGCGCGCCGGGCGCAAGCTCTGCATCCACAGTTTCGATAGTCAGTCGGTCGGGCATAAAACGGTATCAGCGTTACGCGGAATTCAGGGCAGGGCAATCGCTTCTCCGCCAGCCGCCCCCACACGCAAACCTTCGTAGGTTTCCTCCACGATTTGATCGACCACCGCTTTCATATCCTGGGTCCGTTCCCACATAGCGAGCTGCCGGTCCGCTCCGGTTCCTTCGCGCATGATCCGTTCGACGTGCTCGATCTCGCGGCGCGACCCGAGTTCATCCACCTCGGCCGAGACGAACTCGAGCAATTCGTTCAGCAGACTGCGCGTTTCCACTTCGGTTTCTTTTCCGAAATCAATCAACTTCCCATCGATCCCGTAACGAGACGCGCGCCAGCGGTTTTCATCGAGGAGCCGGCGCCGATAAACCCGAAAAGTAATATTTTGCCGGAGTAACTTGTAGAGGCGCGCAATGATTGCCTGAATGAGAGCAGCCAGGGCCAGCGTATCATCCACGCGGGATTGCGCGTCACAGATGCGAAATTCCAACGTGTCGAAAAATGGATGGAGCCGGATGTCCCACCAGATTTTTTTGGCGTTATCGACACACCCTGTCTTGACCAGCAGTTTGCAGTAATCTTCGTACTCGGAAAGGCTTTCAAAGGCGTCCGGTATACCCGTGCGCGGGAAACGCTCGAACACTTTGAGGCGATAGCCTTTCAGCCCAGTGTTACGACCCACCCAAAAGGGAGAGTTCACGGACAGCGCATAAATGTGCGGCAGGAAATAGCGCGCCTGATTCATGACGTGAATGGCGGTTTCGCGTTCCGGAATCCCGACGTGCACGTGCAATCCAAAGATGAGGTTGGCCCGCGCCAGTAATTGCATGTCCTGGACGATTTCCTTGTAACGATCGCCCTCCGTGATGAGCTGATCGTGCCAGTGCGAAAAGGGATGCGTTCCGGAAGAGGCAATCTTCAGTCCACTGAGGCCGGCCAGGTCCGCCAGTTTGCTGCGCAGCTCGACCACATGGTTCCGCGCGTCGCCAATGGATTGGCAGATCTCGGTGCCAAGCTCGACCACCGATTGATGCATCTCGGGTTTGACCTGTTCCTTGAGCGTGACCTTCCCGCCTTCAAGAATTTCCTGGATATGCGAACGCAACTCGCGCGAGACCGGGTCGACGATGGCGAATTCTTCCTCAATCCCGAGCGTGAATGTGTGTTCTGGCAGCTTCGTATACATGGCTGAAACGCCCGGCAAACTGTCTCAAAAAGGTCTACTTGTCATCCCGCGCCAATCCTTTCGAATTACACGCAATCGCCTGCTGGGTGGCGATCCCCCGCCGCGCCGCTAAGCCAGTTCGCTCAACGTTTTCTTCGAGACGGCCGCCTGAAGAAATTTTCCCCAGCTCAGGTTGTCCCGCCCTGGCACATGCTCAGTCGCCTTGCGGATGGCCATGTCCGAGACAGCGTCCACCACCCACTCGAAATTGTGTTGTCCCACTGAAGCGGCTTCCGCGTCCGGGGCCGGGTTACAAAAATCGATGGCCAGGGGCACACCATCGCGGATGGCGAACTCGACCGTATTGAGGTCGTAACCAAGATACTGATTCAAGGCCAGCACGCCGTCGTGCACCTTCTGCAAAACCTCCGGGGGCGTTTCCCACTCCGTCTGATAACGCAGATGATACGGGTTGCGCGGCTCGTAGGGCATGATCTTCACATGCTTCTGGTCGATACAATAACAACGGAAGTAGCGATCGAATTTCACTTCCTCCTGTAACATCATGACCAGCTGCCCGGTCTCAGCGTAGGCGCGAAAAAATTCCTCGGAGTCGTGCAGTTTGTAAACGTTTTTCCAACCGCCCCCGGCGAACGGTTTGAAAAATGCCGGCCATCCAACGTAGGCAAAAATCGCCTCCCAGTTCATCGGGTAGGCGAGGTTGCGAAACGAATTGTCGCTCGTGTCGGGAGGCGGCTGATTCGAAGGCAAAAGGACCGTTTTCGGGACGGCTACACCGATTTTTGTCGCGAGGGCGTTGTTAAAGAATTTCTCGTCGGCGCTCCACCAGAAGGGATTGTTGACCACGGCCGTGCCGGTGAGGGCCGCGTTCTTCAGCCAGGCACGATAGAAAGGCACGTCCTGCGAAATGCGATCGATGATTACGTCGTAGCCACAAGGTTCGCCCTGCACGACTTGGTCGATCTTGACGAACTCGGCCATGATCTGCTGGCCCCCTGTTTTCTGGTTAACCCGCTCGACCAAGGCCGGCGGAAAACTTTGTTCCTGGCCAAAAAGAATTCCAATTTTTTTCATAAGCAGTTCGTTAAAGTTTCGAGAGATAGTACGGGAGAATCTCCCGCCAGTAGTTCCAGTCGTGGCCGCACCATTTCCGGTCGTCCAGCCAGTGCTGGATGCCTTTGCCGTTCAAGACCTCGGAAAGGCGGAGCGATTCCTGCCGCGTGTTATCCCACTCGCCCGTGCCCAGGATAATTCCCATGTGATTGTACTTCCACGGGTCGCTCGTGTTCGGCAGGTACTCGTAAGGGCTGTTGAAATAAATATTGTCGTCGTGATAGCCATCGAAAAATGAACTGATATCGAACGAGCCGCTCAGGCTAATGAGATGGCTGACCGCGCCGGGATGGCGAAAGGCAATATTGGCGGCGTGATACGCGCCGAGACTGGCGCCGCCCACGGCCACCCGCGCGTTTGAGCTCTCCCGGCGCGCCAGGTCGAACACATCGTGCACGATCACGTTCTCGTAGGCATTGTGCGTTCGCATTCGATCCGCCGGATGAATCGATTTGTTGTAGAAACTTTCCAAATCAATGGCGTCCGGACAGTAAACCGTGAGCTGCCCCGCATCGATGTAGGTGGCCACCGCGTCGATCAGATGAAAATCCTTGTTCTGATAAAAACGACCGAAGGAAGTCGGAAATAAAATCAGAGGCAGGCCGCCCCCCTCGCCGAAAATCAGCATTTCGAAATCCCGGCTCAGGTAAGGCGTATACCAGCGAATGTAACGTTCGTTCATAATGAAGGAGCGCCGAACGAATCGAGGCCCGCCCGACCATAATGAAAGGGGAGGATTGTGGTCAACCCGCCCCGTCGAAAACTTTACTGAATTGGACAAGCCCGATGTTCTCGCCGATGCGTTTTCGCTCGATGGTCGAACACACCCTTACCGGGAATATTCAGGAACACCGCGCCTTTCGGTCCAAAATACTGGCCAATCGCCGGGACATTCTCGTTTATCTGCCGCGCGACTACCGCCGTTTTTCGCAACAGCGCTATCCTGTTCTTTACCTGCAGGATGGCCAGAATATTTTCGACGCGGCCACCGCCTTTTCCAGCGTGGAATGGGCCGTGGACGAAACGGCGCAGGAGTTAATTCGCAAGAACCTGATTGAGCCAGTCATCATCGTGGCCATCGCTAATACCGGCGAAGAACGCATCCACGAATACGCGCCGACTCGAGGCGTGATCGACGAGACCGCCAAAAGAAAAAAACGCAGTCGCGGTATGGCCCGCCATTACGGCCGGTTTTTAACGGAAGAGCTCAAGCCGTTTATTGACGGTCATTACCGCACGCAAAGCGGACCGGAATCCACCGGACTGGGCGGATCCTCGCTGGGTGGTTTGCTCACCCTGTCCGTGGCCCTTTGGTTTCCTGATGTGTTTCAGCGATTGATCGTCATGTCGCCTTCCGTGTGGTGGGACAATCAGGTCATCGTCAAGATGGTGGAAGAACTGCCCGCTAAATTGCCGCTCAAGATCTGGCTCGATACCGGAACGCACGAACCGGGCTGGGAACGCGCCCGCACCCTGCGCGACGCATTGGTGGAGAAGGGGTGGCGCCTGTATGACGACCTTCAATACATGGAAATCGAAGGCGCTGATCACAGCGAAGGCGCCTGGGCCGCACGGGTCGACCCCGTCCTGCGTTTCCTATTTCCGCCGCCGCCCCCCAAGGTGAAGGCCCCCCGCGCGCGCCGGAGCTAGCCCGGTCCTACTGCAACCACTTCCCAAAGACCTGGTAGACATTGGTGAAGCCACCGGGAAATTCTTTGTCCTTCTGAAAATTAAAGAGGTGCATTGAGTTCGACCATTTCAATTCGCGCGGACCATCGGGATGGTTTGGATCATAGGTAATATAATGTTCCACGTCGCTGCCCCGCCCGGAGGGGCCGCGTCCATAAATTAAAATGGCATGGTTAATCCGGAAGTGCGGATAATCCGACAGGTAGGCAACGAAGAATCCCCCGTGACTTAACGTCTCGTTGAGGATGGTGTGCATCTTCTCCTGGTAACCCTGGTCGCCGCCTTTAAAAAACATTCGGTAATTTCCGATGCGCGCATAGGTCGGCCAGCCCAGTCCAAGATTTTCCTGCAGCACCCGCGCGCGGGCCTTACTCAACTGCCGGAGATTGGCGTAGCCGGGGAAAACGATTCTTTCGCTGGCCGCACGGACAGGCATCCAGGGCTGGACGCGACTGAGCTGGCGCACTCGTTGCGCCAACTCCCGGTCGTTAAGGGCGGGGAGGCGCGGCTCGAACCGCGCAAATTTATAGAATTGTAGAACGCTGCGGCTCATGACAAAACACCGGCGCGTATAACGCTTCACCTTTTCTGTTTCGTTCGTTTTCGCCCGAGCCTGCGCGTAGCCGCCTTGATACTCAAAGACGGTGGAGTTGGTGAAGGAAAGCGTATCGCGCTCGAAACGAAACGGCTCCGCCGCCGCCCCTTTCCCCAGGAGGACAAACAAGAGCGCGGCCACCCACCCACTGATTCCCCAACCCCGTCTGCCAATCACAAGGATGCGCGCGAACTACCGGGGGATTCTTTCGCTTCCAGAAAATTGCCGAGAGCACGAAATTTCGCGTAGCGCTTTTTCAACAATTGCTCGATCGGTTGCTCGACTAGCATTTCTAAATTCTGGCGCAAGGCGGTCAGCAGATTGGCCGCCGCGGAATCGAAATCGCGGTGCGCACCGCCCTCCGGTTCCGGCACGACTTCATCGACTACCCCAAGCTTGAGCAGATCCTGCGCAGTTAATTTGAGGGCCTCAGCCGCTTCCGGCGCATGTTTGCGGTCGCGCCATAAAATAGCGGAACAGGCTTCCGGGCTGATGACCGAGTAATAGGCGTTCTCCAGGATCAAAACACGGTCGGACACGCCAATGCCGAGGGCGCCCCCCGAACCTCCCTCGCCGATCACCACGGCCACCGACGGCACCCGCAAGGTCATCATTTCGCGAAGGTTGACGGCAATCGCTTCCGCGATGTGCCGTTCTTCCGAGCCGATTCCCGGATACGCGCCCGGGGTGTCGATGAGGGAAACCACCGGCATGCCGAACTTCTCCGCCATACGCATGAGGCGCAGCGCCTTGCGGTAACCCTCCGGATGGGCACAGCCAAAGTTACGCATCACGTTCTCTTTCGTGTTGCGTCCCTTTTGATGAGAGATGACCACACAGCGATACGGCCCCAGCCGGGCCAGTCCGCTCGGCATGGCTCGATCGTCGGCATAAAGACGATCGCCGTGCAATTCCGTCCAATCCGTGAAGCACCGCTCAATGTAATCGAGCGCGAAGGGACGCTGCACGTGCCGCGCAATCTGCACGCGTTGCCAGGCGGTCAGGTTGCTGTAAATCTGGCGGCGCGTCGCTGCGATCTTCCCGCGCATCGCTTCCACCTCTGACTCCAGATCCATCTCGTGCATCCCGGAGTGCTCCCGTATTTCCTGGAGACGCCGCTCCAATTCAAAGATCGGTTTCTCGAAATCGAGGATGTGTTTGTCCATGGTGGCCGCGTTAAAGCGTTAAAACAGATAAAGCGTGGAAGCGCCGGAGATCATTCACTGCGTTCTAACTCTTCCACCCTTGAACGTCCCTAGTCTATTATCGTGACAGGGGTGCGATTGTTTACAAGGCTGCTTAACTCCTCCACGTCGCCCGCAGCCAGCCCCAATCCGTTCGGCGGCGGCGCTTGTCCAAGGCGGGGATGGGTCGGATCGGCCAGCGAATAAATCGTGTAACCAGGTGCGCTCAACCGAATCCAGCGAGTACTTCCCGCGAACTCCTTCGTCCCGAACCCGACCCTCTTCCCATCGCGAAACGCCATGGTCTCGGCCACCTTGGCCACCACCTTGGGCGCCTGTCTGGCCGAGAGTTTCAGTTCCTGCACATGATACTGTTTAAAGAACGACCCGTGATCGAGTAACACGATCAACTTCGGTTTACGCTTTACCACCAGGCTAAAGTCGGGGTGCGAGATGAGTAAATGCTCGCCGATGTGCAGCATGGTCCCGCTCAAATTGTTCATGCGCATGATTAATTCCGGGGTCGATTTCACCCGGTTGGCCACCTTCTGCAAAACGTCGCCCGGCTTCACCGTGTAGTCGGTCTTTTCCGGAGAGGGCGTGCGCGACAGTAGAATTTCCACATTGATGGCCCCGAGCATGTCCCTGGCTTCATCGGCGTGCACCCCGCTCGGATATTTCTGCACAAAGGCGGTCAAAGCTCCCCGCGCCTCGGGTAGTTTTCCCTCCTGCCGGAAGCGGGCCGCCGCCTGAAATTCCGGAAGACTGATATCGGGCGTCGGCTCCGCCCTCATTTCGCCGCGCTGTTCTTTTTGGACGGCGATCTCCTGCCGAAAAAAAAGGTTATAACCGAACCAGGCAGATCCTCCGAAGATGAGCACGGCGAGGAGCAGGACAAAGAGCCATTTCATCGTTCAGGCACGGGTGAGATCATCGTCAAAACCATCGAGCGCGGCGGGCAAGGTTGCGCCCGACCGATCAGCCGGACCCGCCCCGCTATTTTTTTCTACGAGCCTTCCCTTTCGGGCTCGGTCCCGGGAAAGAAGCGATGCCAGAAGCGGCCCAGGGTCTTCTGTTGCTCGGCCACCCAGGTGTAATGGCAGTCTTCGCAATAAAATTCCTTTGGAAAAATCCGGAGAGTGAAGAGCACGCTGGCCAGAGCGGGCGTGAGGAATTTGCGGGTCAACTGCGGGTATTCGATGCGAGACGACCGGCATTGCGGGCAGCGAATCAGGGCATTGGCAATATCGGGGTCGGTCGATTCCCATTCCACCATCAACAATTGGGCACGCTCAAAATCGCCGTCCTCCACCTGCACTTTGTTGTTGGCCTGCGGCTTCGACATGAAGGCGACCTGCTGCAGGTGCCCCTCGTTATGCACATCGGCCCGAATGCCCGCTTCCTGCAGACGATCCTTCAAACCCTTGGCTTTGGCAGTTTCGTTAAATGTCGCGATCGTAACCATATTCGGTCCGGCACTCGCCCGGCTTCCCCAGATCAAACATCAACTACCATCGAAGTGCAAGATTCGGTGGAGGATACCATTTGTATAACATCAGATAAACGAGCACCCCGGTGATCGAGACATAGAGCCAGATCGGCATGGTCCAACGGGCGATCCGGGTATGTTTCTCCCAGCGCCGCCGGCCAGCCGGGATGAGCGTCAGTATGACGAGCGGCAGAGTGGCGAAAGCCAGCAGGATGTGCGTAATCAACATCGTGAAATAAATCGCAGCCACCGCCCCCCCCGCCGTAAAATGGGTCGATTTCTCCCCCACGTGAGCGTGATAGACAAGATACCCCGCCAGGAAAAAACTGGAGGAAATCACCGCCGTGACCATGCAAAAAACATGGGCGCGCCAGGCCCCTCGGCGAATCAAATACCAGCCGGTGGCAATGAAAACCGTGCTCAGCGCATTGAGCGAAGCGTTTATGGCCGGCAGATCGGAGATCACCATCAGATCACCATGCTCAACGCTCCGCGCCCAAGGTTCAACGTGCAATGCAGAGCGGCGAGCGGCACGGAACGCCCGGGCCAGAGTTTCTCACTGACCCGTTTGCTTCTTGCCTTACCGAAAATTTCTCAAACCGCGCTCGACCTACCCCTCGCAAACAAAGGTTGGAGCGACCTTTCGTTTCAGGGCTAATCTCCTCGTCGATCACGCCGCCACGGTTCCACCATCGCATGAAGGTTATCCTCGAGCCCGCCACAGACTCCCGGCCACTCGCTTCGGCCCGCCCCAGTTTCGCGCGTCGTCTTCTCGTTAGTGCGATCCGGCTGGCCGTCACCGTTTTGCTGGCTGCCCTGCTCGGCGGCGGCTGGTTCCTGGCGCACAAGGGCTTCGGCCGCCAGTGGCGGGAACGGGTGGTGGAGGAACTTCATAAGCATGGAGTGGAAGTGTCGGTCGGTCACCTTACGGTCAACCCCTTCCGTGGTCTCGTCGCGCAGGATGTCCGCATTTATGACTACAAACACCGGGAAAAAACCGTCGCGCTCATCAGCGAAGTCTCTCTTGATATCAACTACGCCGCGCTCCTCCATCATCGCCCATTTCTCAATGCCCTGGACGTGCGCGATGCCCAGCTGACCCTCCCCATGGCCAGCGGAGAGAGCCAAACGGGGCCCGCTCAATTAACCAACTTTCGCGCGCACGTTTATTTCCCCCCCGCCCAAATCTATGTCGCGCAAGCCGAAGGACTTTTTTGCGGTGTGCGGCTATCCGCCACCGGGCAGCTTATCCAAAGGGAAGATGCGCCCCCCTCTTCTCCGCTCTCGGAGGAAGAATGGCAGAAGCGCCTCGCTCTCTTGCAGCGGTTGATCAATGAGCTGCAAAAATTCAACTTCCCCTCCCCGCCCTCCCTGCAGATCAAGTTCGGGGGCGACCTCGCAGAGATGGAAAATGCCCGGATCGAGGCCACCTTGAAGGCGGACAAGGCGCGACGGGATAAATACGAACTGCACGACTTCACTGCTTCCCTCGAGTTCAGCAATCAATTCCTCAGTTTAACCCGCTGCCAATGGAGCGACGCGGCCGGCCAGTTTTCGGCGGGAGGAACGTGGAGCCGCGAAAACAATGAAGCGCGCTTTCAGGCGCGCAGCAGCATAGATCTAAAAGGCTTCCTCGAAGCCTTCGGATTCGGCAAACTCCTCAGCGACCTTACCTTCCCCGCTCCGCCCGTCCTGACCACTTCCGGTAGCGTCAATTTGGGAGCCGGACAGCCCCAGTTCAAAATGATCGGGAACGTGACGGCGCCGAACTTTACCTACCGCTCCATCGCCTTCTCGCAGTTGAACGCCAATTTTTCGTGGGACGGCGCACGCATTTTTCTGCGGGACGTCCGGGTGCAAAACCAGGGCGGCCAGCTCAACGCCGAAATGCTCGACGCTCCGAACGACTTTCGGCTTAACATCGATAGCACGGTCAATCCGATCGCGCTGCGCGCCTTCGTCTCGCCCGAACTGCAGCAATTTTTGACCGAATGGGAGTGGCCCCGTCCGCCCACCGTGCATCTGGTCATTCGCGGACAGGACCACCGGCCCGGGAGCTGGCGGGGCGATGGAACCATTGCGCTCGAGCGAGCCCGCTTCCGCGGCGTCTGGATGAACAGCGCCGGCGCTACGGTCCGATTTGGCGATGGCGCGGTCACTTACCAGGATCTGCGAGTGGTCCGTAATGAAGGAACCGGCACCGGCACTTTTACCTCTGACTTTAAAAAACACGAAGTGCGGATCGTTAATCTAAAGACCTCGCTTTGGCCTAACGATGCCGTTTACTGGATCGATCCGAAACTGGCCAGGACCGTCGCTCCCTACAAATTCAGAAAACCGCCCGACATCATGACCAACGGCGTTTATCAGTTTGCCGGTGGCAAAAACACGCGGCTCGAACTCGCGGTCGAGGGCGGGGGAGGAATGGATTACGTGTTCCTGGGAAAGACGCTGCCTTTCGAGGAAATTTCGGGCAACCTGCTTTTCACAGACGATCGGCTGCAAATAAACGCACTGAAGAGCGTGCTCTTCTCCGGGCGGGTGCGCGGCAACGCGGACATTTCCCTGGCCCGCAATGACTCGCGCTACCACGCTAATATTTTGGTGGATCACATCGATTTCGCGCGGCTGACCGATTTGTATTACGACTACAAAACCGCCCTCGGGCAACTAAATGGGGCGTATGATTTCACCGGCGTGGGAAGCGAGCCCCGCAAAATGCGGGGGACCGGAAAACTGGAGGTGATAAACGGTGATGTCTTTGCCCTTCCCATTTTCGGACCTCTCTCCGGTTTGCTCAATGCGGTTTTGCCCGGGAGCATGGGCTACAGCATTGCGCGCAAGGCCCGGGCTACCTTCACCATCAGGGACGGCGTTAGTCACACCGACGATTTTGAAGTGGCCGGTCGTCTGTTCAGCATGCTCGGTCACGGCGACATTCATTTTCTGGACGACAAACTGGATTTCAACGTACGCATGAGCGCCAACGGAGCCGCCGCCTTGCTCACTCCCATGTATAAGCTTTTCGAATACACCGGCGAAGGCAGTCTGAAGCATCCGGACTGGCATCCGAAACGGTTTTAGAGGTTGGATTTATCCGGATGCTCACGCGTTGCGCGCCTTTTTCAGGAGAACGCCGACCAATCGAGTGTATAAATTCGATAAAAACTATTGATACTAAGCATACAAGTAACTACTGGACGCTTACCGGCCTAACGGGTTACTCATAACGCGTAAATAGGTCGCGCCGAATCTCTTGGGCACACTCCTAGCTATTGGAGCTTGCTATGAGATTGCGCATCCGCGACATCAGACGGCTTTTTGCGGCAGTCGCTCTATTTTCCGCTTCCCTTCCGAGCACGAGCCGCGCGGGAGAGACTGATCCACAGATCGCGGATGTTTCTTACAATCACGCCAAAAATCTGGCGCGCACGAATTGCGGGGCGCAAATTGATTGCATTCAATGGGGCGGACAGGCTCTGGTCGGCCCGGAGAAGGAAAACCCGGCGGCGCTTCTCCTGGATGATTGCACTTTTAGCACCCCGCTGCCGCTCGGCCGCAGTGTTTGTATCCTCACGCTGCCCCGCATAGCCCTCGTCGGGCGCTTCACCTTTATCAACCATAACGCCCTGGCCGAAGGCGACTTCGAAATGGCTGTCTCGAATGGCCGACTCCCCCCTAACGACGCCCGATGGTCGCGCGTTCAGACCGTTCCGTTCACCGGACAACGCCTCTTGAATCTGACGGACCTGAGCATGGAAGCCAGATATGTGCGGCTCACCTTCGATGTTCGTAAAGCAGGCCGCCTCGGAGCAATCGCCCTCTACGGCACGCGCACCCTGGAAAACTTTGCCGCGCACCATGTGTTGCGTGCCCAAACGGAATACACGCTGGGCCCCATCGATCACGGAACACGAGCGCACGGAGGACTAAATTTCAACTTCGCCAATCAATATGCGCACGGGCGCGTCGTCTACGTCAGTTCCGGACAATTGGCCGCAGCCCAACGAATGATCGACGAGGATGTCCTGACCACCTTCCATTTCGATGCGACCGATCCGCATCCGACGGCCATCATCGCAATTCTGGGCCGGCAACGGTTTCATCGCGTGAGCCTGGCCTACCAGCCACAGGAAGGAGAACTGGAGGTTTATCTTTTGGATCGATTGATGACCAACCCGGACGACTTCAACGGACAGAAACCGGTCGCTTCCGTGGCCAACCAACTGACCAGCGGTGAATCATCCGCCGACTTTGACTCGCGCGACGCGCGCTACGTCGCGCTGCGCTGGCAATCGGCCCGGCCGGGGCAATCCTTCGAAGTTTCCGAGGTTCACGCATTCGGCGCGGCGCCCTTAATCGTCTCCGACATGGAGGATAATTCCGAGACTTTCGCCGCCGCCAGCACGACGAAAGCCGGCGATAGCGCTTCTGATTTCGGCAACACTCACGGAAACTGGGCGGGCCCGCCTGTCATCCGTCCTGTCAGCCCCTAAGGTCATGCACTCATCGATTTCCCATATCCACGCCGGAGAACAGGCCACATCCGAACTGCCAAATCGTTAGGTTATGTTTATTTACGGATTTGGAATGCTGGGATGGCTGCTTCTCATCGGCAGTCTGCTGATCACGCGTCGCTGACGCGCCTTGGACTTTTTCCCGCCTTCGTCTAAGCAGGAAGGTAAACTGTCACGGTGCACACCGTCACATGTTTCCCATGACCACACCCTCGCCACTCCTTCTTGGAGCCCACATGTCGATTGGAGGTGGTGCGCACAGAGCGATCGAACGGGCTCGCTCCATCCAATGCACTGCCATGCAGATTTTCGTCAAAAACAACATGCAATGGTTCGCCCGCCCGCTGACGCGCACGGAAATTCGCGCGTTCCTCGATCATCCTGAGCGGGCCGACCTGTCCACCGTTTTCGCCCACGCCAATTACCTGATCAATCTGGCTGCGACTAATCCTCAGTTTCACGCTAACTCGATTCGTGCGCTCGCCGCCGAATTAACCCGGGCCCACCAGCTTGAACTTCCCTTCCTCGTCTTGCACCCGGGCGCACACTTGGGCGCCGGCGAGGAAGCGGGCCTCCACGCGATTGTTGCTTCGATCGATCGCGTCCTCCGCAAGATCCCCAAAGTCAAAACGCGCATCGCTCTCGAGACGACGGCCGGCCAGGGATCCTGTCTCGGACACACCTTCGAGCAGATCGCTTATATAATAGAGAAGGTGCGCCAGCCGCAGCGTCTCTGCGTTTGTCTTGATACCGCTCATGTCTTCGCCGCAGGGTACGACCTCACCACAGAAGCTGGAACCAAAAAAATGTTTCAGCAGTTCGACCGCACGATTGGTCTTGATCGACTGACGGCTCTTCATCTGAACGATTCCAAAACGCCGCGCGGTTCGCGGGTCGATCGGCACGAGCAGATCGGCCAGGGCCGGATCGGATTGGACGCTTTTCGCTTCATTATGCGCGATCGGCGTTTTCGAAAGATCCCCAAAGTTCTCGAGACACCCAAGGGCAAGGAATTACGGGAAGACGTTGTGAATATGAACACACTGCGTTCACTCGCGTCGGATTAAGCCGCCCCCTACTTGATGAACCGGATAGTGAACGGGTAGCGGTAAAGTTTACCTTCGCTCGCTTTTATCGAGGCAACGATAACCAGCACAGTGTTCGCGACCCAGAGCAGCAACAGCAGAACAAATCCAATCACGACCAGGCAGAGAATGGCGGCCACGATGTTATAGATCACCATGGAAAGCTGAAAGTTGATTGATTCTTTCCCGTGCGCGTCGATCTCGGGCGATTCATCGCGTTTCACCAGCCACACGATAAGTGGGCCGAAAAAATGCCCGAAGACGTGAAGGAAAATGCCGGCCAGGGCCGCCGCATGACACAACACGCACCAGGTGCGGACGTTGGAGTTGGTCGTCGTTTCCATACGCTACTCCTTGACCCGCTCGATATGTGCGCCCAGTTCGCTGAGTTTTTCGTCGAGATGCTCGTAGCCGCGATCGATGTGGTAAACGCGACTTACCTCGGTGATGCCATCCGCTTTCAGGCCGGCCAGGACGAGGGCGGCGGAAGCGCGCAAATCGCTCGCCATGACGGGCGCGCCAAAAAGCTGATTCACTCCCTTAATAATCGCGGTGGCTCCCTCCAGATCGACGTCTGCTCCCATTCGTTTCAATTCCGCCACATACATATAGCGTTGGGGGAAAATATTCTCGGTAATCACGCTGATACCCGAGGTCGTGGAAAGCAGCGCGCACATTTGCGCCTGCATATCCGTGGGAAAACCGGGGTACGGCTCGGTCACCAGCTCGACCGCCCTGGAGCTTCCGTTAGGCGAAATAGAGACTGAATCCTTGGTCGAACTAATCTGGAAACCGCTCTCCGTCAGGGCCGACGTGACGGCGCGGAGATGCTCGGGGTCCACCCGCTTCACGGTGATCCCCTTCCCACAGATGGCCCCGGCCACCAGAAATGTGCCCGCTTCAATCCGATCCGGAATAATATCGTGCTCGGCCCCGTGCAATTCGGATACCCCCTCAATAATGAGACGACGCGTGCCTGCCCCTTCAATTTTCGCACCCATCTTGTTCAGAAAATTAGCCAGATCGACGACTTCTGGTTCCTGGGCCGCTCCTTCGATGACGGTGGTGCCCTCTGCCAGGACGGCGGCCATCATGATGTTATCCGTTCCCAAAACGGTCGGCCCGAATTTGCCGCGCAGATTAACGACGGCGCCGGTTAATTTGGGAGCGAAGACTTTGACGTTGCCCGCTTCCACCCGCACCGCCGCACCGAGCGCTTCAAATCCTTTGAGATGCAAATCGATCGGGCGATCCCCGATGACACATCCGCCCGGAAGTGAAACGGTCGCCTCTTTGCAACGGCCAAGCAGAGGACCGATGACGCAAACCGAGGCGCGCATTTTGCGCACCACTTCGTAGGGCGCAATCGATTCTATTTTATCAGCTGTCACACTGACCGTGCCGCTGGCCCGCTCCACCTGCGCTCCCAGATGCATCAGAATCTGGAGCATGTAATGCGTGTCACTCAGGTCGGGTACGCGATGCAAAATACACGGTTCGCGCGTGAGCAGGGTCGCGGCCAAAATCGGCAGGGCCGAGTTTTTCGACCCGCTGATTTTGATCGCCCCGGAAAGGGCATGACCACCGTGGATGCGAATTTTATCCATACCTGGCAAAGAGGAACCGGGGGATACCTGAATAGTCCGCTTTCGACTCGATGTCGTGATAATTTTTCTGGCCTAAAAACAACCTCAACGGGTCGGCCTGACCCGCACCGATCTCCAGCGCGAGCACCCCCCCGGCCCGCAACCTTTCCGGGGCCTGGTCAATCAGGCGGCGGATCAATTCGTCGCCACGGTCGCCCCCGAAAAGCGCCACCTCGGGGTCGGCCAATACCTCCCGGGAAAGAGTCGGTCGATCCGATTGCGAGACGTAAGGCAGATTGGCCACCAAGACATCGAACATCCCGGTGAGCCCGGCCAGCAGGTCAGTTCGCACAAATTGAATACGTGCGGACAGGCCGAGTCTTTCGGCATTTTGTCGGGCCAAGGCGAGCGCGTCGTCCGAAATGTCGACCGCGTGAATCGTGGCCTCGGGAAAATTCGCGGCCAGCGTCAGGGCAATCACTCCGCTCCCCGTTCCCACATCGACCATCTCACTGCGCGGGTCCTGGATTCTGGACTGCACGAGCCCGATCAGTTCTTCCGTCTCCGGTCGCGGCACCAGGGCCCGCTTATCACAAACGAACGTCTTCCCGCAAAACTCCACCGTGCCGAGTAAATGTTGCAGCGGCTCGCCTTGCCCGCGCCTTTTCACCATTTCACGTAATGGAGCCAACTCGCTTTCCTCCAGGGCGCGCTCAAATTCGAGGTAGATCT
>JBBRQE010000056.1:0-19933 GCA_038226905.1 Chthoniobacterales bacterium | reverse complement strand
TCACGTCTATCGTAGGCCGATCGACCAAATTCACGAAGTTCAGTCCGTAGTGCTCCATGAACTTCTTATCGTAAATCTCCTTGAGCAATTGGTCATTTTTCAGATCATTTTCTGCCTCTTTCAGCAAGCCGGCCCGGTTCAGCAGATACCAAAACATTTTGTTATTGGAAAATGGCACGCCGCGCCGATAAGAACCGGGATGTGGATTGATGCCCACGAACAGTATCTTCGCGTTTTCCGATACCTTGTAAGCGATCATTCTTTCCCGGTCCGCGGCGAGACAGAGGACTTAGCCGACGGTTTGTTTTTAGTGAACAACGGCAACTCCTCGGCGGGATAGGTAACCTCGATGCGGCGAACTTTCGCAAATGACGTGAGCGAGTGAACCTGACGCCGAGCCGGACTCATTATGTCCTCGACCCGAATTCCGCGGACCAGCAACGCATCCGCGATGAGCGAACGGTGACAGCGCCACGGCACCGCTTCCGCGCACATCATGGCGATTCGGTCGTGACTCGCGCACTCGATCAATTCTTCGATGCCTTTCCCAAACTCCGGCGTCTGCATGTAATCCGCGTAGCCACGAAAAGAAGCATTGCGCCATCCAGCATTCAAGGAATCAGGTTTCGCATGACGCAAGCCGCCGAGTTGTGGCATGTGAACGTATCCTATGCCGGCTTTCTTTAATGATCGCGGCAGTAAGGTTTTGTTGAACTGCGGGTTGTGCCGCGAGCGCGGCACCGTGCGCACATCCACCACACATGTCACCCCGTGCGTCCGAAGGAGGGCAATGAATTCTTCAATCGTCCGGGTGGAATGGCCGACGGTTAGCACAATCGGCAAAGCGTTCCGCGGATCAGCCTCGCGTCGTTTGTTCATTGCCTTTAATCGGCGAACAACAAACGCCATTGCGTTGTTAATTCGCGCACGGTCGTGCTTCCCAACCCGCGGAAGCGCGCGAATTCCAAAATGCTCCAGCTATGAGCGCGCCGGCGGCGTAGGATGCGACATCCCATTTATCCGCGATGCCCCGATGCATGCACGCAGGTCCGACCCATTCAAAGAAAGGGGACCATGCAACAAAGTGAAACGCAATCTCGGTCCACGTCGGCGGGCGATCATGCTTGCGCAAGCCCAAGCGGCGATAGGCAAATAGTAACGGCGGGAGGGCACACGGAATGAGCAATACGTCGTTCAGGTGACCGTGAGTAAACGAGTTTTGATAGACGACCCGTTTTAAAACAACGCGGTTAAGCAAATAAGTAGTGAACCCAACCCACGCCAGCGGATCGGCGAGATAGCAACGCCAAACAAGCCTCATAATGCGTAGAGAATGAAGGCGCTATAAAGGAACGCGGTCGTCGCGGCGAGGAGGAGCTTCAAGATGAATATTATCATAGCTTTGGAACTGGTTGGGTCTTCCTGTCGCCGAGCCAGCCAGGTTCCCGGCGGTGTTCTTCTTCATGATGTTTTAGTCGCGCGCTCATCACACAGGAACGGCCAAGGTAACCGAGCAATTGTTGCGGGTCCTCCGGATTGACCACGGGCAACCGGCCGACGTTGTTCGTGAGCATTTTGGCGATTGCGTCGCGGATTTGTTCGTTCGGATAGGTCACGATTAGCTCGGTTTTGCCTGCGCCGACGACAGGCGTCTCAGCACCGTCTGGTTGCATTGCGCGCAAAAGATCACCTCGCGTGATAATGCCCGCGAGCCGCTGGTTTTGATCGAGAATGATCGTTCCTTGTCGCCGCGTTAGTTTCGGATCGCCCTGCGCGATACGGTCGGAGAGTTCCGCGACAGTCGTATCTTCGGAGATGGTTGGCGGATCGGAATCCATGACCTCGCCCACGCGCATCAGTTCGAACGGATCGATACTGTATTCGCGTGTGATGTGATGCCCGCGGCGTGCCATTTTCTCCGTCAAAATGGAACGCCGCATGAGCAGCACGGTCACGCCCAGAGCGGCGATGGAGCCGATCAGCAAAGCGGGAAGCGCGTTAAGATCGCTCGTGAGTTCGAGCGCGAAAATCATCGCGGTGAATGGCGACCTCATCGTGCCACCCATCATCGCGGCCATGCCGACCAGAGCCCACAAGCCCGTGTCTCCGGCCGGAAGCCACGGTGCGGCCAGCGCTCCGATCGCGCCGCCCATCATCAACAGCGGCGCAAGCACGCCGCCCGATGTGCCCGATCCAAGCGCGATCGACCAGACTAATGCTTTGATGATCAGGAAACCGATGAGCGCCATGCCGACGAATTCGCCGCGCAACAACGCGTGGATTGACCCGTAACCGACTCCGAGCACGCGCGGATCGAACCAGCCTCCGAGACCGACGAACATCGCGCCCAGCGCCGGCCACCACATCCAGTGAATCGGAAGTTTATGAAACGCATCCTCAACCGCGTAAACGAGCAGCGTCAGCAGACTGGAGACAAGCCCGGCCGCGATGCCGACTGCCAAAGCGCCACCGAATTCTTTTGCGCCGAGAATCGCATGTGGAACGACGGGAAAAATCGGACCCGCGCCGAGCAGCGGCACACGCAATGCCGCGGCTACGATCGAGGCAATCGCCACGGGAATCAGGCTCCGCGGTTTCCATTCAAAAAGAAGCAGCTCTACGGCAAGCAAGACAGCGGCGACGGGCGTGGAAAAAATCGCCGCCATGCCCGCCGCCGCGCCCGCGACGAGCAGCGTTTTGCGTTCGTTTGCGGAGAGATGGAAAAGTTGCGCAAACAGCGAACCGCACGCGCCACCCGTCATGATAATGGGACCTTCTGCGCCGAATGGCCCGCCCGTGCCAATTGAAATCGCCGATGACAACGGCTTCAATAACGCGACCTTCGGCTCGATGCGGCTGCGTCCGAGCAAGATCGCCTCCAGCGCTTCGGGAATGCCATGCCCGCGGATTTTCGGCGAACCGTATCGAGCCATCCACCCGATGATCAGCGCGCCGACGACGGGAACAGAGATCACCCACGCGCCGAGATGATTTCCTTCTGGAGTAACAGCAGCAGCGGAAAAGTGATGGTAGAACGAGACGTTCGTGATGAGCGCGATCAGCCAGATCAACACAGAGGCAACCCCGGCGCCGATCGCGCCAATGACGAGCGCCATGAGCGAGAGAAGCAGCACGCGCCGGTCGGTAGAAAAGTCGGCTAGCAAATCTTTGGGCTTCTCCATGAGTTTAAAAACCGCGAGAATATATCGCAATACGATATAGCGCAATGCATGATTATCTCCGAAAAGAATGAAGCGAAGTCCCGCCAATAATGCCGCGACAAAGAAGCCGGGCATTACCAAACAAGAATACGAAGCGCTTGCAGCCTTTCGTTACGCGCTGCGTCAGTTCCTGCATTTCAGCGAACAAGCCGCTCAGTCCACGGGTCTCACGCCGCAACAGCATCAGGCATTGCTCGCTGTGGTCGGATTTCCCGGCCGGGATCGGATCACCGTCGGCGAACTGGCCGAACGTCTCCAGATCGCGCATCACAGTGCCGTGGGTCTTGTAAACCGCTTGGTTTTGCAAAAGCTACTTGTCCGAAAAAGCGGAACCGATGACGCGCGGCAGGTCTTCGTGTCGGTTACGGCGCGAGGCCACAAAGTTCTCAAGCGGCTCACCGAATCACACAAAGAAGAAATCAAACGCCTCTGTCCGTAACTGGACACTTTGCTTGGATACCTGCGCGAAGCCTCCGAGCAACCTTCTCGCTCTCCAACCTAAAACCGTATGCCGTTCGGATATTTTGCTCCCTTGGCTCGCAGGATGGCGAAAAAGTGAGCCTGTTGGATCGTCAAAGCGATTTTAGATTTTCCTCGGAACGCGCTATGGTAAGGACCGTTCGGAATAGGGCCTTTTCCTGTCATTCCGACCGAAGGCCTGCCCTGAGCGAGGTCGAATGGGCGGAGGAATTTCTCACCGTCGCTGCGCGGACGGCGCTGGGCTCGCGGAAATAGTTAGAGATGTCTTCCGGCAGCGGCCGGACTCGACATGACAGCAGGGCGTTGATCGGCCTGAGACACGGACACACCAGGCACAAAGGCAACCGCATCCCGGCTCGGACTAGTGCGGAATCAGATCGAAAAGAGTTTTGGCGACGTCCTGCACGGCCTCCTCTGAATTCTGCAGAAGCTGACCGGCGGCTGCCGCCAGCAGCCGCGGCGTCAGGTCCTCGATCGGGTGCGCGGCCGGCCCCGTCAGATGGAGCGGCGTCCAGTAATAGCCATCGTGTGTGACGGTGAAAACTCGGGCCTGCGATCCGGGAAGCCATTGCAAACTGGAGGCGGTCACTCCCACTTGGAAAAGGCCGTCGATTTGATCGCGACTAATCGTGCAATTCCCTTCCATGCGCAGGAGACCTTCCGATTCGATGACAATGTCTTTGGCGGAGATGCGATCGCCTTCGCGCGTGAAGGTCAGCGAGGCCTTGCTCAGGCTCATCCGGCGAAATTGTTCTGTTCGAGTGAAGGTGGCAATTTGATCCAATAACGGCAAAGCCTGCACCTGCGCGTCGCTCAGTTGGATGTTGCCCTCGAGAGTGACTGATCCCTGCCCGGGAGGCGTGCGGACTTGCACCGCTCCGGAGAGCTTGCCGGTTAAACGAAGGCGCCAGTCGATCGGCAGCAACGGCTCAAGCGGTACGTCGGCCATTTGCCCGCGCAGATCCGCCCCCCGATGAAAATCCACTTCGCCGGTCACCAGGATGCGTCCCGCCCCCGAGCGGAGAGTACTTTCCGTTATGAAAAGAGCATCGTGCGTGTAGCGGATCTTGACCGACTCGATCGAAAGATCCGGCCAGCCTTGTTGTGAAATCTTTCCGCTGCGCGCGTCAATCAGCCAGGCCTCATCGCTTGGCCTGAGCACGAAGGCCGCGCCCGTGATCTGACCGGGCGCCGGGGTTCCCGCTCCCCATCGCCAGGTGGATTCGGCTACACTGGCCTGGCGAAGATCGACGCGCCATTCCGAACCTCTCGGGCCGGGCAGTGCCCCGGTGCGTGGCGGCGCGGGCGAAATGATGGAGCGCTCGGAAAATTGCAAATCGAGTCGTTGCGCGGTTAATTCGTCGATCTGACAGGCGTGATCGAAAAGCGCCCGCCAGCGGATGACCGCGCGGATTTGATCGGCGCGCAGAGTGGAGAAGAAAGCGCCGGGCCCGCCGCGCGCGGCGAACCCATCCGAATAAAAAGTGCTGTCGGTCAACTGTAGCGGCATGAGCGTGCCGTCCGCTTTTAACTTTCTTCCGATGGCTTCGCTTATTTTCTGGCGAAATCGATCGCTCCGCAGGTAGCAGCCCAGCGCGACTTTGTAACCGATGATGCCGCCCACCAGGATCACTACGAAAATGAAGAGCGCGGTGCCTCGACCGAATGAGCGGATTTTTTTCATCGGTGCTTGGCAAGGCTAGCGCAACCGCCGCACAATCCAACCTCATGCTGGCGCTACGGAACGTTGCCCTCGCGCTGGACGGCGCTGCGCAAGAACGTCAACTCCTGCGGGCCATCACCGCGTATTTTCCGCCGCGCCAACTTCACGCGGTGGTGGGCCCATCCGGTTGCGGCAAGAGCACTCTGCTTAAGGTGATCGCCGGAGTGCGTCCGCCTACCGAAGGCAGTGTTCATTGGGGCGGCCGCGATTTGGATAAACACGACCTGGCGCCGCATGAAATAGGATACGTTCCGCAATTTAGCACCGCTTACGACCTTTTGCGGGTGGACGAAAGCATCGAGACAGCCTTGCGCTTGCGTATCGGAGGCCTGAGCGAAGACGAGCACACGGCGCGCACGACTCGGTTGCTCGCGGCCGTGGGATTGAGTGATATTTCTGATCGCCGTGTCGGTGTCCTTTCCGGTGGCCAGAGGAGACGCCTGGCCCTCGCCTTGGAGCTGGTTAGCGAACCGCTTCTGCTTTTATGCGACGAAGTCACGAGCGGGCTTGACCCCAAGTCGGAGGCCGAAATCGTGCAACTGCTGCGCCGCATTTCCGATGAGCGGGGGACCGTCATCTCAGTGACTCACAGTTTGCGGCACATCGATCTGCACGACAGCGTCACAGTGCTTTATGAAGGAAGGCTTATTTTCCAAGCCCGGCCGGCTCTCTTGAAGCATTACTTTCAAATTGAGAGTCCGGAAAATCTTTTCCCGAATCTGAGTACACGCAGCGCGCAGGAATGGGAGCAGTTATGGAAGAAGCACGCTTCGAGTTACGACGGGGGCCACCCGAAGCAGGTCTTGCTGCCAGGAAAGCCCGTGACCTTCCTTGCCCCCGGTTTATTTGCTCAGTTTCTCACTCTCCTGCGTCGGCGTTGGATTTTGTTTTTCCGGAATCGCGGTCAGCTCGCTTTACAACTGGCCCTTCTCTTTGGCTTTCCCTGCCTCGTGGTTGTTTTCGCCTGGAGCGGCCTGCCGCAAATTCAAAATCTCATCGGCACTCCCTCTAATGCGGTGCAGCAACTTCTCGAAACTGCCGCTTTCACCCTGCGCTCCTTTCGGGTGGCCAGTCTTGTTTCGGGGCTGGTCATGTTCCAGGTGATCCTGCTCACCCTGATGGGCTCGAACAATGCCGCGCGCGAGATTGCCGGCGAACGGGCCATCTTCGAGAAGGAGAAGTTCTCCGGGTTGAGCCCGATCAGTTATATCGCAAGCAAAGTCGCTTTCCTCTCCATCCTCATCGCGGCCCAATCGATCTGGATGGGAGTTTTCGTGAGCATGATCTGCCATTTCCCCGGCGATCTATTATCTCAGGTGGCGATACTTTGCCTAACGAACGCCGCGATGACCTTCGTGTGTCTGGCCATTTCGAGCATGACCCCCTCGGCCGAGAGCGCGTCGCTTCTGTGTATTTACCTGGTCGGATTTCAGCTGCCTCTCTCCGGTGCCGTCCTGGCCCTGCCCCATTTTATCGGGTCGGTCACGCGGCCTTTTATCGCCGCCTACTGGGGATGGTCGGGCTATCTCCAGACCATGCGGGAGACGCGTTTCTACGATTACGTGCAGAGCATGTCGCAGACGGAGCTGGTGGCGGTGGAACTTTGCATCTGGGTGTTGCTCGTCCATGCCATCGGGGGAATCCTCTTCGCATACCTCGGAGCCCAGCACAGCCGCTGGGAATAGCTTTTTCTCTAAATTGCCAAGGCTGGCCTGCGCGGGTAATCTGAGGCCATGGCTCGTCGGGCGAATTCTTCCGTTCATCCACTGTGGATCGGGGGCGTGGTTGCTCTGGTGGCGGCCGCCTTGCTCGGTGGTCGGCTGCTTTATAAAAGCGTGAGCGACCCTTTCCGAACGCTCACCTCCCTGGACGTGGCGGCCTACCTGGAGAACGCGAATAGTCTGCGTGGAAATGTTTATAAGCTGAGCGCCACGGTCGACACGCAACTGGCCTGGGGTCCGCGCGAAGGCCGGCTTTATTCCGTCGATGTGGAAGAACGGACCGATGTCCTGCCCGTCATGATTCCCGCTTCCTTCAACGGCATGAACATTCAAAGAGGGCAACGTTACTTCTTTAAGATAGAGGTGGGCGATAAGGGACTCCTGCGCGTGCAGGACATTCGAAAAGTGTGAAGACAGGAAAAACACTCGTCTCATTCTTAGCGGTCGTGGCCCTGACCGCCAACGCTCAGGTCCCGGATGCGGCGCCCCCTGCGCCCCCTGCGCGCCAGCCGCAGCCCGCCGCGCCCGCCGCCAGCAAGCCGGCCAATTCGCCCGCCGGGCCGAAGTTTTTGGGCAACGACGTTCCGATTTTCGATCCGGCTAACGAGATCGTTACGTGGGACGGGCACAACTGGAATTTGAATAACAACCGCATCTTTGAAGCGCGGTTCGAAAAGTATCTGAACGCACCGGAAGAGACCAACGCGCAGGCCCAGCAGTATCAGACCATTCTGAGTAACATTCTGGATAAGCTTTCCCCCGAACAGGTTTCGACCCGGAGTGTGGACGAGGCGTTCCGCCTGCTTCCCCGCGGATCCAGTTTCGATATTGACGCGCATCTGTGCGATGCGCTGGCCGACGCCGTTTATAGTGTTTGGAGAGCGCAGGATGCCAGCCAGCGGTTGGCCCGGGCTAATGAGGCTCTCGAGCAGGAGCGCAAGGTTAACGAGTGGAACGCCCGCCTCGCCGCGCAGTCCACTAAACTGGAGGGTGCGCCTCCGTCGAGGGACAGGGAAGCGGCCCAGCAATGGGCCAAAGAGCAGCAGCTGACACGGGATCTTTCCATGCAGCCTTATACGACCCGCCTGGCGGAGGTTATGGCGACGATCAAAGCGAACCAGGCGAAAAAGGAACTGACTCTGCTGGAGGCGAAGATCGATTTTCAGGCTCTCTTTGTTCAGCTTTTCCTGCAGCGGCGTTTTCAACATGTGCTGATTGGAACGCGTTTTTATCGAGCCATATTTGTCAGCGGCGAAAGCAAGCTCGAGGTGGGCAAGGACACCAAGGATCTGTTTTCCAAGAGCACGGGCATGCCGCCCACGGTGGGAACGATGGACGCGCTGGCCCACGAGGTCGTCCGCGATGTGCGCGAAAGCATTCAGGCGTTTCGCTTCCTCGTGCAAAAGAACGAGATGCAGAGTGCTTCCAAACGATTGGCCGAAGCATTCAGTGTGGGAGAATTCTTGCCGGAAGTTCGGACGCTCCCTCGAGACGACAAGCGCAAGGTCCTTGATTTTTCGCAGAAGAATTATCAGCTCATCTCCGCCATTGAAGTGAAGGATTACGGTTTGGCAGCCAAGCTGGTTAAAGAACTTACCGCCATGGCCAAGGACTTTGATGACTCGAAGCCGCTGGCCGCGATCGAAACCGCGCGCACGGTGAGCGGTATGCATCTGGCCAAGGCACGGAACGCGGCCGTCAGTGGAGACAAAGTCACGCTCGAATCCGAGCTGAAGGAGGCGACCGAAATATGGCCGCGCAACCCGGCCCTGCTGGAAGTGTCCGGATTAATTTTCTCACAGGCCGATGTGCAGCAAAAGGCCCTGGTCGATCTCGATCAGTTGATCAGCCAGCACAACACGAGACAGATCTATAACGATAAGTTGCGTTTCATCGCGGCAGCCGCCCTCTATCCGGACCGGCAGGACCAGCTAAAGAAGGTGCTCGACCAGATGCAGCTTGTGGAGACCGCCATTATTCAGGCGGGAGAGATTGAGAAGCGGGGCGATTACGCGGGCGCGTGGGAAACACTGGAGAAGGCCTATCAACAGAATCCAGACGACAGTAAACTGAACCAGCTGCGAGCCAATCTGACAGCGGAAGCGGCTGATTTTGTGCGGACCTTGCGCACGGCGGAACAGATGGAGAAGAAAGACGAAATCGGATCGAGTCTCGCCTGGTTTTTGAAGGCCCGAAAAATTTATCCGGCCAGCCAGTTTGCCCAGGACGGCATTAGCAGGCTGGTAAAAAAAGTATTGCCGGAATCATCGACCTAGAACGGCGCGGGCTCTGATTCTTCGTTGGCGCAAATCGCAGGTAGGGGCGATTGACCTCAATCGCCCGCAAGCAGCGACAACGCCGGGCGCGGGCGGTTCAGGGAGCCGCCCCTACCTTCAAACCGCGCTACAGCTGCGATCTAAACGGGAGCATTAACCACTCCGTCGTCCGTTCCCAGAGCGATCGAGTCCTGAACCGCTCCAAAGTATATTCGCGGGATTGGGCCAGATCTTTTTCGAACATTGCTTCCATCTGCCGCCCGAATGTCTCGTCATAGACAACCACATCGAGCTCCTCGTTAATTTCGGAGGAACGGGCATCCAGGTTGGATGAGCCGAGCATGGAGAAGAGACCGTCGATGACCATGCATTTCGTGTGGATCATGGTCGGCTGGTATTCGAAGATTTTGACTCCACCTTTCAACATTTCGCCGTAGGCCGCGCGCCCGGCGGATTTGGTCATGGGTTGGTCGTTGTTAGGCCCGGGCAGTAATAACCGGACATCGACGCCGCGACTCACCGCCTTGACCAGTTGCTCAACCTGATCGGGGGTGGGAGTGCAATAGGCGTTCGTAATCCAGACGCGTTTTTCCGCGGCGGTAAAGGCCACCGCCTCCAATAGCGGAACGCACGCCATGGAAAAGGAACGGGAACTAACGACCTGCGCTGAAAGCGGTCCCGCACGCTCCAGGCGTGGAAATTGGTCGACTCCGCTGAGCGCTTCGCCAAAGGCCTTTACCCAGTGCTCTTGAAAAGCGGCCTGCAATTCGGCCACGACCGGTCCCTGCACGCGGAGGTGAGCATCGCGCCAGTGATCCTTATCCTGCGCGTGCCCCGACCAATTTTTGGCAAACCCGACGGCCCCGGTGAATCCGAGTTTCCCGTCGATCACCAGGACACGCCGGTGCGATCTTCTATTAGTGCGATCAACCCGCCAGGAATGGGTCGGATGGTAGTAGGCGAATTTGCAGCCCGCCTTCTCCATCTGGCGCACGTCGGAATTATTCAGCCGCCACCCTGAGCCGACGCCGTCCAGCATGACTCGAACTTCCAGCCCGGCGCGGGCTCGTTCAGAGAGAGCGTCGCGGAATTGTTGGCCGATCGGATCGGAGAAAAAAATGAAGGCCTCGAAGTTGATCGTCTTTCGCGCCATGCTTATGGCCTGCAACATGGCAGGGAAATATTCGTCGCCGTTCTGGAGCAGATCGATCTTGTTTCCGGGCACGAGGACCGGGTTGCTGAGGGCCAGAGCAGAACCGATGAACTCGGGACTGTGCACGTTGAAGGTATGCTCGAAACGGTAGTCGATGGTGTGGCGCCGAATAAAGAAAAGGCAGAACAGCACGACCACGGTCAGGAAACTCAGGATGAGAGCAATCCATTCCCCCAGGGCAAACATCCAGAGCTGGTTGTTCAGCCAATGAGAGGAGCGTGCGCGTTTCTTAGTCATTCTTCGACCTGATTGATTCGTTTCTGCCGACCGGGTTGATTGGATGAACTGTTACATCAGCATCCGGGATATGCGGCAGTCAAAGCAGTTGATAGGGATCGACGTCCACCGCCACCGCCACGTCTTCGGGGAAGGGAAGCTTGTCCAGCGTTTCGCGGACGCGACGGCTTAGTCGCAGGATGGCCTGGCCGCGGATTAAAATGTGAAAGCGATATTGGCCCTGTAGTTTTTCCAAAGGAGCGGCCGTGGCCTCGCCCAGGATGAATTCAGTTCCGATATGCTCTTTCAACCGGCGTTGCAAAGTTTCGGCGGAAAACCGGGCTCGTTCCTCGTGGGCGGAACGGACGGTTACGAGAATGGCGTGTTTGAACGGCGGAAAATCACAGCGCTCGCGAAACTCGATCTCCTGCTCGAAGTAACCCGTAAAATCATGGTGCCGGGCAAACTGAATGGACGGGCTGAACGGAGTGAATGTTTGGACAAAGACTTCCCCGGGGGTTTCGCCGCGACCGGCGCGACCGGCCACTTGGGTGAGGAGCTGAAAGGTTCGCTCGCCCGCGCGAAAGTCCGGCATGTGCAGGGCGAGATCAGCGTTGATAATTCCGACCAGGGTGACGTTGGGGAAATGCAATCCTTTGGCAATCATCTGCGTGCCCACCAGGATGTCGATTTTGCCGGATCGAAAACTGCGCAAGGTATCGCGGTAGGCTTCCTTGCGCGTCATGGAATCCGCATCCATGCGGCGCACCACGGCCTGGGGAAAAACCTGAGCCACCGCCGATTCCACCTTCTCCGTCCCGAAGCCCGAGTAAATGAGTGCGTCTTTGCCGCAGGTCGGACATTTCTTCGGCACGGCGGCGGTGTGTCCACATAGATGGCAGCTTAAGCGAGCGATTTGCCGGTGGAAGGTGAGCGCGACGCTGCAGTTAGGGCACTGGCGCGCTTCACCGCACTCACTGCAAACCAGTGAGGTGGAAAATCCGCGCCGGTTCAGGAAGAGGATGGTTTGCTCCCGCTTGCCCAGGCGATCCTCCATGGCCGCCCGAAGCTTTTCCGAGAGGATGGTCATGGACTTGGCTTTGCGACGTTCCTGGCGCAGATCAACAATCCGCATAAGCGGCATCTGGCATTGATCGACCCGCTGGGTCAGGGTGCTTAGGACATACTTTCCGGTGGTGGCGTTGTGGTAACTCTCGAGCGACGGGGTGGCGGTACCCAGGAGGACGACACATTTCTCAATCTTGGCCCGCACCACCGCGACGTCGCGCGCATGGTAGCGGGGTGCTTCCTCCTGCTTGTAGGTGCTCTCGTGTTCTTCATCGACCACGATCAACCCAAGATTTTTCAAAGGAGCGAAGACCGCACTGCGGGCCCCAATCACGATGCGGGCGCGTCCCGAATTGATCTTGTGCCATTCATCGTGCCGCTCGCCTTGGGAAAGATGGCTATGCAAAACGGCCACCAGATCCGGTCCTTCCGCGAATCGGCCTTTGAAGCGCTCCACCGTTTGGGGCGTCAGCGAAATTTCGGGGACAAGAATAATGGCGGTCTTACCCTGATTAAGCGCCGTGCGAATTCCCTGGAGATAAATTTCCGTTTTGCCGCTTCCCGTTACGCCGTGCAACAGGATGGGACGAGCATCCTGCGGAGCGGCCAGCGCGTTGGTTACCGCTTGCAGCGCAATTACCTGTTCGGGATTAAGAATGAGGTTGATGGTGGTGAGAAACTTTTCATCGCCATGAGGATCGCGCACCACGGCAGCTTCCTTTAACTCGGCGAAACCGCGTTTCACCACGGCGCGCAGAGTTTGATTATCGAGCGAAGTCTGGCGCAATAGCTCGGCCGCCAGAATGGGAGCCCCTAATTGTGCAATGGCTGAGAGGAGATCGGCCTGGCGCGGCGCGCGGCGACGAAGTGCTTCGATTTCCTCGGAGGTGACGCCCGGGCGAGGATAAACGAACAACTGTTTTTTCCATCCCATCTCTGCTTTGCGCACGACCTGCGGGAGCAGGCTGCGGATAACGGCCTCGATGGGACAGCAGTAATAGGAACTCATCCATTGTCCCAACTCCAGCAAATGGCTGCTCAGCGCCGGCGCCTCGCCTACCACGGCTTCGATCTCGCGCAGGCCCTGGGCGTCGCTCTCTTGCAGAAGCCCGACCACCGTGGCCAGGGCGGATTTATCCCGAAAAGGAACGCGCAGACGCGACCCGATGGCTACGCGATCCGCCAAGGTCGGTGGCACCGTGTAGTCGAGCTCCCGGTGAATAGCGCGGTCGATCACAACACGAACAAAACGGGGAACGGTGACGAGCGGCATCTCGGAATTTAATTGATCGGGAGAACGATGCATGGATTGATGCTGGCCGTGAACTGTTCCGTGTGGGATGTCTTGGGATGGTGGAACGGCGCCGAGCATGATTCGATTCGTTTTTAAGCTCACGCTTTGCCTTCTGCTGGCCGGGGTGGCCAGTTTTGCCTATCGCGCAGCGCGCTCGGGCGATCCTACCTATACCATCTATGAATGGATGAGCCCTGCCCGGTTTCAACAGCAGGATCGATTGATCAAATCAGTGGCGCGGGAACATGAGGTTGATCCCATGCTGATAAAGGCCGTGGTCTGGCGCGAAAGCCGGTTCGATCCCCACAAATTCGGCAGCGCGGGCGAACGCGGCCTTATGCAGGTGAGTGAGAAAGCCGCGAATGAATGGGCCCGCGAAAACAAGGTGGGAAACTTTCGCGTGGAAGAGTTGTTCGATCCCAGGACAAATCTGGAAGCGGGGACGTGGTATCTGCAGCGGGCTTTGAAACATTGGGAACAGCAGTCCGACCCGATTCCGTTTGCCCTGGCAGAGTACAACGCCGGGGCCAGCCGGGCGCAGCGCTGGGCCGGTGGCGCCACCGGGCCAGTCCTGGCCAGCGACGAATTCCTGCGCAACATCGATTTCCCCGGGACGCGCAAATACGTCGAATCAATTATCGAGCGTTACCGGTTTTATAAGCGTCGCGACGCGATGTAGTCGTGGCCCGGAAGGCCTTGGCCGCGGCAGATTGAGTGATCCGTAGTCGTAAAAACAACCGATCGTTAGGCCCAACCGGGACGCTGGCCTTGATGGTTTGCACATTTCCCCGCGTAGCGATCATCTGTTCCCGGGGAGTGACCGTGGACCATGCCGTCAGGTCGGTGGATTGTTGCACCACGTATTGAAGTTGCGCGGCCGTCGTGATTTTCCGATAGGTGAGCGACAGAACCACTCCGTCCGTTTCTACCTGAGTCGCGCCATAGCCTGGGGAGGGCGGCGCGTTCAGGGCGAGCGCGTACTGCAATAAGTTGGGCGTGCCATTCCCATCCTGGTCGCCCGCCGGGTCGATCACGCTGTAGATCCAGTCGATACTCGTGGAGATGCGCGTGGAATAAAAAGCGGTGGGCACGGGCTGCGCGCCACTGATCAGGGTAAAGTGCGGCGGCGAGACCGCGTCCTGGAAAAAAAGGTCGCGCGTATCAAAGAGCGCGGCGAAAGGCAATTGGTTGGTGCCGTTCGCATCAGTGTAATATCCGCTATCCACCCCGTAGTTGATGGCAGCCAGTTTCCAGATCCCGCCTTTCGAAATAAAGACTGCGCCCCCCGAATCTCCGCTGGAAAGCTGCGCCTCGCCCGGCAATCCATTGGCATCGAATGGGGCGTAAATGAGTTCATGCAGATTGGGGTCGGCCACAATACCGGCGACGATGTTTTCTCCCCAGCGTTCCACGTGGTCCTCCGGTCCCCAGGTCCAGCCGCGCAGGGTTCCGTTCACCGTCACTTCATCGCCGCGTTGCGTTCCGCGTCCCATCACGACCAAATGTTTTCCCACCTCGTCCGGCGAAGTGTAAATCGGGGTTACCAAAGGGAAGGTTTGTCCGGCTAAAATTTGCCAGATCATCAGATCACTGAACGGATCGGAGAATCCGGTTACCGCCGAATAATTTACATTTTGGTAGGTGAACACTGAGTTGCCGGCGTTTCCAATATGGCCGGCCGAGATGAAAAAGTCAGGCGCGATGGGGGTGCCAAGGAATGCGCCCCAAAATCCCTGGTATTGCCAGCCGCTGCCGGCCAGATCCCCGCTAGGCGCGGTGGTATTAGCGCTCGAATCCCCTGTACTCAGGAGGATCACTCCCTGAGCGTCGCCCAGAGTGAGCAGGGTTATCGCGGCAAGCACAATTGATATGCGCCTGACAGTGTTTCTACGAGGGTTCGCGGAATCCGACATGGGGGGAGTCCATGTTACAACAAGCTGCTTTTCTTAGCCACCGGCGCCTCAATTTCCATCCGCGGGCATCGACGGATGGCCAATCTTCGTTAATCGTTGGGCAGGATGACGAAGGCACAAATCTCGGAGGTGCTTGAACAAATCGCGACGCTTCTCGAATTGAAGGATGAAAATCCGTTCAAGATCCGGGCCTACGCCAACGCGGCCCGCGCCCTGGACGCATGGGGTGGCAATCTCTCCGACCTGCAGGATGAGGAGGCCTTAAAGAAAATGCCTGGAATCGGGAAGGCCATCGCGGAAAAAGTGAAGGAACTCGCGACCACCGGCTCGCTCAAATACATGGAGGAATTGCGCACCGAGTTTCCTGCGACCATTCTCGAATTGTTTTCCATTCCCGGGCTGGGGGCGAAGAAAATAAAAACGCTCTATGAACAGCTGAACGTGGCTTCGATTGAGCAGTTGCAGCAGGCCTGTCAGTCCGGCCGGGTCGCGGCGCTCGCCGGATTCGGCGAGGCCACGCAGGAGAAACTGAGCAAAGCCATGGCAGATCGGGTCAGGCACTCTGGCTCGTTTCAGATGGGACAGGTCGCCAGTGACGCGGAAACTCTGCGTAATTATCTGGCCGACCATCCTGATGCCCTCCATGTCTCTCTGGCGGGGAGCTACCGGAGACGGCGCGAGGTCGTTCGTGATCTTGATTTTATTGTGGCTACCAACGAGCCGGCCGAAGTCACCTCGGTATTTGCCAAACATCCCCTCGTCGAATCGATCATGGCGCAGGGACCGACCAAGACAAGCGTGCGGCTTCGTTCCGGCGTGCAATGCGATCTGCGCGTGGTGAAGCCGTCGGAATATCCGTTCGCCCTCAATTATTTCACCGGCAGCAAGGAGCACAACATCGAGATGCGTAACCGAGCCTTGAAGCGCGGCTGGACTCTCAACGAATATCGTCTGGCCCCGCTGCCGCCGGATCCCGCCGCGAAAAAGAAGACTGTCTCGAAAATTCCGCTGGTCCGCGATGAAGGAGAACTTTATCGCGCGGTCGACCTTGATTTCATTCCCGCGGAGCTGCGCGAGAATTGCGGTGAATTTGCCGCCGCCGAAAATAATACCATCCCGCGCCTGCTCGAGAAGGAGAACCTGCGTGGGACGTTCCATTGTCACACCATCGCGAGTGACGGACACAACACGCTGGAGGAGATGGCCGAGGCCGCCCATGAATTGGGACTGCAATATTTGGGGATAGCAGATCACAGCCGGAGTTCCATCCAAGCCCACGGCTTGGATGAGACGAAGCTGCGGGCGCAGGGCGCCGCTATCCGGAAATTAAACACGAGTTACGCCGGGTTTCGCCTGTTTGCCGGCGTCGAGTGCGACATTCTGCGCGATGGCTCGCTCGATTTCAGCGACGACGTGCTGGCCGACCTCGATTACGCGGTCGCCTCCGTGCACTCGGTCTTCAACCTGTCCGAAGCTGAAATGACGAAACGAATCATCCGGGCCATGGAGAATCCTTTCATTACCATGCTGGGGCACCCGACCGGTCGCCTTCTTCTGAAGCGCGAGCCCTACGCAGTCGACATACCGGCCATCCTCGAGGCGGCGGCTGCCACGGGCACCTGGATTGAAATTAATGCCGCGCCCAAGCGCCTCGATCTGGACTGGCGTTGGTGGCCGCTAGCCATAAAAAAAGGGGTGAAATGCGTGATCAACCCCGATGCGCACAGGGTGGAGCGGCTGCAGGATTTATGGTTCGGGATCGGCGTGGCCCGCAAAGGTTGGCTCACCAAAAACGACGTGATCAATTGCCTGCCGCTGGTCAGGATAGAGCGTGCGCTCTCCGCCAAGCGCGCCGGGAAGAAGAGTGATTAGTGATCGGTGATGATTGGTGTCGTCGTCGACACACCATTCGCATCGCGCTATTCACTGATCGTCTCGCGTTGCGGCAGGAACATGGTGAGGCACTTGCACGCGCCGCCGGCCTTTAAGAATTCTGTCATGGGCAAGGGATGACATTGGTAGCCGCGTTCCTGCAGCGCCCGGACCAGTCCAGGCGCACCCTCGGGTAGAACAATCTCGCGCTGGAGCACGACCGCGTTACAAGAGAAGTGCGCCGCTTCTTCTTCTGATACGTCGATTAGATCGGTGAGATGATCGCGGATGGCACGTTGCCCATATTCATCGAAGGCGGCGGGAAACCAGAATGCTCCTCCATCGGGTAACGGGCAGAAACAGGTATCAAGATGATAGAAACGCTCATCGACCAGTTCGACCGAAATGGAAAGGCACCGCAGCATTTCAGCCACGGCGCGGTGGGATTTGATATCGGATCGGAATTTGTATCCGCAAAAAAGCGCGTCGCCTCCGAAAAGCGCATCACCTTCGCCTTCGAAATAAAGCTCGGGAGAGAGCCAGGCTACTTCGTAACCATGTTGCTCCATCCAGCGCGCAAAGTGCGGCGCTTCGCCCGCGCGTTCTTCATGCCGGAAATTACTGGGGATGAATTTCCGGCCGACGGCCAGACCCGCGTTGGCCGTGAAGACCATGTCGGGTAATCCGGGCTGCGGCTCGACCAGGGAAATCTTGCAGCCCAGCGCCGCCAGGGTCGCCTCCAATCCACGCCATTGAGCTTGAACCACCGGTGTGTCGGCCCCCCGCGCCCGACTCATCCAGGGATTGATTTCGTATTCGATGCCGTAGTGATCCGGCGCGCATAACAATAATTCGCGCATCACGAATTCGTTAGGTGCGGCGTACTTGCAAGGTCCGCCATGATGGCGTCCGCCAGCTCGCGGAGAAACGGCTCGATGTCTGTGACCAGACCGAGCGAGCGGAAAGGCTGGTGTTCGATGACCCGTTCCACCGCCCCTGGATCGATATCGACGCACACAGTCTTGACCGTGGGAGCGAGCATTGATGCGATCGCCATGGAATGCTGGACCGTTCCCAGAAGGAGCACGTGGGTCACGTCTGCCAGGCTGGCGCGCATTATTTTTTGAGCCTCCACTACATCGGTCGTCACATCCGGGATTGGTCCTTCATCGCGGATCGATCCGGTCAGGATAATATCGACGCCATGGATCACGCAGGCGTGCATGATGCCGCGCGTCAGGAGTTTTCCCCGGACCGCCGCTGCGAGCCCGCCGCACGCGCGGATGACGTTGATGGCGCGGATGTGATTTTCGTGGCCGCCGGCGGGGAGGGCGCGTTCCGGGTTAATGCCCAGGGACGTTCCATACAAAACGCGTTCGACATCGTAAACGGCAAAAGCGTTCCCCGCGAAAAGACGATCGACGTATTTGGCTTCGATCAGGCGCTGCAGGTGTTCCCCCGCCCCGGTGCGAACCAGGGCAGGCCCGGCGACCACCGCAATTTTGCCGCCGGCCCGCCGCGCGCGAATCAATTCAGCGGCGAGTTCGCGGATGACGGCGAATTTAGGCGCGTCCGCGGGGATACTTCGATTGATGAATTGAAAGACATCGGTGTGCGAAGTCGATCGCTGCACCGGCATCACCCGAACGCCTTCGTGGCCCAGCACTATGTTATCGCCTTTTCGCACATCGAAAAACTTGACCGCGCGCGCGATCTTTCCGTCCACCGCAATGGCGCTATCCATAGTGGCGGGCCGGACCTCGATTTCCGCGCCTTCTACTCGCACAAAAGTTTGTTGATTGGTGGTGACGTAAAAGCCGGACGGAAAAACGCCATCGGCAGGAGAAAGCGCCAATGCGGCATCTTTTCGTTGGGCGACCTCAGCCCCGTGTTGCAGCAAACGCAGAATAAGTTCATTCAGCGTTTCACTGGTGTCTGCCGTGACTTCGATCCGGGCAAAGCTTTGATCAACCCGGTTTTGGCCAATCTTGATTTCAGCAATCTTGAATTGAGCGCCGCGGGTCAGGATTTGGTCCAGCACCTTGGGCAGGATCAAAGAATCGATAATGTGGCCGCGTAACTCGATTGTCTCGGAAACCATACCGGAACCTAGCTTTAGGAGGGTGTGCGCGCCAGCCGAGCGGACGCGGTTGCGCTATGACCTTGTCCGGCCGAACCTTCGCACGAGCCGGCGGGCGCCGGAGCGACGTCGGTCCTCGGATTTACCGAATGACAGAATCAATCCTGAATAATCTGGCGGCGCTGCGCACCAAAATTGCCAGCGTGCTTGAGATGCGCCCGCAATGTTTTATCACGCACCCGGCCGAGTTGTACTCCCTGAAGGCGATGACGTCTGATGAACTGCGGGCCTTCGCCGAGAAAGATGGCTGGCGGGCCGTGCGCCGCGTGGGTGGGCGACAGATAGAATTTTACAAAAACCTGACGGCACAGAATGAACGCGGGCAACGCAGGTAGCCTACCGAGCGCCGGCCCTCATTCCCGCTTCACGACTCTGTTTCGCCGTCCTGTTTGGTCGCGAAAAATGCCGTTAACGGGCTTGTCGCAGAGGCGGCGGAAAGCTTTTCGGCCAGCCCTATCTCCCGGGCCTCGCGCCCGGCTTCAATCGCCTTTTTGAACGCCTGCGCCATGCGAACTGGATCGGAGGCAATGGCGATCGCCGTGTTCACCAGCACGGCATCCGCACCCATCTCCATGGCTTCCGCTGCCTGACTCGGCGCCCCCAGTCCAGCATCTATCACCACGGGCACGGTGGCCTGTTCAATGATGATCTCAATTTGCGCGCGCGTCTCGATTCCACGATTACTGCCGATCGGCGAACCAAGCGGCATGACCGTGGCTGTTCCCACGTCCTGCAAGCGTTTGGCCAACACGGGATCGGCATTGATGTAAGGCAGCACGGTGAAGCCTTCTTTCAC
>JBBRQE010000055.1:0-20181 GCA_038226905.1 Chthoniobacterales bacterium | reverse complement strand
CCGCCAGCGCATTCGGGGAGATACCGAACATCGGCGCAAAGTTTTGCCCCTGCTCATCCATGGCGATGCCGCTTTCGCCGGACAGGGGATCGTGGCAGAAACGCTGAACATGTCGCAACTGCCCGGCTATGGCACGGGCGGGACGGTCCACGCCGTGGTCAACAATCAGATTGGGTTCACCACTCTGCCGGAGGACGCGCGCTCCTCCATGTATGCGACCGATATCGCCAAGATGATCGAGGTCCCCATTTTTCATGTGAACGGCGACGACCCCATTGCCGTCCGGTTCGTTAGTCTGCTGGCCCTCGATTTTCGCCAGGAATTCGGCCGGGATGTGGTCATCGACATGTACTGTTACCGGCGTTACGGCCATAATGAAGGGGACGAACCAGCCTTCACCCAGCCGAACCTTTATGCTCGGATCGACCAGCGGCCCTCTGTGGCCCAACTCTACAAGCGCGAGCTGCTCGATTCCGGCATTCTGAGCGAGGACGATGCGGCTTCCCTCGAAACTGAGTTCGAGCTTCGCCTGGAGATGCCGCTCCAGCAGGTCAAAGAAGTGCAGCAGGAGAAGAAGGACGACCACGCGCGCTTCCAGGAATCCACTGCGGTTTTCCAGCCGGACTACACCGGTTCGTGCGCCGCCACTTCGATCAGCGAGGAAATGTTAGGGAAGATCGTGGACGGTCTGACGCGCGTGCCGGATGATTTTTTCGTCCAGCCCAAGATCCAGCGCATCATCCTTGAGCATCGTCGGAAAGTATTTGAAAAGGGCGGGCCCTACGAATGGCATTACGCGGAAGCGCTGGCCTTCGGCTCCCTTTTGCTCGACCGCATTCCGATTCGCCTCTCCGGCCAGGATAGCGCGCGCGGCACCTTCAGCACGCGCCACGCTGTTTTGTATGATGGCAGGACTGGCGCACCCTATGTTCCCCTGATGCATCTGGGCGGGGAGCAGGAGCGTATTTGCATCTATAATAGCCTCCTCTCGGAAGCGGCCGTGCTCGGATTCGACTACGGCTACTCGCTCGATTACCCGAACATGCTCTGCCTGTGGGAGGCGCAGTTTGGAGATTTCGCCAATGGCGCCCAGACCATTATCGATCAGTTTATTGTTTCGGCGGAATCAAAGTGGCAACGACCCAGCGGGATAGTGCTCCTGCTTCCGCACGGCTACGAAGGCCAGGGACCGGAACACTCGAGCGGGCGGCTCGAGCGTTTTCTGCAACTCTGTGCCGAGGACAATATCCAGGTCTGTAACCTGACCACGGCCGCTCAGTATTTTCACGTGTTGCGTCGCCAGATGAAGCGCGAATTCGTTAAGCCGCTCATTATTATGACGCCTAAGAGTCTGCTGCGCGCGGAATTCGCTTCTTCGCCCGCCGCGGATATTACGCAGGGCCGTTTCGAGGAAATTTTAGCGGCTCCCCCCGCGGGTCCGGCCGGCCAAACGCAGCGTGTCATCTTTTGTTCGGGCAAGGTCTATTACGATCTTCTCAATTATCGTACGGCTGAAAAAATCGAGTCAGCCGCCATTATTCGGGTGGAACAACTCTATCCGCTCGCCACCAACAAGCTGGAGGCGCTGGTTAAGCCATTCCCGAAAACCGCACAGCTCGTGTGGTGCCAGGAGGAATCCCAGAACATGGGTGGCTGGACGTTCATGGAGCCGCGCCTCCGCGCGCTCTTCAAAAAGGAAATTGCCTACGCAGGCCGCGATGCCAGTGCCAGTCCCGCCGTCGGCTCGCTCGCCGTGCACAAACGAGAACAAGCGGGACTCATCAAGGAAGCTTTCACGATCTAGTGACGCAATGAAAGCGAGTGACGAGACAAGATTAACAAGATTTACATGATTCCGGAGTTCTTTAATCCCGCAAATCCTGTCGGGTGTCTTTCTCTCAAGTTGGTTGCCCCATTTCCTTTCCTGGATCCGTGGTTTCCTGAGTACGCCTTTCTGTTTTCTAAATACTTTGCGGATGACGCCGCCACCTTTTGCGTATAGTTAGCCGCGGGATGAGTATCGAAGTTAAAATTCCCGCGGTCGGTGAATCGATTTCGAGCGGGGTCGTTTCAGTCTGGCACAAGAAGTCTGGCGAATTCGTCAAGGCCGGTGACGCGCTCTTTACCCTGGAAACGGACAAGGTTTCCACCGAGATCGTCGCGGAAAAAGCTGGCTTGCTCGAGACGCTCGTGCCGGAAGGCCAGGAGGTAAAAATCGGGGAGACTGTCGCAACGATCGACGATACGAAGTCGGAAGGGAAAAGTGCGACAGAGCCGTCCAGCTCGACGGCAACTGTCGCAACGTCGCCTGCAAAATCAGCCGACCGCCATGTCCTGTCACCGGCCGTTCGCCGAATCGTCGAGGAAGAAAAAATTAACCCGGCCAAGCTCGAGGGAACCGGCAAGGGCGGTCGCCTAACGAAAGGCGACGTCCTCGGTGCGGTGTCCGAAAAAAAACCTGGAGGGGACGCTGCGAGCGTCCCGGGGAAGCCGGCGGCTTCCCCCACCGTAATCCCGTCATCCGATGCCCGCTTTACCCGCCGTAAGATGTCGCCTCTGCGGCGCAAGATTGCGGCACAATTGGTCATGGCGCAGCATACGGCCGCCATCCTGACGACGTTTAATGAATGTGACATGACGGCCGTGCAGAATCTGCGGACCAAAGCGCAGGAAGCCTTCGTCAAGAAGAACGGGTTCAAACTCGGATTCATGTCCTTTTTTATCAAGGCCGCGGTGGAGGCATTGAAAGCGGTGCCGTCGATTAACGGGCGCATCGAGGACGACGATTTCATCGACAATAATTTTTACGACATTGGGGTGGCGGTCGGGACGGAACGCGGCCTGGTCGTACCGATCGTGCGAGACGCGGACAAGCGGAGTTTCGCCGATCTGGAGCGGGACATTACCGGTTACGCGTCCAAAGCGCGCGACGGCAAGTTGAAGATTGAAGATTTGCAGGGGGGCACCTTCACGATTTCCAACGGCGGCGTTTACGGCTCCCTTCTGAGCACGCCCATCCTCAACCCGCCGCAGAGTGCCATCCTGGGGATGCACAAGATCATGCCGCGCCCCATGGCGGTGGAGGGGAAGGTGGAGATCCGGCCCATGATGTATCTGGCCTTGAGTTACGATCACCGCGCGGTCGACGGAAAAGAGGCGGTCACATTTCTGATTAAAGTGAAGGAAGGCATCGAGCAGCCGGAAAAGCTGCCCTTGGATTTTTAAGTGGGCCCGTTTCGGGAGCGCGCATTCTATGGAAAAATTTGATGTCGTTATCATCGGTTCGGGTCCCGGAGGGTACGTCGCGGCCATTCGGGCTGGCCAGCTTGGTTTGAGGACCGCCATTGTGGAAAAAGACAAGGAGCTGGGCGGCACCTGCTTGAACATCGGCTGCATCCCGAGCAAGGCGTTGCTCGCCTCGAGCGATCATTTCGTCTTCGCCAAAAAAGAGGCGGGGAAGCACGGCATCGTGATCGATAACGTCACCGTCGACCTCGTTAAGATGCTGCAACGCAAGGAAAAGGTGGTGAAGAGTCTGACCGGGGGAGTGCGCTCCCTCATGAAAACGAACAAGGTCACGACGCTCGAAGGGATAGGCACCATCACGGAACCGGGCAAGGTGTCGATCAAATCTTCCAAGGGCGAAACACAGGAAGTGGAGACGAAGAACATTGTCATCGCGACGGGCAGTGTGCCGGTGGAGTTGCCCTTCGCCAGGTTTGACGGTCAAACCATCGTGAGCAGCACCGAGGCTCTTTCTTTCACGGAGGCGCCGGCGAAACTCCTCGTCATCGGCGCGGGCGCGATTGGTCTGGAACTCGGATCCGTCTGGAGCCGGCTCGGCTCGGAGGTGACGGTCCTGGAATTTCTCCCGCGCATCGGACTCGGCTTCGATCTGGAGCTGGCCAATTTGTTGCAACGCTCGCTCACCGCGCAAGGCATGACTTTCCATCTCGAAACGAAAGTCAGCGCCCTCCAGGTTGAAAAGGGACGCGTCACTGCGACGGCCAGCAAAGGTGGCGAAGAACTGACCTTCGAGGCGGACAAGGTTCTGGTTTCAGTGGGCCGTCGACCATTTTCGGAAGGAGTCGGCGCGGACAAGGTCGGGGTGCAATTTGACGAACGAAAGCGCATCAAAGTGGACGAGCATTTCCGCACGAATGTCGAAGGCGTTTACGCCATCGGCGACGTGATCGCTGGTCCCATGCTGGCGCACAAGGCAGAGGAGGAGGGGATTGCCTGCGTCGAAAACATCGCCGGAAAATCGGGACACGTGAACTACAGCGTCATCCCCGGAATCATTTACACGAACCCGGAGCTGGCCGGTGTTGGTCTGACGGAAGAGGACGCTAAAGAGAAGGGGATAGAGGTGAAAATCGGTAAGTTCCCGTTTCGTGCCAATGGGCGCGCGCTGGCGAACGAAGACGCAGAAGGGATGGTCAAAATCATTGCGGACGCCAAGACCGACCGGATTGTGGGCGCACATATTTTGCAGCATGCCGCCTCTGAATTGATCGCAGAAGTGGCCGCCGTCATGGAATTTGGTGGTAGTGCGGAGGACCTGGGTCGAACCTGCCATTCTCATCCGACCCTTAGCGAAGCGGTCAAGGAAGCGGCTTTGGCTGTGGAAAAGCGGGCCATTCACATCGTCAACCGCTGACGCCAGTCCCTTTCGAGAGCCGGTTCATCTGTCGGCAGGGTTTGATTTTTTTTCTATGCAAGGTTGCTCTCGTCTGGTTAAGTCGGCCCCGAGGAAAAAATGATACAAAAACGATTGATGAAAACGAAGTTGGTTTGGGCCTTGTTAAGTGGATGCGCCCTGGCCTTGGTGGCACCCGGAATGCAGGCAGAGCCGGCCGATTGGAACGGTTTTTTCATCGGCGGTAACGTGGGTGCGAATTGGCAGAGCTACGATTTTGGCGATTACCGCACCCAGTTGGATCTGACCGAGCAATTTTTTAACTTTGAAGAATCAAAAGGTCCCCGGACTCCGCAAGAGCCGATCGGCGGATCCGAATTCCTGTTCTTTAACACGGCGGGAGATTACCACCACAATCACCAGGGAGGCGATGTCGGGTTGACCGGCGGCACCCAGATTGGTTTTAACAAGCAAGTCGGCCATTTCGTTCTGGGTTTGGAGGGGAGTTTCAACGCCCTCTCCCATTCGTCGAGTGATTGGACGAGCTCGCAGGGCTCAGGCAGCTCGGACTTCTTTTTCCAAGGGGTTTCCGCGGACACCACTACTCTATCCATGCGCAAAGCCGAAGCCCACTGGAATAGCGCCGTCATGGGCAAACTCGGTTTCGCCACCGGGCGCTTTTTGTTTTACGGCATTGGCGGCGTGGCTTTCACCGATGTAACCGCTTTCGCGGACGATCGCGCCACCTCAGACTTCTTCGTTGTCGGTCAGGCTCCTCAGCCCAGTCAACCAGGTCAGTTTCTCGGAACATTCACCAGCCGGAACCAGAGCAACGACGATCGGCTTCTGGTTGGCTGGACGGCCGGAACCGGGGTCGAGTATGCCCTCTCGCAGCTTTTCACGGTGGGCCTGGAATACCGGCACAGCGGGTTTGGCAGTCAGACCTTCCACTTTGACTCTCATGGGCCCATCACCCCGGGCAATACGTCGGTCGGGACGGACAGCGATCAGGTGACCTTTAAGGTCAATTTCTACTTCAGCCACCTGCCTCGCTAGGCAAATCTCGTTTTCCTCAAGGCAATAGCTCGCTGGCTCCGCTGGCGAGCAATTGTGCTTTTGTGGACGGGGGATTGGCCGCCCGGGCGACATCAGGATTGGGACGCCGGTCGCGCTCATGCTAGAGTTCCGGCGTGGAATCAACCACCGCGATTGTTTTGCGTCGGCGCAAGTTCAGCGACACCAGTCTGATCGTCTCCTGGTGCACAGACTCGTTAGGCTGTATTCAGACCATGGCCAGGGGCGCCCGTCGTCCGAAGAGTGTTTTTGCCGGGAAGCTCGATCTTTTTTACGAGGCAGAAATTCAAATTGTCCGCTCGCGCAAATCAAGTCTGCACACCCTCACGGAGATCGTGCTGCGCAACCCCTTCGCCGGCATCCGAAAAAACTATGGGCGAACCCAGACCGCCGCCTATTTTGTCGAGCTGATCGAGCTTTGCACGGAACGGGATCACCACGAACCGGAGTTGTTTACGCTCTTGCAACGCGCCTTCGCTTTTTTGGACAAGAATGACTCGTCCACCCGGGCCGTTTCGCATTTCGAAAAAGAGCTGGCTCAAATAGCCGGAGTGCACGACGCGAACTCGAACCGCAGCAATCCTGCCTTCGCCCTCGGTAATTTATTCGGCAAACTGCCGGTGGCGCGTACGCCGCTGCTCCGGCAATTCGCGAAAAAAACGACGCCCGAACCCGCAGTCGCCCGTGAGCAGCCTTGAAACCATTTAATTGGATACTCGTTGCCCTCGGCTTGGTCCTGCTATCGGCTCATGTCGCTCCGGGTGCCGAAACCTGCACGATTGATTCAGCGCGCTCGACCGTTTCGTTCGCGGTACATCATTTCGTGGGCCTCACGAGCGGGACGTTTACCCAGTGCACGGGGGCCATCACGATCGACCGGCAACATCCAGAAAAGTCCTCCGTTTCGGCTGTGATTTTGGTGATGAGTATCGACACCGGAATTCGTAAGCGCGACGAGCACCTCTGCAGCCCCGCGTTTTTTGACGCGTCCAAATATCCTAAAATCACGTTCCAGAGCCGGCGCATCATTCCGACGGCTGCCCGGGCGGGAGACATCGAGGGGAACCTGACCATGCATGGCATAACGAAATCGATCGTATTGCACGTAAAATTGCTGGCGCCGATGGGAGAGGGTGAAGCGCTGGCACGGTCGCGCTGGGCGGTGACGACCGAGCCGTTAAAGCGGCGGGATTTTAACCTGATGTTTGGGAAAACGGCCGAGATACTCTCGGGCATCGGGCCGGAAGTGACAGTGCACCTGGAGATAGAAGCGACCAAAGCCGATGCCACCTAAATTGCCTTCAAAATCGCAGCGGGAATGCGATATAGCGTCATGATGGTTTTTCTTCTGAGCTGGATCGGGATGGGCTGTTGGATCGTGTGCTTCTGGTGGATGCACCGCATCTCGTCGCGGCAGGATTCCATGTTAAAAGAATTGCACGCCGTGACCGCGCGCATCGAGAGGCTTTCTCGAGTGGAGCACGATCTGATCAAGGAGGTGCACCCGACCGTGTCCGAGATTAAAGACCGGGTGCAGGATATGCAGGAGACAGTCGCGTCTGATTCCTCCATCGCGAAACGATGAAAATTACGGCGCTCGGTGATTCCGCGCTCATCGTGCGCTTCGCGGAACATTCTCCCGGTGGGGACGCGTCGAAACTAGACGAGCTGCTGGCCGCCCGGGAGGCGATCGAGCGTGCCAAGATCCCTGGCGTCCTGGAATGCACCTCCGCTTACACCACCCTGACCCTTTTTCTTAACCCGGCCCAGGCGATTGCCCAAGGTGCTCCGCTCCATGGCCTAACGGGTTGGTTTGAGGGGAAAATAGCGGCCGCCCTCCAATCTGTCGCGCCCAAAGGCGCGTCCGCCCGGTCACGCCAGTTTGAAATTCTGGTTTGCGCGGAGGGCGAGTTTGCACTCGACCTGCCCGATGTGGCCGCCGCTGCTGGATTGACCAGGGAGGAAGTATTAGGCCTCTTCTGTGCGGCCGATTTCCGAGTCAGCTGCCTCGGCTTCACCCCGGGATTTCCCTATCTCTCGGGTTTGCCCAAACAGCTGACTATGCCCCGGCGTTCCGTCCCGCGCACGTGCCTTCCCGCTGGCTCGGTCGCGATCGGTGGAGCGCAGGCCGGAATCTATCCCACGACTTCGCCGGGTGGCTGGAATGTGATTGGTCGAACGCCGCTTTCGCTTTTTTCCGCGGAAAAGAATCCGCCCGCGCTTTTGCAGGCGGGGGATCGTGTCCGGTTTACCTCGATCACACTCGCTGAATTTAGCGCGTTCGGACAGGAACCGGGTCCACGCGGCAGTTGATGGCGCTGAAAATTACACGGGCCGGGTTTCTCGCCTCCGTGCAAGGGGCCGAACGAACCGGCTTTCGCCACGCCGGCGTGTCGTCCGGAGGAGCGCTCGATCTTTATGGAATGCGCGTGGCCAATGTTCTGGCGGGAAATTCGGAGACGGCCGCAGGATTGGAGATCACCTCAGGAACGTTCCGATGCAGGGTGGCCAGGTCGCGAGTGGTCGCATGGATCGGCGGTTCTTATCGCGTTACGGTCCATGGAAGATCCATTCCAGCGGGCCGTCCGGCCTTGTTAGGCGAAGGGGAGGAATTGTCGATTACGGGACCGACTCGAGGGTGTCGTGCCTGGCTGGCTGTCTCTGGCGGTATCGATGTGCCGGTGGTGCTGGGCAGTCGCTCGACCGATTTGCGCGCCGGTTTTGGCGGATGGCAGGGGCGCGCCCTGCAAGATGGTGACGAATTGCCGCTGGGCGGGAATCCACCGCCCGCGGAACAGTTAATCCGCTCCCTCGTGCACGCGCGAATGGCGCCGTGGAGCGCTCCTTTTGTCTGGAGCAGCCCGGCGGAAGGCGCACCTCATTTGCGGGTTCTCCGCGGAAGAGATTGGGATCAATTCGAAGCGGGCTCGCAGCATAGTTTTTGTTCCGGGGAATTTGTCGTGGCGCAGGATGCCGATCGGATGGGCGCGCGGCTGGAGGGGGCGCTCCTGCGAAGATTGCATGAGACGGATCTCGTGTCCGAGGCAGTGGCGCCAGGTACCGTTCAGGTTCCGCCAGGCGGCCTGCCGATTCTCCTTTTGGGAGATTGCCAAACGAATGGCGGTTATCCGAAACTTGCCCACGTGATAACGGTGGATCTGGCCCGTGCGGCTCAGTTAGGTCCGGGCGCGTCGATCCGATTTCGCGAAGTGCTTCTCCCCGAAGCGCATCAACTTTTGTGGCAACGGGAACAAGATTTTGCGAAATTCAAGATTGGTCTGAGCATGCATCCTTAATGGACCTGGTTGTCGATTTCAACGCCGACCTCGGGGAAGGGGCCGGGCATGACGATGAACTGCTCGCGCTCGTTTCATCCGCCAATATTGCCACTGGTTTTCACGCAGGCGACGCTGAATCAATGCACACAGCTCTGGTCAAGGCGCTCGCTCGCGGGGTGGCGGTCGGCGCGCATCCGAGCTTGTTCGACCGCGAGAATTTTGGCCGCCAGGAAGGAGGCGCGACTGCCGACGAGATCTTCGAGGCCGTCACGTATCAACTGGGAGTGTTTCAAGCCATCGCGGAGGCGGCGTCCGTTCGCATGGCCCATGTAAAGCCGCACGGCGCGCTCTATAACATGGGGGCACGAGATCGCACGTTAGCGGATGCCATCGGCCGTGCCATCTGCGCGGTTGATCCGGGGCTTATGTTGTTTGCGCCGCCGCGCAGTCAGCTGGCCGGGGCGGGGGAGGCGCTTGGCCTGCGGGTGGTATCTGAATTTTTCGCCGATCGCAATTATCTGGGAGATGGTTCGCTCGTGCCGCGGTCCCGGCCTGATGCGTTGCTGACAGATTCCGAGCAGGCGGCCGCACGCGTTTTAACGATGCTCGCGGAAGGGAGAGTCCGAACGGTCGATGGAACCGACATTCCAATGGCGGCCGAAACGATTTGTCTCCATGGCGATACACCGGGCGCGGTCGATTTTGCGCGGACTCTGCGCAGGCGAATGAAGGCGGCCGGTGTGCAGGTGCGAGCGCCGCGCGCGACTCGGTGATGAGCAAGGGAGACGAGAGCGGGGGCGGGAAGCTAGTCCGTGCGCTCGGACCGCTCGACGCCACCATGATGGTGGTGGGCTCGATGATCGGCTCGGGAATTTTTATCGTCTCTGCCGAATCGACCCGGCTGCTCCCCGCTCCGGGCTGGTTGCTGCTGACGTGGGTGGTCGCGGGGCTTATGACCATAACCGGTGCGCTTTCTTGCGCGGAGCTCGCCACCATGATGCCGCGCGCCGGCGGTGTGTACGTTTTTCTGAGTGAAGCCTACGGACCCGCCTTCGGCTTTTTGTTCGGCTGGACCCTCTTTCTGGTTGTGCAAACCGGCACCATCGCGGCCGTCGCCATCGCTTTTGCCAAGTTCCTGGGAGTCTTCCTGCCGGCTGTCGCGCCCGATTGTTACCTGGTGGCTCCCTTGTCGTTAGGGGGCGGCTATGCCATCAGTCTTTCGAGCGAGCAACTTGCGGCCGTTGGGCTCATTCTTCTCCTCACCCTGACCAACATGCGGGGCCTGTCGATTGGGAAAATTGTGCAAAACATTTTCACCTTTGCCAAGACGGCCGCGCTGGTCGGCGTGGTGCTGATAGGTTTATGGTGCGGTGGGAAAGGCGTCGGCGCCGCGCAAACAGCGGCGTGGTGGAATCCGTGGGCCAATGGCTGGAATCCCGCTTCGGTTCAGCCAGGCTTGGTCGGGACAGGAGCGGCCCTCGCCATCGGCCTGTTGTTTGGCAAAGCCATGATCGGACCGCTCTTCGCGCAAACGGCCTGGACCAATATCACATTCCTCGGCGGTGAAGTGCGTGACCCCGCCAGGAACCTGGTGCGCGCGTTGCTCTGGGGTTGCGCCGGTGTCGTCGTTCTCTATGTGCTCGCTAATCTTGCCTACGTCTCGGTTTTGCCTTTGGACGGAATTGCTCACGCGCCCCAGAATCGCGTGGCGGTCGCCATGATGGAGGCCGTTTTTGGTCATGCCGGAGCCCTCGGCATGGCCGGCGCGATCCTAATCTCTACGGTCGGGTGCAACAATGGACTGATCTTGGCTGGGGCCCGCGTCTACTTTGCCATGGCTGGCGATGGTCTCTTTTTCGGGCGCATCGCGACAACCAATCGCTACCACGTTCCGGCCGCGGCTTTGCTGGTGCAGGGAGTCTGGACCGCGTTCCTCACTCTCCCGCGAACGGTCGCGACGGAAGCGGTGACCGGAAAGATCATTTACGGGAATATCTACACCCAGTTGCTGGAATACATCGTATCCGCCGATCTCGTTTTCTATGTGCTGCTCGTTGCCGCTGTCCTGGTGTTACGCCGCACTCGGCCTAACCAACCGCGTCCCTACCGGACATTGGGTTATCCGGCCATTCCAGTTATTTCGATCCTGCTGGCGACGGCTTTGATAGTCGACCTGGCTTGGCTCGCTCCGGGCACGTCCGGGATTGGCATCCTGATCGTGCTCAGCGGAATCCCGGTCTATCTCCTTTGGCACAGGAAAAAGGCGTGAGCGCGGGGAGAAGCCGGCGGCCGCGGCGTTCAGCCGGTCTTCACCCGCTTTAGGCGAAAGCCGTCGGATAAGGCTCCCAATCCCATGGAGTATTCCATCAGGCCGACTCCCTTTTTCCACACGATCTTTTTGAAGTGCCCTGAGGAATTGTGGTTCGCCTGGTAAATGCACAGGTCGTCTTGCAATCTGATGGTCGTCTCCCAGGGACCCTCGGTGTTGTGGAATGTACCCTCGCTAATGCCATTAATCTCGTTCTGCTCGAAGGCCGGCGGCGCAGCCATGGCCGCGATCTTCTTGACCGCGGCCTCCTTATCTTCCTCATTCACCAGGACGATCCGATCGTCCGTCACGATAAAGTATTCCGGCGAAATTTTCCGGCGCGCGCGCGCGCGTGAAGCGATGTCGGTGAAGGCAATCCGGTAGATCTGGCCCCACGACATTTGGGCCACCCGGGTGGTGACAATATGGACGCTGAGCCCGATCTCTTCCTGCGCGATGTTGTCTCCCCACTCTGCGCCCCGAAATTTTGCCGTGACTGGTTTGTCATCGGGCGCGTTCAGAAAAGGATTGGCTGCATGGACGGCGCTGTTGGCGTAGAGTGAAAACGCCAGAAGCAGCATCGATCTTTGCAGTTTCATAACCCGGTCCTTCCGGCAATTAAAGGGCTCAGTTGCTTTGCGCAAACCCAATCGCAAAGTGAGTCCCCCCATGGAGACCAGGCAACCGCAAATCCATCCCGAGCGCCTACGGCGATTAAACGACCGGCCGGTCCGCCCCGGACGCTATGTCCTTTACTGGATGCAACAGTCGCAGCGGGAGCATTTCAATCACGCTCTCGAGTACGCGGCCGGACAGGCTAACGAACTGGGTCTTCCGTTGCTCGTCCTTTTTGGTCTAACCAGTGGATACCCGGAAGCGAATCTGCGCCATTATCATTTCATGCTGGAAGGATTGGCTGAGACGGCCACAGCCCTCGCGAAACGAGGGATCAAGTTCGTCCTGCAGTTGGGTCATCCCGTCGAGGTCGCTTTGCAGGTGGGAGAGAAGGCTGCTTTGATTGTTTGCGATCGCGGGTATCTGCGAGTCCAGAAGGAATGGCGCGAGCGGGTGGCGCAAGTCGCCTCCTCTTCCGTCGTGCAAGTGGAATCAGACGTTATCGTCCCGGTTCGAGCGACCTCCGACAAGCGCGAGTTCGGGGCCAGGACTATCCGCCCGAAAGTGTGGCGGCGGCGCGCGGAGTTCCTCGTCGCGCTCAGGCGCACACGGATGAACAAATCATCGCTCCACCTGCGCCTGGCCCAGGCTGATCTAAGCGACATCGCGGCGCTCTGCCGTCCATTGAAACTGGATATGTCGGTGCCGCCGGTCACCCGCTGGCATCGCGGGGGAAATTCCGTGGCGCGCCGCCGTTTCACGCGATTTCTCCGGCGCCATTTGTCCGATTACCAGGAGCACCGGAATCAACCGCAGACGGATGACGTTTCACATATGAGCAAGTATCTGCATTTCGGACAGATCTCTCCGCTGTGGCTGGCCCTTGAGGTGGAGAGGCAAAAAGGAGCCGGCCGTCCGAATGTCTATAGCTTCATGGACGAGCTATTGGTGCGGCGGGAACTCGCCATCAACTGGGTCGAGTTTACGGAAAAGTACGACGCCTATGAATCATTACCCGCCTGGGCGCGGACGACGCTCGATCAACATCGGAGCGATGAGCGACTTTATGTCTACTCCCTTGCCCAACTGGAAGCCGCCCGCACGCACGATCCGTATTGGAACGCCGCCATGCTGGAAATGCGCGAGACCGGTTACATGCACAATTACATGCGGATGTACTGGGGAAAAAAGATACTGGAATGGTCCGCCACGCCCGAGCTGGCCTTTCGCCATGCGCTCGCTCTCAATAATAAGTTTTTTCTGGATGGGCGCGATCCCAACAGTTTCGCCAATGTCGCGTGGATCTTCGGCCAGCACGATCGACCGTGGCCGGAGCGTGCCATCTTTGGCAAGGTCCGCTACATGAACGCCGCCGGGTTGGAGCGCAAGTGCGACATCCGGGCCTACGTATTGAAGATCGAACGCCGGGTCCGACCTGTCGCGAGTCGTTAGACCCGGCGCTTGCGCACCTGCGCGAAGACCACGGTCGCCACGCACAGGATGATGGCGGGCACCGCGGGGTCCACCTCAGGGATGGGAGTCACCGTTGTTTCGGCCAGCGTTTTCTGTTCTGCCTGGAATTGGGGCGGCAGACCGGTCTGCAGGGAGGCGGTAGCGGGCGGGCAGGCCAGGCGCGAAGGATTTGGAATGGTCACGGCGGCCAAGGAATGTGCACCGGTAGAGGCGATCGCCATGAGGACGAATGCGACCGCAAAAATGGTGGAAATGAGGTGCCGGAGGAACATTATGGAAATTATATATAAGAGCAGTATTTATGCCCTCTTTTCTTTGTATATCGACGGTAAACGGGTCGGTTTGAGCGTTAGACCGACAGGACGGAAACTCCCTTCTTCCAGGCATTTGGATTGACACCGTTGCCGTGCCTGATTAGATCGGCCCAGTCGAAGTTTATTACATTCATGAAGAAAGCCATCGCTCTTGGGATTCTAGGGATTGCCGCCAATATTTGGACGGCGCGTGGCGATATTAATGTGGGATTCCTTTCCAGTTCCAGCACTCCCACGACCACAATTTGGAGCTACTCCGCCAATGTAACGACCCAGCAGGAGGTTGATCCCGGCGATTATTTTGTCATCTACGACTTCGGCAGCATCGTCCCGAACTCGAATGCGGAGCCAGTTGGATGGTCCTTTTTTACGTCGCTCCTTGGGCCGACACCCGCCCAGATCAATTCTTCTTCCGCGGACGACCCGGCGGTGGTGAACCTGGTGTGGACCTACAATGGCCCAGGGATCATTCCGACGGACACTTTAGGTTTGGGGCCTTTTCAGGTTGACATCCCGGGCGCCGAAAGGACGGCTTCTCATTTTTCTTATTTTGCCGCTCAGGGAACGCGTTCCACCCCGCCCGACGCGGGCAGCAAGATCGGGAATATCGGCGTTATGGTTGTGCCGAACGCGGTCCCGGAACCGTCTACCCTCGCTCTTATTTTCGGGACGGGCGGCCTCGGTGTAATCGGTCGCGCCATCGCGCGCCGTCGCAAGATCTAGTCCGGCTGGTGCATCGCGCTCTCGGCGCGCGTTTGCTTGGAATCAGGTAAACCGGCTGGTTTGGAGGAACAACTTGTTTGGCAAGGACAATCGGCACAGGATCATTGCGCCCTCCTGTATGAAATCACGCCTGCTTATTTGCCTGCTTCTTCTGTCGGGAACAGGCCGACTTCGCGCGCAAGACACCTTTTTGGGCGGAATTGTTTATGGCCCGAAGGCCGCCTTTAAGATCAGCGCACCGGCCGGATGGGTCCTCGATAATAGCGCGGGCATGGAACAGGGACTGCCCTGCGTCCTGTATCCAAAGGGAGAATCGTGGGGGGACGCCCGCACCATCATGTATGCGAAGATCGCGGGCCCCGACTTTACCGAGGTCGACAAGTTCGTGGCCCGGGCGATCAAGGAGATGCAAAAGTTACACGGCGCGCCCAAAGAGAAGGTCGCTTCCGGCAAAACGAGCGATGACCTGCCCTGGTTCATCAACGAATATCCGGCCACCAAATCGTATTCCCAGTGGGAACAGGTGGCCTACGTTCAAATGAAAGGCGCCGTTGCCTATATCGTCCTGTCAGCCAGAGACGAGTCGAGTTTTCGGAAGGATGCGCCGGCTTTGAAGGAAGTGCTGAAGTCGTTCGCCTTCCTCGAAGTTAGGAACGAAGAGCGGCACTAGGGTCGGCCGCACGGCTGCCTGCGACATGTTGAGAGACGGCCTCCGTGAACGGCTGGGCGAAGTCTTTTAGTTTGCGTTCACCCACTCCGGGAATTCGTTCGAAGGCTTCCGTGGTCACGGGCCGGGCGCGCGCCATTTCGCGCAGCGTGGCATCCGAGAATATGACGTAGGCCGGCACGTTGCGCTCGTCCGCCAGAGTGCGCCGGAGCGCGCGCAATTTTTCGAAAAGATTTTCGTCACACGGGATATCTCCGGTCCGGCGTTTCGAACGTTTCGATCCTCCGCTTTCGAGAGGCTTGGTCAGGACGATGGTGGTTCGCTCCCGCAAGGCCGTCAGGCCGTCGTCCGTCATCTGCAGTGTGGCAAACTTCCCGGGGGCCGCCGCCACCAAACCAAGCTGCAGCAGTTCGCGTCCAATCGCCTGCCAGGCACCGCGACTGACATCCGCCCCAATGCCGAAGGTTGAGAGTTGATCGTGTCCGCGCTGGCGGATGGCCTCCGTGTCGCCGCCGGTCAGGACTTCCACAATGTGATTCAAGCCGAAACCGAAGCCTTGCTTCGAGTAAACGCGGTGCACGCAGGAGAGAAACTTCTGCGCGTGCACCGTGCCGTCGAAGGTCTCACGCGGATTCAGGCAATTGTCGCAACCCTCACAGTTAGGGCGGGGAAATTCTTCGCCAAAATATCTCAACAAGGTGGCGCGGCGACACTGGCCAGTCTCGGCATATCCGACCATCACGCGTAGCTGCTCGCGCGCGATCATTTGTTCATCTTCGCTTTTCTCTTCGATAAAGCGCTTCTGCTTCATCACATCGCCAGCGTTAAAGAGCAGCACGCAGTCAGCCGGCAGACCGTCGCGCCCGGCCCGCCCCGTCTCCTGATAGTAGCCTTCGATATTCTTGGGCAGATCATGGTGCACGACGAAGCGGACGTTCGGTTTATTGACGCCCATCCCAAAAGCGATGGTCGCCGTGATGACTCGTGCATCGTCGCGCCGGAAATCATCCTGATGCCTGGCCCGCTCTTTTGCTTCGAGGCCGGCGTGATAGGCCTTCGCTTTCACTCCGTCCGCACTCAGTTTGGCGGCCAGGCTGTCGGCCGTTTTGCGACTGGCACAGTAGACAATGCCGCTTTCATCCGGCCGGCTGCGCACCAGTCCGAGGATCTGGTCGTACGGCTCTTTCTTCGGGATAACGCGATAAGTCAGATTTGGCCGATTGAAGCTGGCCACGTAACAGCGCGGATCTTTCAGCTTAAGTTGCTCCAGAATATCCTGGCGGACGCGATCCGTCGCAGTCGCCGTCAGGGCCATGATCGGGACCCCCGGGAAATGATGGCGCAGATCGGCTAGTTGCCGATACTCCGGCCGGAAATCGTGGCCCCACTCGCTGATGCAGTGGGCCTCATCAATCGCGATCTGCGCGACTTTCCACTGCTTCGTTTTCTCCAGAAAACTTTCGAGCATTAACCGCTCGGGCGCGACATAGAGCAGGTGATGCTCGCCGCGATGCAGTCCGCGCAGACGCGCGCGTGCTTCGTCGCCATCCAATGCGGAATTCAGAAAAGTGGCGGCGATTCCGCTCGTCTGCATGGAATCGACCTGATCCTTCATGAGCGAAATGAGAGGCGAAACCACGAGGGTGAGCCCGCCGCGTAAGAGAGCGGGCAGTTGAAAGCAGAGCGACTTGCCACCGCCCGTCGGCATCAGAGCGAAGACATCTCTCCCGGCCAACGCGTCCCTGATAATTTCCTCCTGCAACGGCCGAAACTCGTCGTAGCCGAAGTGTTTTTTCAGAGGGCCGTGCAGATCCATCGTCTTTATTTAGCGAAGCAATTCGATTGGTAACAGCGAATTGATGAAAGGAATATCTTCGCGCACCTCTTCTGTAGGGGAAGCTGTCAGCTTCCCTGGGAAGGCAGCGCCTTCCCCTACAGTCGGAAGCGTCCCGCTAGGCCCGGCGTTCCTTGATCGACTGCAGTATATCGGCAATGATCTCAGGACGCGGTTTGGCACCGAGGTTGCCCTTTCCATGGACGCGCAGGCTGACCGCACCGGCCTCCATGTCCCGATTTCCGATAACCAGCATGGTGTGGACTTTCATCTGCTCGGCTGAAGAGATTTTCGCTTTGATGTGATCGCTGCTGGCATCGAGTTCGCAGCGGACTTCCTGGGCGCGCAGTTCGCTTTGAATGGAGCGGGCGTAGTCAAGCAAAGGTGCTTCGTCTCCGAGAGGCAGGATACGAACCTGCTCGGGGGCGAGCCAGAGAGGAAAATTCCCGGCATAATGCTCGATCAGGAAACCGATGAAACGCTCATGCGTGCCGAGCGGGGCGCGGTGAATGCAGAGCGGGGTGGCTTCGGTGTTCTCACGCGTCTTGTATTTCAGGCCGAAGCGGGCCGGCACGGCGAAATCGACCTGGTTGGTGGCGATGCTGAACTCGCGGCCGATCGCGCTCCAGACCTGCACATCGATCTTGGGTCCGTAGAAGGCCGCTTCGTTAGGCACTTCCACGTAGTTGATTCCGCTGCGTTGCAGGACGCCGCGGACCATCTCTTCGGTTTTTAGCCAGAGCTCGGAATTATCGACGAATTTCTGGCCCAGCTTGGCTGGGTCGTGGGTGGAGAACCGCATAACGTATTTCTCGATCCCGAAGATCTTGAAATACTTCAGATACATCTCGTTCACGGCGCGGAACTCCTCTTCGAACTGCTCTTCGGTGCAGTAGATGTGGGCGTCGTTCATCTGCAGTGAACGCACGCGCATGAGCCCGAAGAGTTCGCCCGATTGTTCGTAGCGGTAGTTGGTGCCGTATTCGGCCAGGCGCAGGGGCAGGTCGCGATAACTGTGCGGCACCGCAGCGAAGAGCTTGTGGTGATGCGGGCAGTTCATCGCTTTGAGGTAGTAGCGGTCTTCCTTGTACAAAGATCCAAAGTCGACGGCGGCAAGGCGTAATAATTTTTCGAGAGAGGCAATTATCTCGCCCCGAGCGGTCGAGTTTTTCACCTCGAGGGCTTTTTCAACGATTGAAGCAAAGGGAATCGACGACGTCAGAGTTTCGTCAGGTATCCATGTGAGATCATAGCCTTCGAGACCTTGCTCGCCTCCGATCTGCTCCACAACTCGTTGAAACTGTTTGAGGGCATCTTTCTGTTCTTGCTTTAGCCTCATGGCCGATAAGCCTGCCTGCCCTTCGCCCTGAAGTTCCATGGGAGGGAACATCGACTCCGCGTAGTAGGGAAGGTGACCGCTCGTTAGGTAAAGCTTCTCCCGCGCGATGTGTGGGGTGCGGACGCGTTGATAGCCGGCGGCGAATTCGGTTTCCTTGGCCAGCTTTTCGAGTTCCTCGATGATCGCGGTACCACGCGGGAGCCAAAGCGGCAGGCCGGGGCCGACGTCGTCGTCGAAGGTGAAAAGCTCGAGTTCCTTACCCAGCTTGCGGTGGTCGCGCTTTTTCGCTTCCTCCAGCATGGCGAAGTACTCGTCCAGCTGCGTCCGGTTCTTGAAAGCGGTTCCGTAAATCCGCTGCAGCTGCGGATTCTTCTCGTCGCCTTTGTAATAGGCGCTAGCCACATGCGTTAATTTGAAGGCCCCGATGTTGCCGGTGCGCATGACGTGGGGACCGGCGCAGAGATCGGTGAACTCGCCATTCCGATAAATGGAGATGGTCTCGCCTTCCGGGATTCCCTGGATGATATCGAGTTTGAATTTGCTGGCGGCGGGGCGCGGACTGAGCGCACCCAGTTCACCCGCTTCGGCCAGGGCCAGAGCTTCGCCGCGGCTGACCTCGATTCGCTCGAAGGTGTGATTCTCTTTGATCTCCTTCTTCATCTCCGTCTCGATTTTGTCAAAATCCTCTGGCGAGATTCGATGGGGCAGCTCGACGTCGTAATAGAAGCCGTTTTCCACAGGTGGCCCCGCCGCGAACTGCGCTTCCGGCCAGATCTTGAGGATGGCCGTGGCCAGAACGTGCGCAGCCGAGTGCCGCAGACGTTCTATATCCGTCATCTGGGCGCGTTGTTCCGGGGTTTTGCGATCGTCAGACATAGACTAAAAAGGAGTCGGGTTAGGCGGGAAAAGGATGCACTACTTTCCCGGTCACGGCCAGTTTGGCAACGAGGATCGTCTCAGGTAGGGGCGATTGACCCAATCGCCCGCCAGTCTCGTTTCAAACAGGCGGTTGGCTGAATGGCGCATTGACCGGCGGGCGGTTCGGTGAACCACCCCTACCTTGTCAGGGCGCGGCTTACTTCATCTCGGCCAGCTTCTTCAGGTCGATGCGCTTAACCCAGTCCTGCAATTCTTTCGGATCGCGATCCTGCAGTTCGATCTGCACGAAATACCGTTTGGCGACCATGATCCAGAGAGTGGAATGTTTGCGATCGGTTTCGAACGCCTCGAACCCGGGATTCCCGTCGATCGTAATTGATTTGCCGTAACCATCGTTCGTTTCCGAATTAATTTTCCACGCGGCCGTCGTGGCGATGACGTAATCCGGATTGGAGATGGAATCGAGGATACTGATGGAGGCGGTCGGACCCTTGTCGCCTTCGCCTTTCTTGTAGTCGCGGTGGACATTGGTGAGCGTGAATCCCCCCACGTCCGACGTGGACCCCTCCGGTTTATCGGCCGTCCAGTCTTTCGGCGCTTCGGGCAAGAGCGGGATTAATTTGGAATAATCGATTACTTCCGGAGCGTCGGGCGGCGGAGGCGCCTGCCCTGGCGAGGGCGTTCCCATGATGCAGAGGAGCGTGACGGCCGCCAGGAGCGGGAGAGCGGTCGGGCGCACGCGATAAGGTCTAAATTTCATTTCCTCGGTTGCTGCTCATTAAAGCAACAATGACGGTACTCGATTGACTTTGCCGGGTCCCTTTGTCAAGACGCGAATCGTGTTTCGTATGAAAGACCGGTCGGTGAAGCTCGCGCTGGGGATTGGAATCGTCGCCGTGGCCATTCGTTTTATCGCCCTGGACCAGCCTTTCGTGGATGAGTGGAGCTGGCGGCAGAGCGATGTCGCCGCCATCGCCCGAAACTTTTCGCAGAACGGGTTCCACTTTGCGCGGCCGCAGATTGATTGGGCGGGTAATG
>JBBRQE010000054.1:0-20539 GCA_038226905.1 Chthoniobacterales bacterium | reverse complement strand
TCCGCATCCCCTTTAAGATTGCGCCGCCTAACGAAGAGCGGAAGCCGACGCCGATTCCCGGCGAGGCTGCGCCGGAGAAAATAACAGCGCAAGAATCGCCGACGCCCGCCCTCTGCGGTGGTGTGAATATCTCGCTGGGACTGCGAGCGGTCCTGCACAACATGCCGGCATTTCAGCTGAACGGCAGCCCCGACGCGGTCTCGGCAGAGGCTCGCGTGGAGCTACCCCTTTCTCTCGTCGAATCCCAGCTGGCCAGTGGGCGCATCGCCATTCCGGCCAAGGCGTTTCGGGACGCGCTCAAAGAAAGCGAGCGCGAGTTTGTTGTGGTCGACGACGCCGAATCCCCCGTCCTGCTCCCTCTCCAGGAAGTACTAAAGAATTTGCCCTCGGCTGTTCTGAAAATGCGGGATGACCAGGAGGCGGAGGATGCCAGCGGATCCTTCGAAACGCCTTTCTCGATCAAGGCGGCGGAGGACGCGAAACGCTTCGTCGATAGCGCGCCCGTCGTTCAGAAACTGCCCGAACTCTCAATCGAACAAAAGCCCCGAACCAGGGAAGCGGCGGCTGGCCAGAACGAAGGAGCGTCGGCGGTTGACCTCAAGATGGTAGAGACCGTTCCGGTCCGGGAAAAGACGGTCCCGAAAGTCGAGGTGAAGCTCGACACGAACACGAACGCGAAAGAGGTGGTGTCCCGCGCGAGTAGCCTGGCCGGGGTGACCGCATGTTCGATCACCTTTGAGGATGGGTTAAGTCTGGCGGGAAATTTGCCGGACGACGTTCAGGTGGGCGGTTTATGCGCGATGGCACCGTCCGTCCTGCAAAGAATCAACCGGCACACGGCTGATACGAAACTCGGGCCGCTCCGCGCGATGACCCTGCACTGTCGCGAAGGGCAAATAAGTTTTTTCATGAAGGGGAGCGTTTGTCTGACTGTGCTGCATGGCAGTAGCGAGCTCGCTCCGGATACCCACAGCCAGTTGGCGGAAATGGCTAACGAACTTTCGCGCACCTATTCACAACCGGAGACTGCCCATGTCGATCATTAATTACGCCAGCCGCGAGATCCAATTCAAGATCGTTTACTACGGTCCGGCTCTCTGCGGTAAAACCACCAACCTGAGTTACATCCATCAACGCATTAATCCGCAGAACCGGGGCGACCTTGTCTCGCTGGCCACGGCCGCCGATCGCACGTTGTTTTTCGATTTCCTGCCGCTGAACGCGGTCGTGATCAAGGGGTTCGTGACCAAGTTCCAACTCTACACGGTGCCCGGCCAAGTGATCTACAATGCGACGCGCCAGCTCGTTCTGCGCAGCGCGGACGGCGTGGTTTTTGTGGCTGATTCCCAATGGGAAAAAATGGAGGAGAACGTGGAGAGCTTCAAAAATCTGGAGGAGAACCTGGCCAAACAAAATATCGCCCTCGATGAAGTGCCGTGCGTGCTCCAATACAACAAACGGGATTTGCCGAATATCGCGCCGGTTAATTACATGGAGTTCGTCTTGAACAACCGGAAGAAACGGCTGCAGAGTTTCGAAGTCATATCGAGCACCGGACAGAATGTTTTTGCGGCCCTCAACGCGGCGTCCCAAGTCCTCCTGCACAAGTTCAGTAAACAGAATGAAGTGCCAGGCAAGGCGGGCGCGCCCGTCGCAATTCCAGTGGAACCGAGCGTCACTGCGCAAGGCGTACAGGTATGAACGGGATACCGGTTCTCACCATTCAGGATGTAGCCGCGCTCGACGGAGTGATCGGCGATTTCCTTAAGAAAGCGGAGGCAGATCTGACCGTCGTCATCGACCGCGGTGGTAATGTGATTTCGCAGTTCGGCGATCGCGATGTAACGGACGTCACCATCATTGCGGCACTGGCTGCCGGCTCATTCGCGGCCACGCGGGAACTGGCCCGGCGCATCGGCGAAGTGGAATTCAACGCGCTTTTCCATCAAGGCAACGGCAGCCACATGTTCATGAATTCGGTGGATGAGGACACCATCATGATCACAGTTTTCGGCACCCGCACGACGGTTGGCCTGGTCCGATTCTATTCCGCGGGCGCCGCCCTTAGTATTGCGGCGATACTCAAAGCCTTGCAACGGGATGGTCATGGATTGGAGTTCACCGCCTCGGATATAACGGCGCTGCCTATTTTCGCCGAACCAGCTCCAGCGCTCCCCGCGGGATAACGAAGCGCCCGCGCGAGCGGTCAGCCTTCGAAGGCCCGCGTGACGAGGGTGGCGTTGTGACCACCGAAGCCGAAAGAGTTGTTGACCGTCACCCGGATTTTTTTTTCGCGAGCTGTGTTGGGGGTGTAATCGAGATCGCATTCCTCGCCCGGATTATCGAGATTGATGGTCGGCGGAATTACCCCATCCCGGATGCTCAAGGCACAGGCGGCTGTTTCCACCGCTCCGGCGCCGCCCAATAAATGACCGGTCATGGATTTGGTGGCACTAATCGCAACCTTGCGGGCATGCTGGCCGAAGACGGCTTTGATGGCGCGCGTCTCACTGATATCGCCCAAGCCGGTGGAAGTGGCGTGGGCGTTAATATAATCCACATCGCCGGGCGAAATATGCGCATGATCGAGCGCCATCTGCATGGCCCGCGCGGCCCCTTCTCCGTCGGGCGGGGGAGCGGTCATGTGATAGGCGTCGGAAGAGAGTCCGTAGCCTGCCAGTTCACAATAAATTTTAGCGCCGCGCGCTTTGGCATGTTCGAGTTCCTCCACCACGACCACGCCGGCACCCTCGCTCATGACGAATCCATCGCGATCGCGATCAAACGGGCGGGAAGCGCGTTGCGGATCATCGTTGCGCGTGCTCAAAGCCTTCATGGCTCCGAAGCCGGAAAGGCCGATGGCTACGATGGAAGCTTCCGAACCACCCGCCAGAAAGATATCAGCATCGCCGAACTTGATGATGCGCCACGATTCTCCGATGGCGTTATTGGAAGTGGCGCAGGCGGTAACGATGCAAAGATTGGGTCCCTGCAATCCGTACTCCATCGAAATAATGCCGGAGGCCATGTTGCTGATGAGCATCGGAATGGTGAACGGCGAATTGCGTGCCGGTCCCTTTGTCATCATGATGGTATGCTGCTCCTGCAAGGTACGGAGACCGCCGATCCCGCTGCTCACGATGACGCCGAAGCGCTCGCGCTGCTCGATCTTATCGGCGTCGATTCCGCCATCGCTCATGGCCATCTTGGCCGCAGCCATGGCCAATTGGGTAAAGCGATCGGCCCGTCGAACGTCCTTCGGGTTCTTGAAATAATTCTTCGGATCGAAGTCGCGCACTTCGCCTCCGAAGCGGGTATCGAAGGCCGTCGTATCGAACGCCTCAATGTTGCGGATACCGCTGACGCCGTTCTTCAGGTTCGACCAGAATGTTTCCAGGTCGTTGCCCACCGGCGAAATGACACCCATGCCGGTGATGACGACTCTGCGGTCCATGTTCATAAAGAAGTGAGGAGTGACAGGTGGCGGGTAAGGGGAGAAAGAAGTGGGCGGCGGGAAAGAAACTTGTCACTCATCACTCGCCACTTGTCACTTATCTTGTTCCCATGCCGACGCTTTGCACTGTCTGGAAGAGTTTCCCTTCCGTCTTGATGGAGGGCGCGATGATGATTTCGGTTTGCTGAAACTCGGCCAGGTTCCGCGCGCCCACGTTCCCCATGCAGGTGGTAATGGCACCGACCAAATTCTGGCTGCCATCATCGACCTCGGCCGGTCCGAAAAGAATCTGTTTGACCGACCCGGTTGTGCCCACCTTTATGCGGGTGCCGCGAGGCAAATTAGCGTGAGGGGTGGCCATCCCCCAATGGTAGCCGGCGCCCGGGGACTCTTCCGCTTTGGCAAAAGCGCTCCCCACCATGACGGCATCGGCGCCGCAAGCGAGGGCCTTGCAAACATCGCCGCCCTTGCTCATCCCGCCGTCCGTGATGATGGGAACGTAACGCGCGGTCTTCTTGAAGTAGGCGTCGCGCGCGGCGGCGCAATCGACCGTCGCCGTGACCTGGGGAACGCCCAGTCCGAGCACTCCGCGCGAAGTGCAGGCCGCACCCGGACCGACTCCGATTAAAACGGCGGCGGGTCCGCACTCCATGATTTCAAGAGTGACTTCGTATCCCACGGTGTTGCCCACGATGACGGGAATGCGCATGTCCCGGCAGAATTTTTCGAGATCGAGAGACTGATACTCCGAGGAGATATGGCGCACGGTCGAGACGGTACTCTGGACGACAAAAACATCGGCGCCGGCTTCCTGCGCGATGGCGCCGTATTGGGCCGCGCGTTGCGGGATGGAACTGACGGCAGCGAGGACGCCCCCGTCCTTGATCTGGCGGATGCGCGCGGCGATCAAATCTTCCTGGACAGGTTCCTGGTAAATTTTCTGCAGCAAGCCGGTGACCTCGGATTTGTCGGCATCGACAATTTTTTGCAGAACCTCCTCAGGATTTTTATAGCGCGTTTGCACGCCTTCCAGGTTCAGGACAGCCAGGCCGCCCAGCTGGCCCATGGCGATGGCAAAGCGCACGTCGACCACTCCGTCCATGGCGCTGGCCAGAATGGGAATCTTCAACTCGATGGGCGTGCCGTCCTTGCGGGAAAAGCGGCAGGACGTGTCGACCTCGTTCGGGTTGATGGTCATACGCCCGGGCACGAGCGCGATTTCATCGAACCCGTAGGTCACGCGCGCTTTGCGATTACGTCCAATCCACATGCCCATTGTTAAATTCTTTCCAGTCTAAATCTTTCGTTGAGACTTCCACAGCGCGGGCACCGCGGAAGTAGGATGGCCGTTCGATCTTCAAACTCGAACGCACAAATCATGCACCGCAGTCGATGCTCCAAAGCCCGGCGCTCGCGCCGCCGCCGATTCCATTCTCCCACTATCCAAAGAAGGAAAACTGCCGCAAGGAAAAGCAGCAGATAAATAGTGGCCAGGGCGGCCAGGCTGACGTGAATCACGGATTCAACGCCGGGGCGGCCGGCCGCGTTACATCGTTTCCCCAGGCAATCGTGACGATTCCCCACACGTCGGGCGGGGCGGTCGTTTCCGAAGGCGGCGTGTTCGGAGTAAAGCGCACGAGGGCAAGATGCTGGCGGGCCTGTTCGTCCAAGGCCGTATCGCCGGATGAATTGAGAGGGAAGCAATGCCGGATTTCTCCCCGGGGGCCGACGGCGATGCGGAAGCGAACGGCCTCCGGTGTCTCGCTATTGGACGCCGTGAAACGCAGAGCCGGCAGGTGCGATGTTCCGACGCGAGTCAGTTCGTCCGAGAACGAAACGCGCGTGGGAATTTTGCCGAGGTGCGGGGGGGATGGCGCGCGCGGTGTCGGGACGGGGCCGGGCGGGTAGGGGCCGGGCGAATGCGTGTCGATAACAAATGGAGGAGCGTGTTTCAGTTTCGGGCCCTCGGCCAGATAGGAAGGAATATGCTGAACTCTGGGCAGGGAACGCTGGCGAGATTCAAAGGGTCGCTGCGTGGCCGAAGCCAGGGCCGGATCTTCCGCGTCCACCCAGCGCAGCATGTTTCGCCCTTCCTCGGAATCAGACGTAATCAGGCTGACGCGCGCCGGGGGCGGCAACAGGACAACGGCGGAGGTATAGACGATTTGAAAGAGGTAAAAACAAATCGCATGGAGAACGGCCGAGACACCGATGAAAGCGATAATCGAAAGCGTGCGCGGGCGCGGTGGCTGCCAGTCGAAGAGCAGAGGCGCCGCTGAGATGGCGTCGTTCATCGCGGACCGGTCGTGGCCAGAGCCACGGAAGTGATGCCGTGATCGAGCGCCGCATTCGTCACGGCCACCACCGTTTCATAAGGGGTGAGCCGGTCTGCCTTGATGATAATGGTGCGACCTTCGCGCTTGGCCGCGTCCAGCAGAGGGCCGAGTTGATCAAGCGTGATTTTTTGATCGCGAAAGTAAACGGTCGGAACGGTCCCGCCCGTAATGCTGATGATCTGCTGGTTTAGCTGCGGGGCGAGCTGGAATTTCGAAAAAGGCAGGGTCACCGAGATGCCGGGCTGAAGGATAAAGTTCGAGCTGAGGAGAAGAAATAAAATGATCAGGAAAACCACATCGATCAGGGGAAGTACCACCAGCCAGCCGAAGTGGTATTCCTTCGTCCGGGTGAGCTTCATTTCATTCCGTCGCCTGCCGGGTATCGGATGATACTAATGATCGCGGCGTTCGTCCGCCCTCTGGGCCGCCGGTTGCTGAAAGCTGATGATACCGGTCAAAGGCGTCGTCTCGGTGAGCATGTGGACGATTTCAATCCCAGCTCGCTCCATGTCGTGCAGCATGGTCGTGACACGCGAGGAAAGATAGCTGTAGGCAACAAAAGTCGGCGTGGCCACGACCAGCCCGGCCGCCGTGGTGAGCAGACTCTTATAGACGCCGCTAGAGAGCTCCGTCACGGTGGCATAGCCCCCGTTAGACGCGATCGTGCCGAAGGCATCGATCATTCCGGAAACGGTTCCCAATAATCCAAGTAACGGGGTCAGGAAGGCCAGGGTGGCCAGCACCCCGAGGAAACGTTCCAGGCGGGGAACCTCCAGTTGACCGGCTTCCTGCACAATTTCGCGCAGTTCGGAGCGGGAAGCATCGTGCCGGAGCAACGCGGCATGGATGACGCGCGCGACCGGACCGGGAGTACCCGCCGATTCGTGTAACGCTTCCGCGAAATTGCCGCGCCGCACCAGATTGGACAGTCCCTTTAAAAACTCGCCCACATGGATGGTAGCCCGGTGCAGATAGAAAAGTCGCTCGGCGAACACGCCGATGGAAATGATGCTGCAGACCAAAATCGGCCACATCAGCAGTCCGCCCTTTTGGATGTAATCGATCACCGTCCACCCTCTACTGCTTTTCCCCGTTAGCCGCAAGCCAACCTGAGCTCCCCGAAAAAGTCTAGCGCCCGCCTTTGCGCAGCTTGGCCGGGGGGGCGGTCAGCGGCGCGGAGGTTTGGCCCAGTAATTTGCCGGTCCCGTCGAAGATGGAATAGCCGCTCTGCTTCCCGGCCGCGTCATAGGTATAGACAATTTTGTGAGCCAGCCGGTCGTCCGGGCCAAACTGGCTCTCCTCCTGCAGGTGGCCGGCTCCATCGTACTTGTAGGTGCTGCGAAAACGGAACTTCCCATCCGCCCCGAAGATCCGGCCGGTCCCGAAGCGGCCGGCGGCGTCGAGTTCATACAAAATTTTCCCCTGCGGCTTCCCGTCGCTGCTCCTGGTGGTGGAGGTAGCCTTGTGGTTGGCCGGATCAAATTCGTAGGTGGTGCGTGATCCATCCTCATTGATGGTGACGCTGACACGCACCATGTCGTTAGGCGGAGGCGCGTCCGATTGAGCGTTGACCAGGAACGCGCCGAGACAGGAGCTGAGCAGAGAAAGAGCGATCCGACGCAGAGCGGGCAGTGTCATGGGGTAACTATCAAATCAGCACATCAGGCAACGTTCAACCGCCAAGGTTGAAATGGGGCGAACGGAACGAAGGGTAATCGGATGAGGGCGGCGCTGAAAAAGAGCACAATATGTATTGACCCCTGGCATGGAAGGTGGTTAAGAATGGAGAAAAGTGGGTCAGAATGGTTGAATTCTCCTGCCGCACATGGATACGCCTTCGCCAGCCCAACTCTTCTACGCCGGTGAGTTCCGACATTCCATCGATGAGAAAAATCGCATCACCATTCCCGCCCGCTGGCGCCGTGATGACGCCGAAGAATTCGTCATTCTTCCGGACGCGAAAGATCAATTTCTTGTGGTCATGTCGCCTGAGGAGTTTTCTCGTATGAGCGCCACGGTCGAGTCCGATTCCAACGTGTCGGCCCACGATCGTCGTATATTTTTTCGGCAACTTCACGCTCGCGCGCAACACGGCGCGGCCGACCGCCAGGGGCGCCTCGTCCTGCCCGAAGAGTCCTGTAAACTGGTCGGTCTCAAGGGAGAAGTCGCCTTGGTGGGGGGGCGTGGCCGCTTCGAAATTTGGAATCTCCCGCGTTGGAAACGCGCTCACCTGGAAGAAACGCCTACCTATCAGCATGTCGCCAATGTCGTTGGTCTGTAAGCAATCCCGGAACAAATGAACGCACTACTGTTTGAGCGGTCGGTCTGGTTCGCGACCGGTCCGCTGATTCTTGAGGAGGCACAGGAAATGGAAGATTTCAGCTATCATCGTCCCGTTCTGGCGGCGGAAGCCGTGGAGTTACTGGCGCCGCGTCCCGGCACCCTCGTGGTCGACGGCACCTGCGGGGGCGGGGGACATACCGAGCTTATTTTGAAAACGGGCGCCGATGTTTTGGCCCTCGATCAGGATCCTGATGCGATCGACTTCACACGTGACCAACTAGCGCACGTGGGGGCGCGGGTCACCTTGCGACAGGCCAACTTCCGGGAGGTCGGCCGGGTGCTGGACGACCTCGGCATTGGCAAGATCGCGGGCGCGCTGCTCGATCTCGGCGTTTCCTCGCGTCAACTGGAGAACGCGCAACGCGGGTTCAGCATCATGCGCAACGGTCCCCTCGACATGCGCATGGATCCACGCCGGGAACTGAGCGCGGCCGATATCGTCAATACCTACAGCGAAGAAGAACTGACGCATTTATTTCGCGACCTCGGTGAAGAACCGGCCGCCCGGCGCATCGCCAGTTTGATCGTGAAAATGCGCAAGACCGCGCCGTTTCTCGAAACCATGTCACTGGCCCGGGCCATCGAAAAAGTCGTTAGCCGGCACGGCCGCCGCCATCCCGCCACCCAGGTCTTTCAGGCCCTGCGCATGGAAGTGAACGACGAGTTGGGAGCCTTGCGCGAGGGACTGCAGGTTTTCACGTCGCGCCTCGAGCCGGGGGCCCGCCTGGCCGTCATTTCATTTCATTCCCTGGAAGATCGCATCGTGAAAAACTTCTTTCGCGATCATAGCCGGGAGTGGCTGGACCGGCCGGAGTGGCCGGAGCCGAAGCGCAATCCGGATTACGAACTGAACCTGATCACGTCGAAGCCGATCGAGCCGGGCGAAGAAGAACAGCGCGTTAACCCTCGGGCGCGCAGCGCCAAACTGCGCGTCGCTGAAAAAATAGGATGAACCGGTCACGTCGCAAAAATTGGAATGCGGTGAATGCGCCATCATTGGCGCGCTGGATCGTGCTGACCGGGTTTCTCGGCCTGACCGGTCTGGTCTATGTCTACCTTACTCTTCAACTCTACCATCTGGGGGATCAGAAGAAGGCCCTGGAAAAAAACCTGGCCGATTTTCGCATGCAGAATGAGGTGGCCAGTGTGCAGATTGCCGCGCTGACCTCGCGCTCGGCTCTGCAGCGGCGCCTGAAAGAGGGCTATCTGAAAATGATCCCGATCGCCGAGCGCAGCATCGTGCGTCTGAACAATTCTTCGCCCGGACCGGCCGATGACGCCGTACAACCTGTCGTTAACCAGCGGGCGGGCCGATGAAGTGGAATAGCCGGATTCGATGCACCCTGGCCTGTTTCGGATTCATCGCGCTCTTCAGCGTTTTTTCCTTTCGTCTCGTCTACCTGCAGATGATCAAGCACGACGAGTACGCCGGGTTGGCCGCGGAAAAACACGTTTATAAGCAGCCAATCTACGCGGCGCGCGGCACCATCCTCGACGCGAACAATGAAGTGCTGGCGCACAACGTGCCCATGCAAACAGTGGTGGCGGACGCCACCCGCCTGAACGATGTCGAGGCCACGGTTCGCCTCATCAGCCAGGAGCTGAAAATCCCGGCGGGCGAGCTGGGTCAGAGGATGCGCAGCGAGCGGCGTTACATCGTGGTCCAGCGCGAGGTGCCGGAGGCGCTGGCCATGTCGCTCAAGGCCAAATTGGAAGCACAGAAGTTACGCGGCATTTATTTCGACCACGACTCGGCCCGGGTTTATCCGAACGGCTCGATGCTTTGTCACGTCATCGGTTTCACCGACTTCGAGCACCACGGCATTCAGGGTGTGGAAGCTTCGATGGACGAATATCTGCATGGCCAGGACGGATATCGCTACATCGAACATGACCGGACCGGGCGCGAGATCGTGTTGTATCGCGGCCAGGAACGCGCTTCCCGAAATGGTTATCAGGTTCATCTGACCATTGACTTGAATCTGCAGAACATCGTGGAGAACGAAATCGACGCAGCCATGCGGGAGTTCCGGCCGAAGAAGGCCACCATCATTCTCATGCGTCCGCAGACGGGCGAAGTGTTGGCCATGGCCAATCGTCCGAATTTTGACCTGAACCAAAAATCAGAAGCCAAGCCGGAGGAGATGAAAAACCGCGCCATCATCGATATGATGGAGCCCGGTTCGACCTTCAAGATTGTGGCGGTGGCCGCGGCCCTGAACGAGCACAAGGTCCAGCCGGATTCGACCATCTTTTGCGAGGAAGGCGTTTTCAACTATGGCGGCTCCAAACTGCACGATCACAAACCGTATGGTGAATTGTCCGTGCAGGATATTCTGGTCAAATCGAGTAACATCGGTGCGGCCAAGCTGGCCCTCGGCCTGGGCGATCAAAAATTCTACGAGTACATGCGCCGGTTCGGATTCGGCGAACGGACCGGCATCGAGTTGCCCGGTGAGATCAGCGGCCTCATCCGGCCGCCCCAGGCGTGGAGCAAAATTTCCATCACGCGCATGCCCATGGGACATGAAGTGGGTGTAACGGCATTGCAAATGACCGCCGCCATGGCCGCCATCGCGAACGGGGGAAAGTTGATGACGCCGCGCATTGTGAAATCGATCACCACGGAGGAGGGCAAGACCGTGAGCACCCTGACTCCGATCGAATTGCGCCAGGTGGTTTCGCCGCAGACGGCGCGTCAGATCGGGAGCGCTTTGCGCGGAGTGGTGAGTGACCGCGGCACCGCGGCGGCCGCGGCTGTGCCCGGCTTTATTATTGCCGGCAAGACTGGAACGGCTGAGCGCGTGGATCCGAAGGGCGGTTACGAACGGAACCGGTTTGTCGTTTCGTTTATCGGTTATCTGCCGGCCGATCATCCCGAATTTGTCGGCATGGTCGTTCTGGATGATGCGCAAACCACGCCCGAGCTGAATTATGGCGGGATGGTGGCCGGTCCCATTTTCTCGCGCGTGGCCGAGAAGGCGGCGCGCTATCTCGACCTCGAACCCCATGAAGAGATCCGTAAGGCTGTGCCGGTGGAGCGGGTTGCCTTCTCTAATGCGTCGCGTCATTGAGCGCCTGGCGTTCGCATGCTGAAATCCCATGCAGCTCAAAACTCTCGTTACCGCGATCCCAGTTCGCCAGGTCATCGGCCCGCTTGATCGCCTGGTGGAAAGCATCGCGTATGATTCGCGCCGGGTGCAAAGGAACGGAATGTTCGTAGCGCTCCGCGGCGAGAAAACAGACGGGCACGAATTCATAGGCCAGGCCATTGAAAAAGGGGCCATCGCCATCGTCACCGAACGAGAGGAGAAACACGCCCGGGCCACCACCGTGGTGGTTGAAAACACTCGTACGGCCATGGCCGATCTGGCGGCAAATTTTTACGGATTTCCCATTCGGAAATTAAAACTGGCCGGCGTGACCGGGACAAATGGCAAGACGACCACCACGTTTCTGATCAAGCATATTTGTGAGAAAGCCGGACTGCGTTGCGGCCTTATCGGGACGGTTCGTTACGAGATCGGGGAGCGTGTTCTGCCGGCCACGCGCACCACTCCCGAATCGCTCGATCTGCAGGAGTTGTTTGCCCAAATCGTGAATGCCGGATGCAAAGCCGCGGCCATGGAGGTTTCCTCGCACGCGCTGGCGCAGGAGCGGACCCGCGGGCTGGAATGGGATACGGCCGTCTTCACCAATCTGACGCAGGATCATCTCGATTTCCACGGCACCATGGAAAAGTACTTCGAGGCCAAGGCCAGAATGTTCTCGGAGTTAACCGGCCAGACCCAAAAAAACAAGCCGGTGGCGGTCGTCAACATCGACGATCGCTACGGCGAAAAATTGCTGCCCCGGATCGACAAGAGTATTGCCGTTGTGACTTACGGGATGAGCGCGCGCGCGGATTTTCGTGCGTCCAATTACCGCATGGAACTCGGAGGAACCTCGTATCAGCTGGATGCGAACGGGAAGAGTTATCTGGTGCGGGTGCCGTTGATCGGGCGATTTAATGTGGCCAATTCCCTGGCGGCTCTGGCCGCGGCTCATGCTTTAGGCGTCGGCGTGCGCGACGCCGTTCTCAGTCTGGGAAAATCCCCGCAGGTCCCGGGACGCCTGGAAGCCGTGCCAGCCAAACGGCAATTCCAAATCTTTGTCGATTACGCGCATACGCCCGACGCGTTGCTCAATGTATTGAAGACATTACGCGAACTGGGCCCGCGACGTTTGATTGTCGTGTTCGGCTGCGGGGGCGATCGCGACCGGCAAAAGCGCCCGCTCATGGCCGGGGTGGTCGATCAGAATGCCGACTACGCCATTATTACTTCAGATAATCCGCGGAAAGAAGATCCGGCCGCCATCATTGCCGAAGTGGAGCAGGGTTTTCGCTCGAATCATTACGAAAAAGTGGTCGATCGCACGAGCGCCATCGCGCGGGCCATCGAACTGGCCCAGCCGCACGATGTGGTTTTGATCGCGGGCAAAGGGCACGAGAATTATCAGGAGTTTGCCGATCACACCGTCCCGTTTGACGACATTCAAATAGCGCGTCGGGCGGTGGAGGATCGGCCGGTTAATTTCGATGAATAGACTAAGCGTCTCCCAAATAGCGGCGTTCGCGGGTGCCTCCCTGGCCGCGGGAGATGGCCAGGTCACGATTGAGCGGGTGAGCACAGACTCGCGGACGGTGAAGCGCGGAGAATTGTTCGTGGCACTTTCGGGGGAGAACTTTGATGGACACAAATTCGTCGAAGAGGTGGCCAGGGCGGGCGCCGCCGGAGCCATTGTCGCTCAATCATGGCAGGGGAAAGTTCCGCCCGCCTTTGCCTTGCTGCGAGTGTCCGATCCGCTGCTTGCTTATCACAGTCTGGCGGCTAACTACCGCAAATCGCTTTCGCTTAAGGTGCTCGGAATTACCGGGAGTAACGGCAAGACCAGCACGAAGGATTTTGCCGCGGCCGTGCTGGGCCGTCGCTTTCGCGTGACCAAGACGGAAGGAAACTTCAACAACCACGTGGGCCTGCCGCGCACCATTCTGGAGGCGACCAGCGAGCATGAAGTGGCCGTTTGGGAACTTGGAATGAATCATCCTGGAGAGATCGCCCTCCTGGCCAGGATCGCAGCGCCCGATGTTGCCATCATCACGAACGTAGGGATCGCGCACATTGAATTCATGGGTTCGCGCGAGGCCATCGCGCGGGAAAAAGGGGCTTTGGCCGCGGCCATTGGTCCGGAGGGCTGGCTTGTCCTGAATGCGGACGATTCTTTCAGCTCCACCATCGCCGCGAGAACGCGGGCACGCGTTATCCTGGCCGGGACCAGCGGCGGTTCGGTCAGCGCCGGAGAAATCCGGCAAAGCGCGAGGGGCTCTGAATTCACCATTCTGGAAGGAGCGCATCGTTGTCGGGCGCAACTGCCCGTTCCCGGATTGCACATGGTGCAGAACGCCCTGCTGGCGGTGGCGGCGGGGCGAGCCTTCGGCCTTTCCCTGGAAGAATGCGCGGAAGGCCTGGCGGCCACTCCCCTAACGAAAGCGCGTTTGCAAATCAAGGAGATCCGCGGCGTGCAATTCATGGATGACAGTTACAACGCCAATCCCGATTCGATGAAGGCGGCATTGCGGACGCTGGTCGAGCTGGAGAGCGATGGTCAGCGCATCGCGGTGCTCGGAGAAATGGGGGAGCTCGGCTCCGAAGCGGAGCGCGGTCATCGCGAAGTCGGCGAAGAAGCGGCCACTCTCGGAATCGATCAATTGATTGCCATTGGAGAAGGCGGCGCCCTCATGGTGGAAGCGGCGCGCCGGGCCGGACTGAAAAAAAGCACGGCCGTCCCGTCCACCTCGGCCGCAGCCGAGCTCCTCACGGACATCTCGAAGGCGGGCGACCTCGTCCTGATAAAAGGCAGCCGCTCGGCCCGCACCGAACGGGTCATCGAAGAATTCGCCGCGCAGACCACCGCCGGAGGAATTTCCTCATGATGTATTACCTGCACCGCCTGAGCGACCAATTCATCGGATTCAATGTCTTCTTCTATGTGACGTTCCGGGCGGTGGCCGCCACCGTCACGGCCTTCGGTCTTTCGCTGGTCTGCGGAAAGTTTGTCATCGTAAAACTGATCCGTCTCAAGGTTGGACAGCCCATCCGCGGCGCCGATGAGGTCCATCACCTCGCGGAATTACACGGGTCCAAGCAGGGAACTCCGACCATGGGAGGCGTCATCATCATTGGCGCCGTTCTTATCTCCAGTCTGTTGTGGGCGCGCTGGGACAATCGCTTCGTCTGGCTGGTTCTCTTCACCATGCTTTATCTCGGAGTGCTCGGGTTCATGGATGATTTTCTGAAAGTGACGCGCAAGAAAAGTGACGGGATCTCCGGGCGGATCAAACTCATTTGCCAGGTGGCGCTGGCCTGCGGAGTAACGGCGGTTTTCCTAACGAGTCCCCTCCTGGAGGTGCAGGCGCGCGAGCTCTACCTGCCGTTCTTCAAGGCGCCCGTGGTGGAGAACATGAGTTGGATGACCCTGGTTTTCTTCTCCCTCGTTATCGTTGGTTCATCCAACGCGGTGAATTTGACCGACGGCCTCGACGGACTGGCCACCGGCTGCACCATCACGGTCGCCTTCGCTTATGCGCTCCTTTGCTACGCCGCCGGCAACTACCGGATCGCCGAATATCTACAGGTGCCCTTTTATCCGTTTACCGGAGAACTGGCCGTCATCTGTGGCGCTCTCATCGGGGCGGGCCTTGGTTTTCTCTGGTTCAATTGCTATCCGGCCCGCGTCTTTATGGGTGACACGGGCTCGCTCGCCATCGGGGGCATGATCGGAGTCATAGCCATTTGTTGTAAGCAGGAATTTTTGCTCGCCATCGTCGGTGGTGTTTTCGTGTTGGAAGCCGTTTCCGTGATTCTGCAGGTGCTCAGTTTCAAGCTGACCGGGCGACGTATTTTTGCGATGTCCCCGATTCATCATCACTTTGAACTGATCGGCTGGAAGGAAAACACGGTCATCGTCCGCTTCTGGATTTTGTCGGTTATCTGTGCGCTGCTCGGCCTCGCCACCTTAAAATTGAGATAGGAAAAGTGCGTTACGAAAATCAAAAAGTCGCAGTCCTGGGCGCTGGTCTGAGCGGGATGGCCGCGGCCTTGTTGCTCAAAGAGGAGGGCGCCGACGTGACCGTGCTGGACAGCGCGGAGGAGACAACTCTGCTCAAGTCGACGCTCGATAATCTGCGAGCCCACCAGGTGGGTGTGATGGCGGGAGCGTCCGCGGATGGGGGCGCCATTTCGTGCGACTGGGCGGTTTTGAGTCCGGGAATCGATCCCGCTTCGGCGCTGGCGCAAAGCTTTACTCAGCGCAAAATCGAAATGATCGGCGAGTTGGAATTGGGCTGGCGCTCCTGCCAGTTGCCCGTCATCGCCATCACGGGCACTAACGGAAAGACCACCACCACCGAATTGCTCGCCCAGATGTTGAATGCCTGCGGGCAAAGAACGATCGCGTGCGGAAATATTGGAAAACCCCTTAGCGAGGTGGTGCGGCGGCAAAAAGAGTTTGATGTGCTGACCATTGAAGTCAGCTCATTTCAGCTGGAAACCATTCAGACCTTTCGCCCGGCCGTGGCTCTCTGGTTGAACTTCGCGCCCGACCATCTCGATCGTTATCGCTCGGTCTGGGAATACCGGGAGGCCAAGCTGCGTATTTTCGAAAATCAGACGGCCGGGGATGTCGCCATCATTAACGCGGTGGAGACGCTGCGCAGTGTGCGCGCACGCAAGGTTACCTTCAGCGCTTATACCGACGCGGCGGACTTCCGCCTGGTGGAGGGCGCGGTCGTCTTTGAAAATCAGGTCGTGCTCCGTCTGGCCGACACAAAACTGCGCGGGTCGCACAATATTGAGAATCTGATGGCGACGCTGGCGGCCGGTCGTGCCCGAGGGTTGTCTTTCGAACAAATGGTTCCACCCTTGCTCTCCTACGAGCCGCGTCCGCACCGTTGCGAATTCGTTAGGACGGTTAGCGGTGTTGATTACATCAACGATTCGAAAGCCACCAACCTCGATGCGGTGGAGAAAGCGCTGGCCGCCCAGAGCAAGTCTGTCGTGCTCATCGCCGGGGGCAAGGATAAGGGATTCAATTTTGAGCCCTTGCGCGCACTGGTGGGAGAGAAGGTTAAGTCCGCCATTCTCATGGGCGAGATGGCGGCGCGCATCGCGCGCGACTGGGATGGCGCTGTCCCCTGCCAGATGGCCAGTTCGTTAGCCGACGCGCTCGCGCGCGCCCACGCCGCGGCGCGGCCCGGCGACGTGGTTCTTTTTTCCCCCGGTACTTCGTCCTTTGACATGTTTACCAGCTACGCCGATCGCGGCGATCAATTCCGCAAGCTCGTGCACGCTCTTCCCCAATGAAAATCAAACTGCCTGATCTATTCCCGGCCAAACGAAAGAAGCTGCGGGCCACGGCGGTGCGCAGACCTTTGCGTATCGCGGCCACCGCCGATTACGAGGAGATGGCCGAGCCGAACATGAAGCTCTCCCGTGCTTTGCTCATCGTGCTCGTCCTGCATGTGGTGGCCGTCTCAGGAATCATCGCGTTCAACGCCATCAAGACGCGGCAGGGGCCGGTGCAAGTTGCTGCCGTGACCACTCCTTTGACCTCTGCGAATTCGACCGCCGCAAAAGAGGAGGCCTCCGCGCATCCCCTGCCTGGTAGCAGGGAAACACCGGTCCGGGTGGATGCCAAATCGACGCACTCTTCCGCCAGGACGGGCCCCCGGGAAGAACGAAAAGGGGAACATTCCAAAACGACCGATTCGGGAAAGACCTATGTCGTGGCGAAAGGCGATACGCCCGTCAGTATCGCCAAAAAGTTGAAGGTGCCGTACGACGATTTGCTCGGAATTAATCACATCGATAATCCGCATAAATTACAGGTGGGCCAAAAACTGGTGATCCCGAACAAGCCACCCAAGGCAAAGAAGGTGGAAGAATGACCGTGGAATCTCCGTATCAATCGTGCGGCCAACACCTGACTGATCAATAATGCATCGGAAGAGCGCCTATTTTCTTTTTATTGCCGTGCTCGGCGTGCTCGTCATTGGCATCGTCATGCTTTATAGCACGAGCGCTTTTGCCCATGACAGCAAAGGAGACGTAGGCTTATTCGTAAAGCGCCAGGCGGTGTGGCTGGGTCTTGGATTGTTGTTGTGCATTTTGGCCGCGCTGGTCGATTACCATTTCTGGCAGAAGACCTGGTCCATCTGGTTCGGGCTCGCCCTCGTCGCCCTGGCCTTGTGTTTTGTTCCACACATTGGCATGCGCATTAATGGTTCGCGCCGTTGGCTGGGGCACGGTCACCTGACCATTCAGCCATCGGAAATGGGCAAGATCGCAGTCGTATTCTTTCTGGCCTATTGGTTTTCTCGTTACGAAAAAGTGAGTGGGAGCTGGCTCTACGGCTTCGTCCTACCCCTCGCGATAGTGGGGCCGTTGCTTGGCCTGATTCTGGGAGAAGTCGATCTGGGCACGACCGTCCTGATCGGTGGAACCGCCTTCATCATGATGTTTGTGGCCGGCGCCAATCTGGCGCTACTGGGTGGGGTCTCTCTAGCCGGCCTCGGGGGTATCCTTTTTATCGCGACTCACATTTCGGAAAGAATGGCGCGCCTGGCAGCCTTTCTGGATCCGGAACGTTTCAAGGACGACGCCGGCTTGCAACAATTGATGGCGCTGATCGCCTTTGGCAGCGGCGGCATCGAAGGCCTCGGGTTGGGCAACGGCCGTCAAAAAATGCTGTATCTCCCCTACGCGCACACCGACTTTATTTTCCCGATCATCGGGGAAGAGCTGGGTCTCCGCGTTACTCTCCTGGTGGTCTTCCTTTTCGTGGTCATCATCGTCTGCGGGATGATGATCGCCTTGCATGCCAAGGATCGTTTTGGGCTCCTGCTCGGTTGCGGGATCATTTCGCTTCTCGGGTTGCAGGCGGCCATCAATATCGGGGTCACAACTTCTCTCTTGCCTAACAAGGGGCTGCCTCTGCCCTTTATCAGCTACGGCGGTTCCAACCTCGTGGCCTGCCTGTTCGGGGTGGGCGTGTTGCTGAATATTTATCGCCAGGGAGTGCTCGAACCGGTCAACCAGAAGCGCACCACGCTGCAAGCGCGAATGACTCCGCGTATCTAGAAACATCGTTGCCATCCCGATGAACGCGATCATTGCATGTGGTGGAACCGGGGGACATCTGTTTCCCGGCCTGGCCGTGGCGGAGAGCCTGCGGGCCCGCGGCCACGAGGTCATGCTCTTTGTTTCGGAAAAGGAAATCGACGCCCTCGCTCTTTCGGGCACGACCTTTCGTTTCGAAAAATTGCCGACCGTCGGACTTCCTTCGCTTTACTCGCCCGCCCTCTTCGGTTTTCTCCACCGCTTTAGCCAAAGCCTTTCGCTCTGCCGTTCGATTTACCGAAAATTCAAACCGCAGGCGGTCCTCGGCATGGGCGGATTTACTTCCACGGCGCCCATCATGGCGGGACGCATGCGCGGCATCTCCACTTTTATCCACGAATCCAACGCCATCCCGGGCAAGGCCAACAAGATGACGGCCCGGATGGTGCGGGCGGTCCTGCTCGGCTTCAAGGAATGCGCGCCCTTTTTTCCGCGCGCCCGTACGGAAGTGACGGGCACGCCTATCCGCGCGGGATTGCAGCGGCTTGATCCGGGCGAGGCCCGCGTCCGGCTTGGTTTGCAACCCGACTTGCTCACGCTTCTCGTCATGGGTGGCAGCCAGGGCGCCACGGGAATCAACCAGGCCATGATCAAGTCACTGCCCGCTTTGCGCGCATTGCCCATCCAGATTATTCACCTGTCCGGCGCGCGCGATGAACGTCTGGTGGCGGACAATTATCGGCGCGAAAATATTCCGGCCTACGTCGCACCTTTCCATCATCGCATGGAGGAAGCGTACAGCGCGGCTGATTTCGCCGTAGCTCGATCGGGGGCGGCCAGCCTGGCCGAACTGGCTTTCTATGCCTTGCCTTCTATCCTGATCCCTTTCCCGTACGCGGCGGACGATCATCAATCGCGTAACGCGGAGATTTTTGTGCGCGGAGAGGCAGCCCTCCTTTTGCACGAAGCCGAGTTAACGACCGATCTGCTGGCGGGAAGCATCGTCGAGTTAGGCAGCGATCGTGCGAGAATTCAGCGAATGTCCGAAAATTGCGCGGGCCTGGCCGCGCAGGATGCGGCCGGTCGCGTGGCCACGACCATGGAACAATATACAAATGACAAGACCCGCCTCTGAGCTGGATCTGGCCCGTTTTCTGACGGCCGAGCGGCATCGCGTCCATTTAATTGGCGTGGCGGGTAGCGGCATGAGCGGAATTGCCGCGCTCCTTCTCGAGCTTGGTCATGAAGTGACCGGCTCGGATAAAGTGGCCTCCCAGGAAACGGCGCGCCTGCAGAGACGCGGCCTGCAATTTCATCTGCAGCATAGCGGGGCAGACGCGAGCCCGGCGGAGTTGATTATCTATTCTTCCGCGATCAGGCCGGACAACCCGGTCCTGGCGCAGGCACGCCAGCTGGGCAAGACGTGCGTGCGACGCGCGGAAGCGCTTGCTTCCATCATGCTGGGAAAGCGCGGCATTGTCGTGGCCGGGATGCATGGCAAGACCACCACGTCGGCCATGATTGCCCATGTCCTGCGCGAGGGCGGTCTGCATCCCTCCCATTACGTCGGCGCGGAAATTCCGCTCCTCGGAACGAACGCACACTGGGATCCCAGCGGAACTTATTTTGTGGCGGAAGGCGATGAAAGTGACGGAACGCTCGAGTATTTTCATCCAGAGCATTCGCTCATTCTAAATATAGAGGAGGAGCATCTCGACTTTTACGCGGACCTCGCCGCCATCGAAAGGGTTTTCACGAAACTCATCGCTCAAACCAAGGGCTCCGTTTTCCACAGCGCGGATGACGTCAATGCCACCCGCTTGTGCCAATCGTGCGATCGCGCCATCTCCTATGGTCTTTCCAAGGAAGCCGATTATCGCGGGGCCGATATTGAGTTGAAAAATTTCACGTCCGTTTTTTGCGTTTACCATGGCGGCAAACAACTGGGGGAAGCGGTCCTTAATGTTCCGGGCCAGCACAATGTGCATAACGCGATCGGGGTCATAGCGGTCGCCACCGAGCTGGGGATTCCCTTCGAAAAAATAGCGGCCTCTCTGCGCAAGTTCGAGCATGCGCGCCGGCGCTTCGAGATTAAATACGCGAGCGAGCGTTTCCTTTTGGTGGACGATTACGCGCATCATCCCACGGAAATCCGCGCGACCTTGAAGGCGGCGCGTTCGGCCGGGCGCAAGCGCGTCCTGACCATGTTCCAACCTCATCGCTATTCGCGAACGAAGGCGTTGCGCAAG
>JBBRQE010000053.1:0-20751 GCA_038226905.1 Chthoniobacterales bacterium | reverse complement strand
GAGTGGTCCGCCGCCACATCCCCGATGCGCGGGTGGCACAGATGGTGGATCACTTCACCCAGTACGTTGGTTCGGCCCCGGATGCCTCGCCCGCCGTGCTCTGTGGAATTGCGCACATGCAAACCGCGGAAGGAATCTGGTATCCGATGGGAGGAACCGGTTCTATTCCCGCTGCCCTCGAGCAACTCGCCTCATCCCTCGGGGTGGAAGTGCGCTGTGGCGAGCGAGTCACTCGAATTCTGGTAAACCAGGGAGCCGCCCGCGGAGTGCGTCTGGAGAACGGCGAGGAACTTGCCTTCGATGCAGTCGTCTCGAACTGCGACAGTGTCCGAACGCATCGCGAGTTATTGGGTGACAATGCCCGCATCGCTTTTGATCGGCGCCGCAAGTACGAGCCGGCCTGCTCGGGAGTCGTGCTTTATCTCGGTTTGCGCGAGCGTTACGACCACCTTCTTCATCACAATTTCGTTTTCTCCCGCAATCCGGAGGAAGAATTTCACGCCATTTATCGCAAGGGCGAACCGGCCTCCGATCCGACCTGTTACGTCTGCGCGCCCGCCTGCACGGATGGCGAGGTGGCGCCCCCGGGTGGTGAGGCGCTCTATGTCCTTGTGCATACGCCCTACCTGCGATCGCACCACAATTGGAAACAAATGCTGCCGGCCTATCGAAAGATCATCATCGATAAACTGCGCAGCACGGGCGGCATGGAAGATATCGAGTCCCGCATCATTTTCGAAGAGTCGTTAACGCCGGCAGACATTCACACTCGTTATCATGTTCTCAACGGCGCGATCTACGGATTGGCCAGCCATGGACGGTTTCTGGGAGCATTCAAACCGGGAAATCGGAGCCCCGATGTGCGACGACTCTATCTGGCCGGCGGTGCCGCCCACCCGGGCCCGGGAATGCCCATGGTTCTGATGTCGGGCTGGATAGCGGCTGACGCACTCGACCGCGAACTGGCCGGTAATGTCTCAGGCAAGCCGGAATTTTCCGGGACCCGTTCATGACCTCAACCGGACAAAAGCGGAGAGTCTCCGCGCCAGAGCCTTCCCGGCAATTGCTGCGTCTCTTCGCACGATACAGTCGCTATTACCTGTGCCGGCATTTCCATTCCATCCGTGTCTTGCACGAGGCGGCTATTCCCTCCGCGGACGTGGGGCGACCCATCGTCATGTATTTAAATCATGCGTCATGGTGGGATCCGCTCGTTTGTCTTTATCTGGCGCGGCGGTGGTTTCCCGGCCGCAACTCGTACGCGCCGATCGACGCCGGGATGCTGAAGCGGTACGCATTCTTCAAGCATTTGGGATTTTATCCGGCGCGAGCGGGGACGGCGCGAGGGGCGCTCGATTTTCTCCGCACCACGGAGCAATTGCTGGGGTCGGAGCGCAATATGATTTGGCTGACTCCGCAGGGACGCTTTGTCGACGTGCGCGAGCGTCCCATCCCGTTCCAGCGCGGTCTCGGCGCTTTGGCGAATCGGAGTGCGCGCGCCCTTTTCATCCCATTGGCCATCGATTACACATTTTGGACGGAGCCCCAGCCCGAGATTCTCCTCACCTTGGGACCCGCCGTGGCCGCGGAAGAGATGATCATCAGTAGCGTCGGCGATTGGACCGATTTCTTCGCCCGATCCCTCGAAGAGACGCAGGACAGACTGGCGGAGTGTGCCGCCCGGCGTGATCCAGAGGATTGGTTGACCTTGGAGAAAGGGGTGTCGGGGATTAATGCCATTTACGATGGCTGGCGCTCGCTTCGCTCGCGTATGCGGGGAAAATCGTTCACACCGGAACATCACCCGGATGACGTGAGGGTATCGTGATCGTCGCGATTTTTCTGGCTCTCCTGAGCTTTGTTTCGGCAGCAATCCCGGCCTTATTATTTTTGCGAAACAGATCGCTCTACACGGCGCCCCCCGTATCGCCTTCCAATCTTTCCGCGCCGTGCTCGGTCCTGATCCCGGCGCGCAACGAAGAGGACAATATCGGCCCCGCCCTTCAGTCGGTTTTGCATAACCGTCAAACTCTTCTCGAGGTGCTGGTCTTTGATGATCAGTCGACCGATGCGACCGCCGCGGTCGTGCAGGAAATGGCCCGACTCGATGATCGAATCAGACTCGTTAGGTCTTCCGCCCTGCCAGGCGGCTGGTGTGGCAAACAATATGCCTGTCATGTTTTGAGCGAGACGGCCCGTTTTCCATGCCTCGTTTTTATGGACGCCGATGTCCGGCTGAGCCAGGATGCCTTGGCGCGCATGAGAGGCTACCTGCAGCAGAGCGGCGCGGCCCTGATTAGCGGTTTCCCCGCCCAGGAGACCTGCACCTTCTCCGAGCGCCTGCTCATTCCGCTAATTCATTTTGTTTTGCTCGGGTTCCTTCCCCTCCGCCGCATGCGTTCGAGCAACCAGCCCGCTCTGGCCGCGGGTTGCGGTCAGCTTTTTCTCGCTCAGCGCGAAGCTTATCGCCAGTGCGGCGGGCATCGCGCTATTAGTGCCTCTCTCCATGATGGCTTGAGTTTGCCGCGCCTCTTTCGGACCGCCGGCTTCATGACGGATGTATTCGACGCGACCGATCTGGCCGAGTGCCGAATGTATCGGAGCAACGCCGAAGTCTGGCGCGGCCTGTCGCGTAGTGCTCATCTCGGGCATGGATCGCTTTTGCTTCTCGGGTTCGCGACTGCGCTTCTTTGGGGTGGTCAGGTGCTGCCTTTTGTCCTGCTCGCGTCGGGAATATTTCGTTCCCTGCCCGCCCCGGCCACCACCCTGGCGGGCTTGGCCGTCGTACTGGCTTATCTGCCGCGGGCCCTGGGTTTGAAAAAGTTTCGGCAAAATCTCCTGGGCGCCTTCCTCCATCCGGTTGGGGTCAGCGCACTGCTCTTCATCCAGTGGTTCGCGTTTTTTCGCGAGCAATTTGGTATTGCTCGCTACTGGAAGGAACGCGCTTACAGCGCGAGGTAATTCTCCGACGCGGCCGACACGGAAAGTGTTGACCACCAAAATCGATCTGGCGCAAACTGCCCGGTAAACCGCTTTCCTGTGCAAAAAAATTCGGCTTCTGAAACGACCACTTCTCCTCTTCGATTGATTTTGGCGTTAGCCCTCGGCTTGGCTGGCGTTTCTTTTGGGGCACTCAGCATGGCCGCGAATTCGTCACGGGATAACGCGGAATTCAACTGGCGGGCGGCCGAGCTTACTCCCCCGGCGAGCGCCGCCGGCTCTCAGCCTGGAGGACTGATTGCGGTCGCCATGCGGAGCAAAGTCGGGGTTCTGCTGGATGAAATCCCGAACTCCATGCGTGATCAGGTTGCCCGTCGCCTGGTGGCGAAGTCCCCTGAGTTCTGGCAGGCGCGGGCTCGTCGGCAGCTCCACCTCACGACCTATCGTCTTGTTTTTCGAGAGGCATTCTACGATCCGCCTAGAAAGCAGCTTCCCCTGCCTCCAGAATCCGTCTGGCAGATCAAGGTGCTGGGGCCGGCACACCGCAAAAAGATCGAGGGTCACGACCTTGTATTGGTCGACTACTTGTTTAAGAGCGTCCTCCTGACCGATGCGGACTCGCCCGGAGGGTCCGAGCCGCGACTGAAGCACGTTGGAGGCAAATGGGAGGAGCCGTTTACGCTGCCGGTCGATCCCGAACTAATCTTTCAACGGACCCGCTATGCCTGTCTTGATGAGGGTGAGTTCCCACCGCTCAGCGTAGATAGTGAGGAAATAGACTCTTTCTATGACGATTCATGCGGGGTGGAAGCAACCCTCACAAAAACGGGCTGTCATCAGACAGAATTGTCCCAATCCTCCTGCGTGGACGCGCTCAAATCAAAAATTGGGTCGATCGAAACAACCTTGCAATTCCTGCGACTCCCATGGGACAAGGCCATGGCCGATAAATTCCGGGTTGGACCAGTGACCAATCCCGCGGGGGCGGATCTGCAAATTGTCCACAGCGAATTGCAGGACAATCGGCTCGTCTACCGCTATGTCTCACAGGATTCGTGTGCGTTGGCGGAGGATTGCGTAAGCGAAACCGGGTGGCGTCGGTTGTTGGAATTTTCTGCCAGCACCCGCAATACCGGCACCAAGGCACTGAACATAGGAGCAGTGGACTATTTCATTGCCGGCGTGGTCAATCCGCTCCAGGCGCACCATGTCTTCGAATTCAGTGCCTGTCATCACCATTACCATTTCAGGCATTTCGGCAGTTTCTCCTTCGGCGGTCCCACCGCGCCTAACGAAAAGCGAGCTTTCTGCCTGCAGACCACATTTCGCTATAGTAATGTTGAGTCCAGCCCGATAAACAATCCCTACGGGGATTGCAGCTATCAGGGGGTGGAAGCGGGCTGGGGAGACGAATATAAAGCGGGTCTCGAATGCCAATGGCTGGACATCACGGACGTCAACACCGTGGCTGGTCCCGTCACCCTTCCGCTGACTTTCGTTTCGAATCCCGATCAGTTTTTGTGCGAGGGCACGCCCGTCCTGGATGCGAATGGCGATCAGGTTTTTTTGCCCACCCCATTCACGACCGAAATCGGCGAGCCGGTCGATCGGCCCGCGTGTGATTTCTTCCCCAACTGGTTCGACAATAACACCGACAGTGTGGATATCACCGTGCCGTTGCCGGGCGAGGGATATGTGACCGCGCCCTGCGCCCATGGCGAAATTGGGCCGCTACGCAATTGCGGCTTTGCCAAACAAGCGGACGCGACTGCCTGTCTTCCGGGCACTCCAGTGTCGCTGCATTTGACCGCCCCAGCCGGAGGCGTGCCGCAGGTGATCCGGATCTGCGAAAGTAGCGCTGTCCTCGGGGTAGGCGTGGCCTGCACTTATCAGGATTCGCTGGCGACCGCTGCCGTCCCAGCGGAAGGGACGGACCTCCTCTTCACCTGTCCCGGCCCGCGGAGTGCGACTGAACCAGGAGGCAGTTATTCGGTTTATACCGCGCCAGTCTTCGTTGACTAGATGATAGCGCAGTCGAGCGCTTCGTTCCCGGTTTAAGTCCGTGCCGCGGTGTTGTCAGGGCTGATTGTATTTTGCTTCTTTGACCTGTTTGCGCACGGCCGCGAATAATTTCCTGATACCTATCTCGCTCGCGCCATTCGCGAGGAAGGCAGGAAGGGCCCCGCCGCTATCGGTAAAAACGGAATAGGTCGCGCGTGTTTTGCTCGGACCTTCTGGTTCGAGCAGCCAGGAACCTTCAGATAACGTCACGCGCAGGACACCTTTTTTAGGAGGAGGTCCCGACTCGTTAGCCGATTGCCATCGATTTAGATAGGCCAGTCCTCCTGCCATGGGCCAGGATTTTCCGTCAATCCGAAGCGTGTAATCACGGTCGCTGCACAGTTTTGGAGAGAGACGTTGATAGGTGAAAATAGAATTTCCCTCCCGTTTAACGATTCGGCACTCGGCCATAAACGGCATAAAGGCCGGGTAGCTGTCGACGTCATCAAGAACCCGGTGGACGGGGGTGGTGGGGGCCTCGATGTCGCCGATCGCCTTGAACTCCTTCAGAGAAGAGTCGGCATGACTGCGGCTGTAGAGGATGACATTTGCTCCCTTGCTGGCCAGGGTCCATCCCTCCTCGTTCCTGGCTGGCTCCGCCACGGTCACGCACGGAATAAACGCGAAAACAAACAGCAGGCCGCGCGCGACGCTCCAATAGAACATCAGGAAAGGGTAGCGAATCCGCCGGGCCGCGCACGTAGCAAAAGAGGAGCCGCGCCGGACGGATCGAGAGACGGATTTAGGCATCCAAACCCGCTACCCCTGCGGATGCCATGGTAACCCGATACAGGGAAGGCACGAACAAGCCGGCATAAGAAACCGGCGCCGACCCACTCGGACCAACCACAAATAATATCATGAAGAAATTACAATATCTCAGCCTCCTCTCCCTCGCCGGGATCGGTCTCGCCGTGACAGCCTCCGCCGCGGAGAACCCAATGGTGGGCGGTGCACCCATGTCGGCGAAGAAGAACATCATCGAAAACGCCGTCAAATCGAAAGATCACACCACGCTGGTGGCTGCGGTCAAGGCGGCGGGCCTGGTCAAGACGCTGGAAGGCAAAGGACCCTTCACCGTTTTCGCTCCGACCAACGAAGCATTCGAGAAGCTCCCGGCCGGCACAGTCGCAACCCTGCTCAAACCGGAAAACAAGGAGAAGCTGACCAGCATTCTGACCTACCACGTGGTGGCGGGAGAGTATACGGCGGCCAAGCTGGCCGGGGAAATCAAGAGCGGCGGCGGTTCTGCTGAACTCAAGACGGTGAATGGCGAGAAGCTGACGGCCAAAATGTCAGGCGATTCGCTCGAGCTGACCGACACCAAGGGAAACACAGCGAAGGTGACGATCGGCGACGTCATGCAATCGAATGGTGTGATCCACGTGATCGATACGGTGGAGATGCCGTAAGACCAACGTCTGCCTGGCGCGGGCGGTGATGAAAATCGCCGCCCGCGTTCCCCCCTCGGAATCACTTTTGTCTAACGATCCCCCTTTTTCATGAACGTAAAATCTTCCACTCTTCTGGCCGTTCTTATCGTGCTCTCCATCGGACTGTTTATTTTTCGTGCGCAAGGTGGCAAAACGGCGCCCCAGAAAAACCCATCCGCCGCGCTGGAGAATTCCGCGCTCGTGAGTCCGACCGCGTCCGATCTGACGCCCGTGCCGAAGATAGAAAAGCCAGAAGCCGCCTGGAAAGCTCAGTTAACGCCCGATCAGTTCAAGATCATGCGAGGGCAGGCCACGGAGCGAGCCGGGTCCAGTCCGCTGTTATCGGAGCATCGGCGCGGCGTGTTCCATTGTGCCGCGTGCGATGCCCCGCTCTTCGCCAGCGACAGCAAATTCGAATCCGGCACCGGTTGGCCCAGTTTTACGAAACCCTTCGTGCCCGGCAACATCGTGATTGTCGAGGATCACACTCTCTGGATGACACGCGAGGAAGTGCGTTGTGCGCGTTGCGGCAGTCATATAGGACACGTTTTCGATGACGGTCCAGCCCCTACTGGGCAACGCTATTGTCTGAACGGCCTGACCTTGAAATTCGAACCGCGCTCCTGAGAACCGACCGCTGACGGCAGAGGCCGCGGTCTCTTCCGGCTTGTCAGCACGCGCGTCATGACTTATGGCGATACGAACGAGGGATGCAGGATTACACCGCACAGCAGAAAGCGGACGCTCAACTGATGACACGAATTGCACAAGGTGATCAGATGGCGTTCAGCGCATTATATGACCGACTAAGCGGTCCACTCTATTCGCTTTCACTGAAGATGCTGGGTGACGCTGCGGAAGCGGAAGACGCATTGCAGGAAGTTTGTCTGCAACTCTGGCGGCGGGCCGCCACGTATGATTCGAGGCAGAGCAGCGTCTTCAGCTGGGCCGTGCTTGTGACCCGGGGGAAGGTAATCGATCGGCTGCGCGCACGGGGCCGGCGCGCGCGAGTGGTGGCGGCCTCCATCGAAGACGAAGGCAATCTGATTGACCCGGCTGACGCATCCACCAGCGAGACTGCAGCGGATAACGTAAATAGAAATGAGGAAGCCGCGCATGTCCGAACCGTTCTTGGAGCGCTCCCGCCGGACCAGCGACAGGCGGTGGAAATGGCATTTTTCTCGGAACTAACGCATCACCAGATCGCCGCGCAATTAAATGAGCCGCTGGGTACGATCAAGGCGCGCATTCGTCGGGGAATGCTGCGTTTGCGTGATGGATTAAGGAGACCGGAATGATCAGCGAGGACCTGCAGGATAGCGCAGCGCTCTATGTGCTGGGTTCCCTCGATGTGAGCGAGGCGGCGGCATTCGAGGCGTCCCTCCAGGGGAATCCTGAATTACATACACTCGTGACCGAACTGCGAGGAGCGGCGGGGGCCCTGGCTCTGGCGGCGCCGGCGCATCGGCCCCCGGCTTCCCTTAAACAGAAAGTATTGCGTGATATTGCCTCGGAAAAGACGGAAGGCCTAACGAACACAAAAACGGATCGCCATGGCTCCTCTGTGTCCTGGGGTTGGGCCATTGCCGCCCTCTTCCTGTTGTTCTCGGGCTTCCTTTTTTACGATCGCATACAGCTGCGCCGCGAGATTGCGCAGGTGCGAAGCTTTGATCCGCTCATGCAAGCCAACATGGTGACGCTGGCGCCGGCCAATGGCGCGCCGGCCGAAGCGAAGGCGACCGTGGCCTGGGAATCGGACCGCCAAACAGGTGTGATAAAAATCACGGGCCTGCCGGCTGCCCACGCGGGCAAGGATTATCAGCTCTGGGTGGTCGACGCGGATCATAAGGACCCGGTCAGCGCCGGCCTTCTCCATATCGACGCCAACGGTGTTGCGCAGGTCCGCTTCAAACCAATCGCCCAGGCCCAGCATGTGAAGGCATTCGCCATCAGTCTGGAACGGGCAGGCGGCGTGCCCAAGGCGGAAGGACCGATTCTCCTGGTTGGGAGCACGACCGGATAGGACCGTTGCCATTCGAATGAGCGTTCGAAGCACGGCCACAGAGTGCCGTGGCGACAGTCGCTACTCGTTCCCGCTACTTTTTCTGCGGCGACGCCGTATCCATATGGAGTTGGGCAAAGAGAAACGAATAAATATCGGCCGACTGCTTGATCCGTTCGCTCAAGGCCGTGCCAATGCCGTGTCCCGCGCTGGTGCTGGTGCGCAACAAGATGGGATTACTCGATTTGTTCGCCTCATCCAAACGCGCCACCATCTTGCGCGAGTGATAAGGCGCAACCCGGCCGTCGTTTGCTCCTGTCATCATGAGAATGGAGGGATACTTCGTCCCGTCGACGACGTGATGATAGGGCGAGTAGGCATATAAGGCCTTGAACTGGTCCGGGTCCTTGACCGTGCCGAATTCGGTCACGTTGAAAGCACCGTTCGGCGCGAGCTCCACCCGAAGCATATCGTATATACCAACAGAGGAAACGACCGCGTGCATCAAGTCCGGGTGTTGCGTGATCATCGCGCCCATGAGCAGGCCGCCATTACTCCCACCTTGCACGGCCAGTTTGTCGGGCTGCGTGTAGTTTTGTTTGGTCAGGTATTCGCCGGCCGCGGCAAAGTCGTCGAAGACATTTTGCTTTTTCGTGAGGTTGCCGGCCTTGTGCCATTCCTCCCCAAACTCTCCGCCGCCGCGAATATTGGCCACGACATAAATCCCGCCGCGATCAAACCAGAGCCGCCGGGTAAAATCGAAATTCGGCTGCATGCTGATGCCATAGCCGCCGTAGCCGTAAAGGATTGTCGGATTCTGCCCGTTCTGTTTCGTCCCTTTGCCACGAAGGATGTTGAGCGGAATCTTCGTGCCGTCCCTGGAGGTGGCGAATTCTCGGGTCACTTCGATGTCAGCAAACGAAACGGGCGATGTGCTGACCAGCGCTGTTTTCACCGGTTCGGATTTACCGGAAACCAGATGAAACCACGCAGCGGGTTCGGTATAGCTGACGTCTCGAAACAAGAGTGAATTGTCCTCCAGTGGTTCTATCTCTGAAACCGCGGAAATCTTTGGGATGGGGATGATTGCTTCGCCTTTCCCATCCAGTCCGAAGCGCCTGATCTGGGACGGCCCGCCCAAAAGATCGCCGACGTAGAGAGCATCTGCCGTTGGCACCACCGATTGAATGACCGCCTCGCTGACCGGAACAATCAGAGTGGCTTTAGCCAGTTCAGGCGTCTCCAAAGAGAGCCGCATGACCTTACCCCGCGGCGCATCAGCGCGGGAAAGAAGATAAAGAGCATTATCTCTTCCGAGATGAGCCGCCTTAACCTGATCGCTAAATTGGGTTATCTGCTTCCACGCGCCATCGGGCCCCAGAAGGTAGTGCGCGAAATCTCCGCCGTCGCCATTTGCTACTTTTGCCAGAACGTATTTGCCGTCCTGCGATGCCTCCAATACCACCTCGGCGATGCGCGGAAATTCTTTGCCAATGGAATAGACATCCGCAGTGTCGGCAGTTCCCATTTTATGGAAATAGACTTGCTGATAAAAATTAAGGTCGGCCTCCGGTCGCTCGCCCGTGCGTGGGAAGCGCGTGTAATAAACGCCCGTGCCATCTTGGTTCCAGGCTGCGCTCCCGCCTGCTGTCGGGAACTGGACGCGGGCGATTGTGTCCGCCAGCGCCTTTCCCGTGGCGGTCTCGTAAAAGTGCAGCGTTCCATCTTCGCTGCCGCCCTGTGAAATTGAGACGGCCACATATTTGCCATCGCGCGATGGCACATACCAATCGATGGCCGTCGTGCCTTTCGCGTCGAGCGTGTTTGGATCGAGCACCATCTTCTCCGACTTCACATCGTCAGCCGATTTGAGCGTCACCAGCATCTGCTGCTGTTTGGGCGGCTGGAATTTCAGGACAAACAAAATGCCCGGACGCGCTGTCAGTCCGGAATAACTCGGTGATGTTTTGGCGTACCATTCCTTCAGTTGTTTTTCGGCCGCCGCGCGCTCGGGAAGTTTGTCGAGATAACTACGGGTGTGTTCGTTCTGCTTGTCCGACCACGCCTTGACCGCGGGGTCGTCGTCCTTCTCCAACCATTGATAGGAATCCTGCACGCTGATGCTCTCATATTGATCGGTCACCGGCTTGTTGGGCGTGGGCAAGTCGGTCTCCGCAACGGAAGACGGTCGCGGCGCGGTCGCGAGAAAGAGGGCGGAAAGAAAGGCAACGAAAGGGAGGTTCATAAGGAGAAAGAAAAGCGAGACAGACGTTTATTCAACGAGATTCGGCTGGGCTGGTGGTAAGATCGCGCTCATATGCGTGCCGTAATAATCACCTCCCATGGAGACATCGAAGGGATCGATCTGCAGGAAACGGAAATGCCGCCGCGACCGCCGGCCGATCGCATCCGGGTACGCGTTCACGCGGCCGGCCTGAATCGCGCCGATATTTTGCAACGCCGCGGACAGTATCCTGCGCCTCCCGGCTATCCCGCGAAAATTCCGGGACTCGAATTTGCAGGAGAAGTGGAAGCGGTTGGAGAAGCCGTTCGCTCATGGAAGAAGGGCGACCGCGTTTTCGGAATTACGGCGGGCGGCGCCCAGGCGGAATTTGTGGTGGTGCCGCAGAGCAACGTCGCGCGCATTCCGGACGAATTGAATTGGACGGAGGCCGGCGCGATGCCGGAAGCGTTTATCACCGCGCACGACGCGCTCTTCACCCGGGGAGCGATCCAGATGGGTGAGCGAGTTCTCATTCACGCGGTCGCCTCCGGCGTCGGCACGGCTGCCCTGCAACTGGCGCGCGCGGCCGGCGCGATCGTTTATGGAACTTCCCGCACGCCGGATAAGTTGAAGCGTCTGGCCAAGCTGGATCTTCGCCTGGACGAGAGCATCGCGCTCGGGGACTCGCCGGCGGCTCTCGTCAAAGCGGTCCGTCACTGGACAAGTGAGGCCGGCGTGAATGTCATTCTTGATCTGGTGGGTGGCCCCTATTTTTCGACCAATGTCGAAGCGCTTGCTTCGTGTGGTCGAATCGTTTGTGTGGGCACCACGGGAGGCGCCCAGTCGGAAATCGATCTCGGCGCGCTCATGCGGAAGCGCGCCACCATCATCGGCACCGTTCTGCGCGCTCGATCAATCGAAAAGAAAGCCGAGGCCGTTCGTCGTTTCGCCCAGCGGGTTCTGCCCTTGGTCGCGCGCGGCCAGGTCCGGCCAATCATCGACAAGACTTACCCCGCGGAGGAGATCCGCGCCGCGCATGAACACATGGAGTCCAACGCCAGCCTAGGGAAGATTGTGCTCACCTTTGGCTGAACCATCGCGGCTAAGTCAGACCGCCGTGATAGCCGCGCGCATCTGGGCGAAACCGCTTTTGGCGTTCGCTTCGGTTACGGGTGCCGCGAGAATTTTTTCCAAATCCAGACGCTCCACGTGTTCGGTTCCCAATTCCTTGATGAAGGAACTTGGCTGGCAGGAAACTGCGCTCCCGAACTTCATGCGATTACGGCAATGCGTGAGGGTAAGAATTTGCATGGCCCGGGTGATCGCCACATAAAGAAGACGGCGCTCCTCATCCAGGCTGCCTTCCGTTTTGGAGCGATCGTGCGGGAGAATTCCTTCTTCCAGACCGGCCACATAGACGAAGGGAAATTCAAGACCCTTGGCCGCGTGCATCGTGATCAAGGTCACGCCCCGTTTTTTCTCAATATCGTCTGCCTTGTCTTCCTCCCTTTCGCGATCCAGCACTATCTCGTCCAGAAATCCGCGCAGGCCTTTGGTGGAACGGGCACCGAACTGAGTCAGATCGCGCAGGACATCCTGCACATTTCCTTCGCGCGCCATCGCTTCATCGGCGGATTTGCAGTGACGCCGCAGGTCGGCGGAGTATCCAATTTCATCGAAAAGCTCCGCCATTAGCCTGGCCGGATCGGCCGTGGGAGCAGCCAATCTATTTTGGTAGCTTCCGATGAGCTCGACGAAGGCGTTCACGCTCCCGCTCGTGCGCGCGCTGAAATCTTGCAGCAGTTCGGGTGAGCGCAGGGCCTCCCAAAGACTGGAGCGACGCTGCACGCTTGAGGTAAGGACCGATTCCACGGTGGCCGCGCTGATTCCCCGGGCCGGCGTGTTAATGATACGCAGGATGCTGGCGTCGTCCTTTGGATTAACCAGCGCCGTCATATAGGCGAGAAGATCTTTGACTTCGCGTCGATCAAAAAAACTTTTTCCACCCACGATGCGGTAGGGAATTTGAAGGCGCCGCAAGTTTTCTTCGAGCAGGCGCGACTGCGCGTTCATGCGGAAGAGAACAGCGAAACTTTCCCAAATGTGGCCATCCCGAAAATTTCGCCGCTGAATTTCCTCAGCGATGAAGCGCGCCTCCTCCCGATCGGTCGGGCAGGCCACCAGCCGGATGGTTTCGCCGCCGGCTTGCGCGCTCCACAATTTCTTGGGCCGGCGTCGTGGATTATTTTTTATGAGCGAGTTAGCCGTATTGAGAATAGCGGTGGTACTCCGATAATTTTGTTCGAGCGTCACCACGTGCGGGTTGGCAAAATGCTGCTCGAAGTGAAGAATGTTTGAGACCTCCGCTCCGCGCCAGCCGTAGATCGACTGATCGTCGTCCCCGACCACCGCGACGTTGCGACGCTGGTCGGCCAGGAGTCTAACCAGTTCCATTTGCAGACGATTGGTATCCTGGAACTCGTCCACCATGAGATAGTGAAATCGCTCGCGCCAGTGATCGCGCACATCCTCGTGCTCGCTCAATAATTTTACGGCGAGAAGGAGCAGGTCATCGAAATCGACGGCGTTGGCTCGTTTGAGTTCCGCGTCGTAACGGATAAAGACTTCGCTGATAAGCGATTCATCAGCCGAGGCGGGCAGACTCGCATTTTTGGATCGGCTGATCATGGCCTTCGCAATGTTTGGGTCGAGTTTCTCATCGCGGGCAGCCGTCCGGGTGATGACCTTTTTAATGACCCCGAGTTGATCGCCCTCGTCGTAGATGCTGAAGTTGTTCTTGTAACCGAGCCGCTCGATTCCGTGGCGCAGGATGCGCAGGCACAGCGCGTGAAACGTCGACATGGTGACCTGCTTCGCCTTCTCGGGAGCGATCATGCGGGCGATCCGCTCGCGCATTTCGGCGGCGGCCTTGTTGGTAAAGGTCACCGCCAGGATCGCAGAAGGGGCAACCCCCTGGGCGATGAGATAGGCCACCCGCGCCGTGATCACGCGTGTCTTGCCGGTCCCGGCGCCCGCCAGGATAAGGAGCGGACCCTCCGTGGTGGTGACGGCTTCGCGTTGCGCGTCATTGAGATCAAAAAGCCGGAAACGCGCCATACGAAGGCGCGTAGTTTCCGGCGGTTTACCAAAATTGCGAGATGCTTTTGCGCGGCGGTGACACCGGGTTCAGTGATTTTTGCACTTAGTCGAAGCGGGACGCAGCGGTTGCGCCCGAGGAACTTCGGCCAGAGTTTCTCCATCCACCGAAGAATATGAATCTGAAGATTTTTACGATCGTCCTGTTTGGCGCCGCCACCGCCCTCGCGCAAAGCCCGCCACCGCTGGAGGGGACGCGTGAAACAAAACGGGTCTTTACCTTTGAAGACATGATGAAGCTAAAACGCGTGGCTGAACCTGTGCCCGCGCCGGATGGCAAATGGGTCCTGTTTACCGCGCAGGATGTCGACCTCGCGGCCAATACCAGGAAATCTCACCTTTGGGTGGTTCCCGCGGAAGGCGGCCCGGCCCGGCGCTTGAACCAGGCGAATAACGAGGAAGAGCGGCCGCGCTTCTCGCCGGATGGCAAACGCATCGTCTTCACTTCCAAAGCGACGGACCCGGCGCAGCTTTGGGCGTGCGATTTCGATTCAATTAATGGTGCCTTGAGCGGAAGCCCGCACCAGATCACCAATATTTCGACCGGGGCGGACGGTGCTATCTGGTCGCCCGACGGGAAAAATATCGTGTTTGTCTCCGCGGTCTACTCCGACTGCAAGGACGATGCGTGTAACAAACAGCGCGACGAGGAGCTGGCCCGAAGCAAAGTGAAAGCCAAGGTCTTTCCGCGCCTTCTTTACCGGCATTGGAACGCTTTTACCGAATTCAAGCGCAGTCATCTTTTTGTGATCGATGCGGGGAGCGACACCGCGCAAGCGAATGTGCCGGTGGCGCGCGACCTGACTCCGGGCGACCACGATGTTCCACCTTTCACGCTCGGCGGACAGGACATGTATGCCATCTCGCCCGACGGCCAGGAGGTCGCGTATACGAGCAACATTGATGAGGTCGAGGCGATTAGCACGAATAACGAGATTTTTACCGTGCCGATGGCCGGCGGATCGCCCAAAAGAATCTCAACGAGCCCGGGCAGTGACTCGGCGCCACTCTATTCGCGTGATGGGACGTATCTGGCCTGGCGATCGATGGCGCGGGGCGGCTACGAATCCGACCGCTCGGTCCTGGTTCTCTATCAGCGTAGTGCCGGACAGCTGCGAGATCTGACCCGGGGCTTTGATCGATCGATCGAGAGCTTTGCCTGGGCGCCGGATTCGAGCGCCATCTTTTTCACGGCGGCAGATCATGGCGAAGCCCCCATCTGGTTTATGCCGTTGGAGGCAAATCAACCGATCGAAGTGACGCGAGGTCACGCGGATGACCTCACTTTTGGGGCGAAGAATCAGTTGTATTTCTCGCGGGTATCAATCACCGCTCCCAGTGAAATTGCGCGGATCGACGTCAGCGGAGTGAGGAACAGCGCGAGCAAAGCGGAGACGGCCGCAGTCACCTACATGAACGAAGCGCTCCTCTCGCAAATAGAGATGACACCGCTCGAGTCCTTCGTTTTTAAGGGAGCCGACAATGCGGAGGTGCAGGGCTTTTTGGTGAGGCCGCCCCATTTCGACAAGACGCACAAATATCCGTTGAAGTTCCTCATCCACGGGGGACCGGAAGGCGGATGGAGTGACTCATGGACCTACCGATGGAACGCCGAGCTTTTTGCGGCCAGCGGATATGTCGTGGTTATGATCAACCCGCATGGCTCCATCGGTTATGGGCAAAAGTTCACCGACGGGGTGAATGGCGATTGGGGCGGAAAGCCTTACGTCGACCTGATGAAGGGGCTGGATTTTGTGGAGAAAACCTTTCCGCTTATCGACAAGAATCGCGAGGCAGCCATGGGCGGGAGCTATGGCGGTTACATGGTGAACTGGATGCTGGGGCACACCACCCGGTTCGAATGCCTCGTCTCGCACGACGGTCTCTATAATGCGGAAGCGGGCTATGGAACGACGGAGGAACTGTGGTTCAACGAATGGGAATTTAAAGGTCCGCCCTGGGACAATAGGGAACTCTACCGCAAATGGTCACCGCACGAATACGCCAGAAATTTCAAGACGCCCACGCTGGTCATTCATGGTCAGTTGGATTATCGGCTCGACGTTTCGCAAGGCTTCGATCTTTTTACGACATTGCAGCGCCTGAAAGTCCCATCGAAAATGCTATACTTCCCGGACGAAGGTCACTGGGTTTTGAAACCGCAGAATAGCCGGCTTTGGTACCAAACAGTGGACGGCTGGGTCGATCAGTGGACCGCGGCAAAGTGATCGGCGGTCGCAGCCATCTTTCATGAAACAGCTTGCCACTTATTTAAACGATCACGTCGCTGGCGCCGTCGCGGCGGTTGACCTTCTGGATCATCTGATCGAATCGCACAAGGGAAAGCCGCTGGAGAAGTTCTTTCGCGAACTCCGCGCGGATGTGACAGCGGATCTGGAAGTGCTGCGGAAACTGCTGCAGCGATTTGGCAAAGAGAGTGCCTTGCGCAAGGCGGGCGCGTGGATTGCGGAAAAAATGGGCCAGACGAAGATCAAGATAGGCGGGGAAAAGTTCGGCGAGTTGGGTCTGGTTCAGGCGTTGGAGATCCTCGTCCTCGGGATTACCGGGAAACAGCTTCTCTGGCGGGCGCTCAATGCGTCGTTAGGCAGTTCGCCCTTGTTGCGCGGAGCCGATCTCGGCCAGCTGGAGGAACGGGCGATCGAACAGTCCGAGAAAGTGGAAGTGCAACGTTTACAAGCGGCGCACCAGGCGTTTCTGCAGGCCTAGGCGAAAAGCGGAAGCGGTTCCTAACCTAAAACGACACGCAATCAGCGTTTTCGGCGGCCGAAGGAATAGCCGCGATGAGAACGCCCGCCGCCGATGGCGCGTCTTCCGCCCGAGGATGATTCCGGTTCGAAAAGGACCGTGTAGAGATAGGGAAAATTATCGAGCTTGAGCCGTGGGATTTTTCGTCCAATGAATTGTTCGATGGCCTGCAGGGCGGAAACCTCTTCGCCATTCATGAGGGTGAAGGCGTCGCCCACGTTCTGGGCCCGGCCCGTGCGGCCAATGCGGTGGACGTAATCCTCCGGATGTTCCGGCACGTCGTAATTAATCACGTGGCTGACGCCCGCGATATCGAGTCCGCGAGCCGCGATGTCGGTCGCGACCATCACTTCGTACTTCCCGCTTTTGAAGCCCTCGAGCGCTTCGATGCGCTCGCGCTGCGTCCGGTTGGAATGTAAAACGGCTACCGAGTGTTTTCCTTCTTTCAGCTTATGCGCGATGCGGTCAGCCCCATGTTTAGTGCGCGAGAAGATCAGGGCGCTGTCAAAATTGGTTCGCTCCAACAGCGCGATCAGTAAATCAAATTTTTGCTCACCCGCCACCGGATAGACGGCGTGGGTGACCGTTTCCGCGGGAGAACGGCGCACCCCGATCTCAACGATTTCCGGCTCCCGCAAAACCCATGCGGCCAGACGCTCGATTTCCGGGGGGAGCGTCGCGGAAAAGAGGAGGGTCTGACGATCCGTCGAAATCTGATCGACGATGCGGCGCACGTCCGGCAGAAATCCCATGTCGAGCATGCGGTCGACTTCGTCGAGCACAAGGATTGAGACATCTTTGAAATTGAGAGTGCCCTGCTCCAGATGATCCAGCAGCCGACCTGGCGTGGCCGCCACGATATCCATACCGCGTTGAAGATCCTCGCGCTGTTTTCCGTATCCGACGCCCCCGTGGATGACCGTTACTTCAAGATTAGTAAAGCGACCGTAGTCTCGAAAAGCGGTCTCGACCTGGGCCGCCAATTCCCGCGTCGGCTCCAGGATAAGGCAGCGAAATTTACCGTGCTGCGCAAGAAGTGTGAGAATAGGAAGCGCGAAGGCTGCCGTCTTACCCGTGCCCGTCTGAGCGGTTCCAATGAGGTCTTTGCCCGACAAGATGATGGGGAAAGCGCGCAATTGGATGGGAGTCGGCTCCGCGAAACCCATGGCCTGGGTGCCGCGGACCACTTCTGAAGAAAGGCCAAAGTCGTTAAAAGACACGAGGGAGAACCTACGCAGTCGCGCAACTCTGTCACCTGGACAGCCCGTCCCGACCTAATTTGATTTTATGGTCGAAGCGATCGCGTCATGGTGCGAAGGGATTTGTATCGGATATCCAAATGGAAAACGCGCCCCCTGAAGACCATCATATTTTTGTCCTGGCCGACACGCACGATCGCCTGCCGGCGAATGTCACGGCCATGGCGGTGGAGGCGGACGAGATCTGGCACTTGGGAGATGTTTGCGCTGAACTCATTTTGGACCAACTGTGCGCGCTCGGTCCGCCGGTGAAAGTTGTGCGCGGAAATTGCGACAGTCATTACGAATGGCCTCTTCTTCTGGACCTGGCGCGCGGCGGCCTGAAGTTTCGGCTGCAACATATCCCGCCGGAGCGAGCCCCCGAAAACATCGACGTGGTTTTGCACGGTCACACCCACGTACCGCGTAATGAACGAAGGCAAGGCGTCTTGTTTTTAAATCCCGGTTGTGTGACTCGTCCCAACCGCGGCGCCCCGGCTGGTGTGGCCTGGCTGGAACTCAGAAAGGGAAAATTGCACTGGCGTCCCGTCGCCATTCGTTAGCTCACTCCGTCCGGAGGGCGAGTATGGGATCGACTCGGGTGGCGCGCACCGCGGGAAGGCAGCACGCCAGCAGCCAGGGTTAGGACCGCTAAGAGGACCGATTGGCAATTTCCGCCGGTGGGAACAAACCGTTCTCTTCTGGGACGTGTCCGCGCGCCGACGCGGAGCTTAATCGCCCGTATTCTCAGACGTCGTCCGAGCGGAATTATTTCGTCTTGTCGCCGGACTTTCGACTAAAGAGTCCGCGCTTCGGTTTCCCTTCAGCCGACGCGACTGGCTCGCCCTTCGTCTCGTCTGGCACGGGTAGGGTCGATTCCTTGGCGGGTTTGACGCTCTTCTTATCGACGGGATTCTCTTCCGTGATGGGAGCGGCATCGACCCACTCGATCAAAGCCACCGAGGCGGAATCGCTCTTGCGTTGACCTAGCCGAACAATGCGCGTGTAGCCGCCTTTTCGATCAGTCGATCGAGGCGCGATGTTCTCGAACAGTTTCTTGACCGCATTCTTCTGTCGCAGGACGGCCAAGGCGGTGCGGCGGGCGTGCAGCGAACCGTTTTTACCAAGCGTCACCATCTTTTCAGCGAGCGGACGGAGGGCCTTGGCCTTGGCCAGGGTGGTTTTGATGCGCTCGTGTTCGATTAAGCTGCAAACCTGGTTAGCGAGCATCGCTTTGCGGTGCGCGGCGGTGCGGCCGAGTTTGATCGTTTTGTTTTGATGCCTCATGGAGACGAAGTCGGTTGGTTCTGGAAGAAAAAATTAGGGCTCGACGGTGGCGCCATTGGTACCGGCCACGTCCAGAGTGGCGGGAATGTCCACGAGGCCGGCGTCGAATTTCATGCCGAGACCGAGACTCAACTGCTGCAACTTGTCTTTGATCTCGTTGAGCGACTTTTTGCCGAAGTTCCGATACTTGAGCATCTCCGCCTCGGTTTTCTGGGCCAGCTGACCCACCGTGGTGATGTTGGCGTTGTTCAGGCAATTGGCGGCGCGTACGCTCAGCTCGATTTCGTTGACACTCATGTTAAGCAGCTTCTTCAGCTTCATGTTCTCTTCGCTGACTCCGGCCGGCGTTTCATCGAACTCGATCACGTCTTCGTTGAAGTTAACGAATACGTCGAGGTGATGTCGCAGAATGGCCGAGCCTTGCAGGAGGGCGTCATCGGGAGTGAGACGTCCATCTGTCCAGACTTCGAGGATAAGCTTGTCGTAGTCGGTGCGCTGTCCTACGCGGGTGTTTTCCACCGCGTATTTGACGCGTGTTACAGGCGAAAAGATCGAGTCGATGGCAATGAGTCCGATCGGCTGATCCGCGCGCTTGTTTTCTTCGCCGGTGGCGAAACCGCGGCCGACCCGCACTTCCAGCTCGGCCTCGAACTTGTGCTTTTTATCGAGCGTGCAAATGATCTGCTTGGGGTTCAGAACTTCGTAGCCTTGCGTGACCTGAATGTCGGCGGCCGTGACTTCCCCTTCCTTGTTCACGGTGAGGGAGAGTTTGCGCGTTTCGTGATCTTCCGCTTTGAATTTTACCTTCTTCAGGTTGAGCACGATGTCAGTCACATCCTCCACCACGCCGGGGAGAGTGGCGAACTCATGTTGCGCACCGGTTACCTTAACCGCGGTGATGGCGGCGCCTTCCAGGGAGGACAGGAGAACGCGGCGAAGAGAATTGCCTACCGTATGGCCGTAACCCGCTTCGAACGGTTCGGCCACAAACTTGGCGTAGGTTTCAGTGGATGAACTCTCGTCTTTCGTGAGAGTTTTCGGCATTTCAAAACGACCGTAACGGACTGGCATATTATTTATGTTCGATTGTCGAATATCGATGTGCGATTGCTGCAACCACTGCGGACCAATCCAAATCGAGACCTTAAATCGAAATTCCTTCGGCACCGGGTTACCCCTGGCGAGTGCGGCTTCGCGTCAGCGACGGAAGACCCAGGGACCAACGGCGCAAGTTTCAAAAACTCGCTGCGGACGGGGAATAAAGACGATTCAGCGGGAAATGCAAGTGCGTACGAACCTGCGGGGGACGTCCTCTTCTGTAGGGGGAAGCTGTCAGCTTCCCAGCCAACAGGCTCCATCGAGGTCCTGGCCCGTTGGTAGCGTGACATGGAGCTGAAAGTTCCCCTGGCAAAGGGAGGATTCAGCCTTCTATGACGTCGTCAGGGAGTTCGTTCTTTTGCCCTTCAGTCGTTGCCGGAAACTGGACGGACAACACTTCACCCAGATCCTGAACGGCTTCGACGATAGCCTCGGTGAAGCGTTCTCCCTTAAAGTGGTCAGTCATTTTGGCAACAACAGTTTGCCATAGCGCATCACCACACCTTTCGTGAATCCCCTGGTCGCCGATTACGGCAAATTTTCGCG
>JBBRQE010000052.1:0-20853 GCA_038226905.1 Chthoniobacterales bacterium | reverse complement strand
GCCGACGGCACCGTGGAGATTCGCGGGATTGCGCGCGAAGCCGGTTACCGCACCAAAATCGCCGTGTGGAGTGCCAACGAGAAGGTCGACCCGGTCGGCGCTTGCGTCGGCATGCGCGGGTCGCGCGTAAAAAATATCGTGCGCGAACTGAACAACGAAAAGGTGGACATCATCCGCTGGAGCTCGGATCCCAAGGATTTTGTCCTGGAAGCGCTGAAGCCGGCCAAAGTGAAAAACCTGGTTTTCGATACGGAGAAAAAGAGCGTGCAGATTTCGGTCGACGAGGACCAGCTCTCCCTTGCCATTGGCAAGAAAGGGCAGAACGCGCGCCTCACTTCCCGCCTAACGGGCTGGGAGATCAACATCGATAGGGACGTTTCCGCCACCACTGCGGTCGAGCAAAAAGTCGTGCAGGCCGCGCACACTCTGGCCAGCTCGCTGCCCATCACGGAAGAGCAGGCTCTTACCCTGGTGAAATCCGGCTTTACCAATTTGGAAGGACTGCGCGACGCCGACGTGTCGGACATTATCGACATCCTGGGTGTCGAAGAACCCAAGGCGCAGGAAATTCATGATGCGGTTCATCAAGAGAAGGTGGCGCAGTAGATCGTATGGCTTTGGGTTAACCCCGCTCCGGCCATGAGCGAAAATTTTCAAAACAGGAATGCCTACAAAGACGACCAGCAAAACTCCAGCGCGAAAAACGGCTGCTGCCAAAGCGGCGCCGAAAGCTACGGTCGCACAAAAGGCTCCACCGCTTCGCACCAAAGTTCCTTTTAAGAAGGTCGAATCGGCCGCCCAGCCGGCTCGTGGTCATACCGCGGCAGCGAAAAGTCCGGCGCCTGAGGCGGACGCGAAAGCGGCGGCCAAGGCTCCCCGCCGCGCGGTCGAAACCGTATCGCTGATTGACGAGAAGAAGCCGCAAAAGCGTTCGCCCGAGGGGGAAGCGCGGAGAAAAACGGCCCTTCTGCCGCCCATCTCCCGGATCCGTGCGTCCATGGAAAGCCCGGTCATCACACCGCGAACGCCGGAACCCGTGGCCGCCGCTCCCGTCCCGGCGCCACCCGTCGCTCCTGTCGAAGTCCCCGGCGCCGAAGCCGGTCAGACCAGCGAGGAAGAGGTGCCGGCCAACGTCATCCACATCAAACCGCCCATTATCGTCAAGGACCTGGCCACCCAGTTGGGCGTGAAGAATTTTCAGCTCATCAAAGAGCTCATGGCCGATTTCAATGTTTTCGTAAATCCGAACCAGACGATCGAGCCCGACGTCGCGACCAAGCTTGCCGAAAAGCATGGTTTCATCCTGGAAAAGGAAGTCCGCCTCAAGGGCGGTGGAGTCCACAAGGTCGAACAGATCATCGTGGCACCGCCTCCCCCGGTCATCGAGAAGGAAGAAGAGCTTAAGCTGCGCAGCCCCATCATCACCTTCATGGGACATGTCGATCACGGTAAGACCTCGCTCATGGATGCCATCCGCAAGACGAAAGTCGCAGCGGGCGAAGCCGGTGGAATCACGCAACACATCGGCGCCTACCGGGTCGAACATAAGGGACAGCTCATAACCTTTCTTGATACCCCCGGCCACGCCTCCTTCACCGCCAGGCGCGCGCGCGGCGCTTCGGTCACCGACATCGTCGTCCTGGTCGTAGCGGCGGACGACGGTCTCATGCCGCAAACGATTGAGGCCATCAACCACTCCAAGGCGGCACCTCATGTCGAGATCATGGTGGCCATCAACAAAATCGACTTGCCCGGCGCCAATATTGACCGGGTCAAGAAGCAGTTACAGGACAAGGAACTGACGCCGGAAGATTGGGGCGGGAAAACCATCACCGTGCCGGTTTCGGCGACCAAAGGGACCAACATTGATCAATTGATCGAGATGATGCTTTTGCAGGCCGAGGTCATGGACTTGAAAGCCTCGCCCACGGCCAAGCCGCGCGGCACCGTCATCGAAGCACAGGTCGAAGCCGGCCGCGGGCCGACCGCGACGGTCATTGTGCAGATGGGCACTCTGAAAGTGGGCGATCCGTTTATCTGCGGCGAATACAGCGGGAAAGTGAAATCGCTCATGGACGATCGAGGCAACCAAGTCAAGGAAGCGGGCCCCTCCACACCCGTGAAGGTTCTGGGCTTCACCGGTCTGCCTAATGCCGGCGATGAACTTTTGGTGATGACTTCGGAGCGCGAAGCCAAGGCGTTAAGTGAAGAGCGTCTGGAAGCGAAACGGGCCGGCAAGCTCTCCACTCCGCAACGCGCCACTCTTGAGACGCTCTTGGAAGCGGCCGATGGCAAAAAGCTTTTGCGCATTATTCTTAAGACGGATGTGCAGGGTTCGCTCGAAGCGCTGGTCGGCGCGCTTGGGCAAATCGACAGCAAGAAGATCGATCTCGAAATCATCCATGGAGGGGTGGGACCGATCTCGGAAAATGATATTCTCCTGGCCAGCGCCTCTGATGCGGTGGTCGTCGGATTCAACGTCAAGGTGGAGAGCATGGCCGTCGGCGCGGCCAAGCGCGAAGTGGTTCAGGTAAAACTCTATTCGATCATTTACGAATTGATCGATCAGCTTAAAGAAGCCATGGCGGGTCTACTCGATCCGGAGCATCGCGAGACTGTTATCGGACATGCCGAAGTGAAACAGGTCTTCGAGCTGAGCCGGGGCATCGTGGCGGGTTGTCTCGTGACCGACGGACGCATCTCGCGCACCGGGCGGGCCCGGGTTCTGCGCCGGCGCCAACCGGTCTACGACGGCGGCCTCTCGACTTTGCGGCGCTTCCAGGACGACGTGAAAGAAGTGCGCAACGGTTTGGAATGCGGCATCAAGCTGGGTGATTTCAACGAGTATCAGGTCGGCGATATCATCGAGTGTTATCAGCTCGAACAAGTCGCCCAGAAGCTGTGATTCTCCTGGAGTAGCGGAGCGGTGGCAGACGCCTCCCCTCCCCATTCTCCATTGCCTTCGAAATGAAACACCGACTTCTCCGGGTTAACGAACTCGTCAAACGGGAACTGAGCGCGCTCATCGCCCGCGAAGTCTATTTTGAATCGTCTCTCGTCACGATCAATCAGGTCGATGTCACGCCGGACTTGAAAAACGCCCATGTCTTCGTGAGCGTCCTGGGAGCCGAACCGAAGGAGAGCGTGATGAGCAAATTGGTCGCGCATCGGGCGTTACTGCAGGCCGAAATGGCCAGGCACGTCGTCTTGAAATATACGCCGCATCTTGTCTTTCATCTGGACGACTCGATCGAGCGTGGCACACGTATCATCGAGATATTGCAGAAACTCGAGCCGCCCGCGGCCCGCGACGAGTGAAAGCATTGGCCACAGGCCGGTCCACCCCGCGGCCACGGGTTGCCCCAGAGCTCCCATGACTTCCTCTACCTTCCCCGAAATCGCACAGGTGCTGCGCGATAACCAAAGCTTTGCCGTTCTTAGCCACGTGCGTCCGGACGGAGACGCTCTCGGCAGCCAGTTGGCCATGGCCCTTTCCCTCAAGCATCTGGGCAAGGATGTTCATGTCTGGAACGAAGATGGCATGCTCGACAAATATTCGTTTCTGCCGCGCGCCGACTTGTTAGGCAAGCCCCCGGCCATTCCCCAGGACGTCGATGTGCTCATCGCGCTCGACACCGCTATTCAGAACCGGATGGGCACCGCCTTTGCCGCCATTGGTTCCGCCCGGATTTGTGTCAACATCGACCACCATCCGAGTAACCCGCGCTACGGCGATCTCGTTTACGTCGATGCCTCCGCCCCCGCCACTGGGCAGATTTTGTTCGAACTCCTCAAGTCGGAAAACTTTCCCATCGACGCCGAGATCGCGGAGAATCTTTTCGTAGCCATCTCGACGGATACCGGTTCGTTTCAATATTCCAACACGACCGCGCGCACCTTTGAAATCGCCGCCGAGCTGGTCCGCCACGGGGTGGACGTGGGCCGCGTCAGCCAGCAACTCTACGAGAATTATCCGCGACGCCGCGTCGAATTATTGCGCGAATTGCTGCGCACCATGCGCTTCGACGCGGGCGGCAAGGTCGCCAGTTTCAGCCTCGGCCTGACCACCGCGGCCGAATTGCGTGTTCTGCCAGAAGATAACGAAGGACTGATCGATCATCTGCGCGCCATTGAAGGAGTGATCGTGGCGGTCTTCTTCGAGGAACTGGCCGACGAAAAAGTGCGGGTCAGCATGCGTTCGAAAGACCAGAAGATCGATGTCTGCGCCATCTGCCAGCAATTCGGAGGCGGCGGTCATACTCTCGCCGCGGGTGCACGCGTCGGCGGGACTTTGGCAGACGTGGAAAAACGAGTAATGGAGGCAATCTGTGATACCATCGGCCGCCACTCCTGACGGCGTTTTGCTGGTCGATAAGGCAGGCGGCATGACGTCCCACGATGTCGTCGCCATCGTGCGACGACGCCTTGAAATCAAGAAGGTCGGCCATTGCGGTACCCTCGATCCTCTGGCTACCGGGTTGCTTCTGCTGACCCTCGGTCGCGGGACGAAAATTCAAGATCTGTTGATGAGCGAGGACAAGGAGTACGTGGGAACCATGACCCTTGGAGCCAGCACGTCGACGCAGGATCGCGAAGGCGAAATCATCGAGCAACGGCCGGTGCCGGAATTGAGTGCGGAGCAAATCCGGGAAGCTTTCGATAAATTCCGCGGCGATTTCTACCAGATGCCCCCCATGGTTTCGGCCATTAAACATGGCGGCGTGCCTCTCTATAAGCTGGCTCGGCAAGGCAAGGTGGTCGAACGCGAGCCGCGTCTCGTCCACGTTTATCGTTACGCGATTGATCAAATCACCTTGCCCGAGATTGATTTTACGGTGCTCTGCAGCAAAGGGTTTTACGTTCGAACCTACGCGCACGACATCGGGGAAGCCCTCGGATGCGGAGCCCACCTCAAGAATTTGCGCCGCACCAAATCAGGCCGGTTCGTGGTGGATGGGGCTATCACGGTCGACGAAATTAAGAATGGTGCGCGCGACGAAATTATCGGCCGCATGCTGACTCTGCCGGAAGTGTCGCGCATGCGCGGCGCCTGAAAAAAACGCTCGTCGCGTGCGACCATGATGCAGACCTTGCACGCCATCGAGGAGCTCTCCGGCTTGCGCGGGCCCCTCTTTCTGGCCATCGGGGTGTTCGATGGCGTGCACCGCGGGCATCAGGCCGTCATTTCAACGTCCAGCGGCCACGCCCACTCGGCCGGCGGCACGCCGGTGGTGGTCACCTTTGATCCGCATCCCGCCAAAGTTCTTCGACCAGGCCAGGCCCCTCATTTATTGACGTCTACCCAACACAAAGTCGCGCTGATTCGCGCGCTCGGCGTGGCCCATCTTCTCGTCCTCCGTTTCGACCAGGAGTTCTCCGCCACATCCCCCGCCGAATTCGTTGCCCAATTGGTCCGGAACGCCAGGCCCCTGCGCGAGATCTGTGTGGGCCACGAATGGTCGTTCGGCAAGGATCGCGCGGGCAATCTCGACCTCTTACAACGACTCGGCCAGCGCGACGATTTCAAGGTTGTGGGAATTCCACCTGTCAGGGTGAATGGCAACGTGGTCAGCAGCACCGCCATCCGGCAGGCGGTCGAGCAGGGTGATTTCGTTAGGGCCGCTGAAATGTTGGGCCGCGATTACACCATTCTCGGCACGGTCGTGCATGGGGAAGCGTTGGGGAACAAAATTGGGTTCCCCACGGCCAATCTGAGCGCGCACAGCGAACAATTTCCGCCCAATGGCGTCTACCTGGCGGAAGCCTGGATGGGAGGCGTGCGATATCACGGCGTCATTAACCTGGGGGTTCGCCCGACCGTGGCCCGGTGCCAGCCGCACCGCACACTCGAGATTCACCTGCTCGATTTCGAGCGCGACATCTACGGCCAGGATATGGAAGTGCGCTTCCTCCATTATTTGAGGGCGGAACGCAAATTCGAAAGCGTGACAGCCCTGAAGCAGCAGATTGAAATGGACGTGAGCCAGGCGCGCGCCCTCTGCGCAGCTTAGGTAGGGGCGATTGACCCCAATCGCCCGCGACCACGACTCCGCCAAAGGCACATCCGCAGACTACAAAGCCACCTCGCCTACCCCAGGATCCGTAGTCCACGATCCCGTGAGATGGCGGCAGCCACGCCGCCGACCATCACCAGGATGCCGATGATCATGGCAAGTGAAAGAATCATAAGCGGCGACATGCCGGCCATGCGCACCATTCCTTCGCTGACAAAACGGCCCTCGTCCGAAAGAAGATAGGCCACCATGCTGGCAATGACGGCGGCCCCCAGCAGGATGGAAGCGCGGAAAGCCTGCAGACGCGGGCGGCGCACCGGCAGCTTCTGGAGGACGCGCCCGGTAAATCCGTCATCATCCAGATAAGGCGTCGCTTCGCGCAACTGGCGATCCAGCAAATCCATCTCGTTCGTCTCGTCCATTAGTTAGTCTGCCAGGCGGCCAGAGTCCGCTTCAATTTTTCCCGACCGCGCAGCACGTTAGTTTTGACCGTACCGAGCGGAATATCGAGGACCCGGGCTGCTTCATCATGCGATAAGCCATTCTGGCAGCAAAGTAAAATGGCCGACCGCTCGTGCAGTGGAAGGAGGCTCAGGGCATGCATAAGATCGTGTCTAAGACCGGCATCGACTGTCTGCGGATCTGCTTCCGCTTCGACTGCGTCTTCGTCGATTCCGACCAGCTCTTTGCGGCGCCGCGCGTCTTCGCGAAAAACGTTGTAGGCGATCCGGTATAACCAGGTGGAGAAACGAGCCTCGCCCCGGAAACTGCGGATGTGCTTGTAGGCACGCAAAAAGGCGTCTTGGGCCAGATCATCCGCCAGGGCAAAGTCGGTTCGGGTAAGTTGGCGAAGTAAACCTCGCACGCTCGATTGATGCCGGCGGACCAGTTCGCTGAAAGCATGCTGGTCTTCATCAACAAGAACTCGAGCGACGAGGTCTGCATCCGTTAACTCCACGCCGCAGGCTAGGGCAAGGGCGGCGGATTGTCTGTCTTTGCCTCATCCGCGATCTTACCCTCCATTTTCCACACCACCAGGTAACCCGCACCGATCAGAAAAGGGATCACCCCGACCGCCCAGGAGCCGCCTTCCCCCTCGTTAACCGCAGCCAGAAAGATCATCAGGCCGAGGCCGATCATCACCAAGACCACGCCGCGCCGCATATCCGAGCGCTTGCGCACGGCCGCGGGCGGATTGAGCAACGCTGCCGGAACCGGCTGCCCCTTCTCCACCATCATCCGCACCGTCCGGTGCATCATGCGATTGCGAGAAAAGCCAAAATAAAGAATGACCGCCACGATCAGCACAGGCGATCCGAAAACCGCCAGCATCACCATCCCGACGATCGGAATGGCCATGGCAATGTCATCGTTTGAGCTGTGATGACTGCCGCTATCCGGGTCTTTGTCGCCGTCGCCGAAATGGATGTCCATGCCCCTGTGCTTGAGCTTTTTGTCGACCTTATCATGGATTCGGCCGGCCAGGGTGGAAGGGGCCGTTTCGCTGGGAGCAGGCGAGGCGGAAGAGACGGGAGTGGCCGTAGCCGCCGGCGCGGGCGATCCTGCCGGACTGGCCAGCGGGGGGGTGGTCGGGTCTTGGGCGAACGCTCCCATCGCCAGGGCGGTGGAGCACATGAAGGCTATAAACAGATTTTTCATAAGTAACTTCTCATTGGTGAGATGCTGACAGAGGGGTCTTTGGATTCAGGAAAAACCGCTTTTTTGTTCCGCACGCTCCGCACAAGGCTGAGATCCCCAAAAAAGTACTGATCGAACGGCGCAGCGCGCCGGTCCTACCAAAGAGCGCGGGTGAAGGGCGGGTCAGCCGAAATCAAGAAAAACCAAATACGTCGCGGACGGCCCGCAGGTAACGATACCCCCAGCGCATGTCCGGCAGGAGATAACTCCCCTCGGTCCATTCGTTCCAACTGTTAATCGTCACCAGGGGCGCTTGGTTCGGATGCGCATCCAGGTAAGCTTTTGCCTTCCAGAGACAGGCCTCAAAGGCATCCGGGGTCGAGCCCAGCACCGCCGATTTCACCGAGGGGTGGCGGTGCGCGTCGTCCCACCCGATGGAGACATGGGGATAGAAACTGCCGTAGGCCTTCTCGAAGAATCCCCAATAGGACATGGCTTTATCGGCCCACGTGACATAGTCACCTTCGCCGCCGGCGTTCTGGCAATACTGGTAACTGGTGGCGCTGTCGTAATTCAGAACGCTGGCCGCCTGCTTCTCGCTGCCGGGATTCCGGATGGACCCTGTTTCCGCTGCCCCATGACCGCGGCGAGCGATGGCCTGGAGGTGCAGACCGGGCAAGCCCTGCCCGACGCTGCGCTGGCGCATCCAGTTGAACGCCTCCTGCGCCGGAGCGAGGCCCCCGAGCCCGGCAATCAAGTTCTGCTCATCGAAAAAGGAGAGCACGGGCTGGTCGTTAATCCGGTAGTAGCAATCGAGTTTCAAATAGCGCTCGAGCAGCCGATCGAACATCGGCTCAAGCACGGCCCGGTTTACCCGACCCGACCACACGGGTTTCACCTCGTCCGTATGCATGTCCCACAGAGTGGTGGCGTCATGATTGGCCCACATCAGGTAGAACTTGGTATCCGTTCCCTCGAGGGCGGGCAGGAGACCCTCGTTCAACTGCCGCTCGAAACAGGGCGCGTTTTCATACCAATACCAATCGACGATGAAGACGTTGACCCCGTGCGCGCGGGCCAACGCGATGTGCTCGCGCATGACGGCCGGGTCGGCCTCATCCTGATAGCCCAGCAAGGGGATGCGGGGCATGTCGTGCCCGGCAAACCGCGGCGCACCCCGGCGCACCGTGTACCATTCGCCATCTTTCTCCGGCCAGAACTGCTCCAGGCGCGGTTCGTAATGATAGGAAGGCCAGATGTAAGCGGCCACGTCATAGCGTTTCAACCTAATGACTCCCTTGGGTAAGCGCGAGCATGAGCAGAACCTTTGGAGCGGGTGAAGGGGTTCGAACCCTCGACATTCTCGTTGGCAACGAGATGCTCTACCACTGAGCTACACCCGCGATAAAGTGAGTGGAAATAATGGGCCGCCCGCCCGCGCACGCAAGGTTTTATTCAAAAGCGTTCATTTGCCCCCACTTTGAGGCCGCCCCCCTAGCTCCTTCTCTTGCCAACCATGCTCGCTCAGATGATATGACGAGCGCCCCAATTCGCTTCCGCTTCACGCCGATCCCAAAATGAACATTTCCCCGTCTCTCGACGAGTTCCGCGTTTTGTCTCAGAGCGGTAATCTCATACCTCTCGTGGTCGACCTTGTGGCCGACAACGAAACGCCCATTTCCGCCTTCGCCAAGATTCAGGATACGGGAGACTGCTTCCTCTTCGAATCGGCCGAAAAAAGCGAGCAGACCGGTCGATTCTCATTCATCGGGTTTGATCCGATCCTGCGATTTCAAAGCTCCGGTTCCGACATTTCGATCACGGAGAATGGAACCACCAAGACCTTCGCCACCAAGACTGACCCCCTGACAGAGCTCCAGACGACGATGTCGCGCTTTCGATTCGTGGCCGCCGCGGACATTCCGCACTTCGTGGGAGGCGCCATCGGTTACATCGGTTTTGACGTGGTTCGCTTTTTCGAACCAACCGTGAAACTGCACTCCTCCGGTGGCCTTGAGGTCCCCGAAGTGATGTTCGTGATCGCCCGCACGCTCCTCGTTTTCGATCATCGCTTCAGCAAGCTGCGTCTGATCACGAACGTTTATTTGGATAACCCGGCGCAGGTCGAAGCTGCCTATCACTTGGCCCAGACCCGCCTCGCGACCGTGCTCGAACTCTTACAAAAACCGCTGGCCCTCGCCGCAATCTCAGCCGCTCGCGTTACGCACGTGCCCGAGGCCCGAAGTAACACGACGCGCCCGGAATATGAATCGATCGTCGGGCAAGCCAAGGAACTGATCGGTGCGGGAGATATTTTTCAGGTGGTCTTGTCGCAACGTTTCGAGGCGGACTTTGCTGGCGATCCCCTCCAACTTTATCGTTGTCTTCGCTTCGGCAACCCTTCGCCCTACATGTTCTTGCTGAAATTCGGCGAAGAATTCACCGCCGTGGGAAGTTCGCCGGAGGTGCATATCCGCGTGCGGGACGGTCTCACCGAGATTCGCCCAATTGCGGGAACGCGACCTCGCGGGCGCGATGCGGAGGAGGACGACCGCCTGGCTGAGCAACTGCTGGCTGATCCGAAAGAACGCGCCGAACACGTCATGCTGATTGACCTCGGACGAAACGACGTGGGCCGCGTGGCCCAGTGCGGCACCGTCCGGGTGACCGAGCAGATGGTGATTGAACGCTACAGCCACGTCATGCATATCGTTTCCCACGTGGTCGGTCAGTTGGCTGAAGGGAAAACCGCTTTCGACGCGATGCGCGCCACCTTTCCTGCCGGAACGGTTTCGGGCGCGCCCAAGGTTCGCGCCATGCAGATTATCGGAGAGTTGGAGAAAAGCCGGCGCGGATTTTACTCCGGCATCGTGGGCTATTTCGGATTCGACGGCTCACTCGATAGTTGCATCGCGCTGCGCTCGATTGTCCTGAAAGATCAGAAAGCTTATCTGCAGACCGGGGCCGGGATCGTGGCGGACTCGGATCCGGCCCGCGAATACGATGAATGCGTGAACAAGGCTAAAGCGATGCTCGAGGCCATCGCACGCGCCCACCGGATGGAAGCATGAAATTGCTCGTCATCGATAATTACGACTCGTTTACTTACAACCTCGTCCAGTACTTCGGCGAACTGGGGGCGGAGGTGACGGTCAAACGAAACGACGAAATTTCTCTGCGCGAAATCGAGACTTTGCGGCCAGACCGGATTTGTATCTCACCCGGTCCGGGGCGGCCGGAAAACGCCGGTATCTGCCCGGAGCTGGTCCGCGAGCTGGGGCGGGACATTCCCATTCTGGGAGTCTGTCTTGGGCACCAATGCATCGCGCAGGTTTTTGAAGGAGAGATTGTCCGGGCGGACCGTCTGATGCACGGGAAGACATCGATTATCCATCACACCAATCGCGGCATTTTCCAGAACCTGCCCCAGCCGCTCGAGGCTACTCGTTATCACTCGCTCGTGGTAAAGCCCGGGACGTTCCCCGAGTCGCTCGAAATTACCGCGACGAGTGACGATGGCGAGATCATGGGTCTACAGCATCGGGAGTTTCCGTTGCATGGTGTCCAGTTCCATCCCGAATCAATTCTCACCGCCGAAGGAAAGAATTTGCTGGCGAATTTCCTGCAAATTTAGTTCGGACCGCCTCGCGCAGGGACGGTTCGGCCAACACCCCTGCCGGTTAGGGAACGTTCTTACCGATGACGTTGTGGATCGCTTCGAGTTCCTTGGTCATCTGCTCGAACTCCGCCAGGGTCAACGCCTGCGCACCGTCCGACAACGCTTCATCCGGCTTCGCATGGACTTCCACCATGATCCCATCGGCTCCCACCGCCACGCCCGCCCGGGCGAGCGGCGTGACCATGTAGCTGTGGCCGGTTCCGTGGGCCGCATCGACGATGACCGGGAGATGCGAAATCCGCCGGACCGCCGGGACCGCCGCCAGATCCAAAGTGTTGCGCGTGTGTTGCGCGAAGGTGCGCACTCCTCGTTCGCACAAGACGACCTGATAATTTCCTTCAGCCATCACGTATTCCGCCGCCAGCAGCCATTCTTCCAATGTCGCAGCTATGCCCCTCTTGAGCAGGACAGGCAGACGCGAACGCCCGGCCCGTTTCAGGAGAGTGAAATTCTGCATGTTTCGAGCGCCGATTTGAATCATGTCGGCATGCTGTTCCACCAGGTCGATAGTCGTCTCGTCGAGCGCTTCGCTCACGATCTTCAACCCGAGTGTTTCACGGATTTCATTGAGGATCTTGAAAGCATCCTCCCCCAGACCGGAGAACGAGTAGGGTGAGGTGCGCGGTTTGAAGGCACCACCTCGAAAGAATTTTGCGCCACTCCTGGCTACACTCTCGGCCGCGGCAAAGGCCTGCTCCCGGCTTTCGATCGCGCAGGGACCGGCCATGATGGCAAGTGATCCATCGCCGATCTTCGCGCCGCCAACATCGACCACGGTGCGATCCGGTCGGAGGTCGAGCGTAATCAACTTGTAGGGCTTGGTTACCCGAATCGCTTCGGCCACGCCCGGCAAATTCTCGAAACGGCTCAGATCCACCGTACCGCGATTGCCCGTCACGCCGATAGCCGTGCGGGTCGCCCCCGGCATGGAATGGGCGCGAAAACCGAGTGACTCGATAATTCGAATAACACTGGCGATCTCGGCCTCGCTGGCCCCGGCGTTCATAACAATCAGCATGGCGGTAAAAGAACCGCTTACTTAGGGGGACGAGGGCCATCGGTCAACGCTCTTATTCCGGGGAGCACAGGTCTGCCAGTCTGTGCTCCCCGGAATGCCAAGTGCAACCGTCCTGGGATTTCGCCTTGCGCAATTCCTAGAGTTCGCGCGCAATCAGTTTGTGAGGAATCGACGCCAGATTTGGCTACTCTGTTTGATTACCGCCTTGGGAAGACTGACCTCGGCATCCGCTTTCGACGTTTCCTATTGGGTCTGGCAACGCGAAGAACCGCTCACCCAGGATGAATTGACACAACTCTCGGCCCAAGACGTCCACACCATCTACTGGCACGTCGGTGAGCTGGAAAACAGGGGCGACCAATGGCAATGGAAAACGCGATTCCCTTTCCCGCCCAAGGCTCCCATCCATTTTGTCCCGGTCGTCCGGCTCGTCTCGCATGAGCGGCAGCCGTTTTCTCCTGCCTCCACCTCCTCGCTCGTTAGGTCCTTGACGCCGGCGGCCCGCCTAACGGGAGAATTGCAACTCGATTACGACGCCCCCGATCGGCTTTTGGACGACTACGGCCGCGCCCTCGCCACCATCCATGAGATTACCCCACACCTGACCATCACCGCTTTGCCCCATTGGAGCCGGCCGGACCATCTGCGCGCGTTGGCCCCCAGCGTGGACGAATTATTCCCCATGCTCTACGATTTCGAAGCAGAACCCGTCCTGCCCCGGGAAGGCCCGCATGCCCTGATTGTGCCGGAGACGATGCTGAAAATGTTGGGCGACTGGTCGGCCTGCCCGAAACCCTGGCACGCGGGTCTGCCCACCTTCGCCCGTTTAACCGTCTATGATGCGACGGGCAAATCGCGCGGCCAGATCCGCAACTGGAATTGGGACGAAGTCTGCTTGAATCACGCACTGATCGGCCCATCGAAGCCGCTGCCCGGCGCCACCGTGCTGCGCGCACAAGGCCCTCTTCACATATCGAATGTTCGTTTGCAGACGGGCGATCAATTAATCGTTAGGCTGGTCGAGCGCTCCGCTTTACGTGATGCCATTAAGGCGGCCGGACAAAAGAACGCGCGCGGGGTCACTCTGTTCCGCCTTCCCGATTCGACCGCCTCGAGCGGATGGTCTCTGGCCCAGCTCTCTCATTTGGAAGCAAAGCCTCACCTAACCTTGCAACCTACGGACCCGCCAAATGCGTTGGTCCTGACCAACGATAGCGCAGCCGACCTGGAGCCGCGCTTGCCTTCGAGTAATCAAAATGAGCGAGGTTATACTGTCGAGATCGCGGCCGATTCTCCGATTTTCCGCGAAGCGGAGGCAGGAGACTTCGTCACCGTGGCCGGCTCCCGCCAGACCGGGGAAGGAGTAAAACGGGTGGCCATTCCGTTCGCCACACAGCTCGTTTTTACCTTTAGCCAGTTGGGCGCCGGGCAGAGTCTGAAAACCGGACTGATTCAGCTGGTCCCTGCCGCTTCTTTCCGGCACGCTCGCTATCGCGTCCGGATAACGAAGAAGAATGGAAACCACTCGAATGAAGCGTCTTACGTTTTGCCTTGGCAATCTCTTCATGGCGGCCACCGTCTATGCCACGGGTGGCGACTGGTTCGAAGCTCCGGCCAAGTTAGGGGACACCCTCGATATGCTGCCGGGAAAGTCGCTCGGCGAAATTTTTCTGGAAACGTCGACCATCCCCGCCGCCGGCCAGCCGCTCGATATCGAAACGCCCGCTAAAGACGTGGCCGGTCGTTTGGGCAAGGATCCCATCCCAGCCCTACTCAAAATCGCCGACGATTGGGTCGTCCAAGCGCGCGTCCACCGGGACAATTTCGCTTGTAACATGGCGCACGATCTTCGCGATGCCGTCGCCGTCTCCGCGGAGAACCCGGGAGCCGCGCGGGAGTACGTGCTTTGGCGGGTTGAGCATGCGCGGCTCAGCGCCACCGTCGAAGAACTGGCTCCGCGCGTGGCAGCGGCCAAAGGGCTGATCAAGGCAAACTGGCTGTGCGCCTGCGGTGCTATTCAATTCTCCGACGGCGATCGCACAAATTGCCAGTCATGGTTCGACCGCGTGATTGAAGAATTTCCGAAATCGCCGCGCGCCGAGATGGCGATGTTCCTGAATGCTCGTTGCCTGTTCTCTGCGTCACGCGCCGAAAAAGCCGACGCGAACTCGCGCAAGGCGGCCATCACCGCGTTCGAAAATTTTCGTAAACATTATCCACGCGGCCGCCTCGATGCCGATGCCCTCGGCTGGTTGGGCGCACTCGCCTATGACAGCGAAAATTATCTCAAGGCGCTCGATCTTTACATCGCTCAAGCGGAAACCCCCGGCCACCCCGAGACGCTTCCGACCGCCATTTACAGTTGCGAAAAGTCTCTGGCCCGTGTGGCCTCGAAGCCGGGCGGCGAGGCGGCCTTTGCTCTCATCGCGCGGCATCCGCGCATCGCCATGGCTTTCACCTACCTGGTCCTGAGCGCGCCGGAGGCGGACAATTACAATGGCAAATGGGATAACCCGGCCGATGTCCGGAAGTGGCGGCGCACCCTGTTGCCTCGCATCGCGACAGCGGTCGCGAAACAAAAGGACGCCTACAAATCGAGTGATTGGCAGCCCCGCTACCTCGCCATGCTCGTGCAAGCGGCCAGTGGCAGCGGCGATCAGGCGCAGGCCCTGCGACTCTCACAGATCGCGCCCGATCAATTGAAACGCAGCGACGATCTGCTCTTTGCTCGTGGGATCACCCTGCAGCGCGCCGGCAAAACCAGCGAGGCCATTGACGCTTTTCAAGCATTTCTGAAGGCCTTTCCGAAATCGCCCATGCAGCCCGGAGTGCGTGTCCGCCTGGCCCTGGCCCTGCAGGATAATCATCAGGCCGGCCAGGCCATCGCCGTTCTCTATCAGCTGCTGCCCAAGCCCGAACCAGAGACAACGCCCGCGCCCTCCCCCTCACCGGTTAAAGCGAAAGAAGGCGATGAGTCCGACGATAAAAAATCGGATGCCGAAGTCGCCGACGAGAAGGAGCCTTCCCCTAACGAGTTGGGCACGCGTTTCACCGAAGGGGAAGTGTATCCCATCAGCGAGACCGATTGGAAAATGACGGAGAGTTCGGTTTACCCCAATCTCTCCGGCGCGGACGAGGATCAGATCGGACAGTTGATTGATACGCTTTTCAATTTCTCACCCTTACCGGAGCTGGCGGCCGCCTTGGACAACCCAGTCTTAACGGAAGCGAACAGAGCGGAAATGCGCGCCATTTTGGCCGAGCGCTACCTCGCGGCGGAAAATTTTGTCGAAGCCGAAAAATTCATCACCGTTCCTGCGGTCCGGACCCTGGTCAATCGCTTGCAAAAACTCACCAGTGACACGGGCGGCAGTGCGCCGGAAAAAGCGGAGCGAATGGTGCAACTGGGCGACACCTGGGCAGGAGCGCGCGGACAACTCCTGCGCACCCCCCTCGGAACCCGGATCCATGTCTCGAGCTCTTCGACGCTCGATGGCCTAACGAGACGCGATAACGGGGCTGCTCTCCATCTCCCCGGCGCGGAGGATCAGCTGGACGACCGGGACGAACTGCATCACGCCTCGCGCTGGTGGATGCGCGCGGCTCGCCTTGTTCCCTCCACCCCCACAGCGGCGCGCGCCCGGCTCAAAGCGCTGGAGACCTTGCCGCAGGTGGCACGAGCTTCTCATTACGCCGAGACCCGCGCGCGCGAGATCAAGCTCGAGGCGGTGTCTCGTGAGATCTACGACAAGCTCCGCAGTGAATCTCCCAAGTCACCCGAAGCGCAACGTTTCGCGGCCTACTGGAGCGTGCCGCCGGCCACCAAAGCTGAAGCCGATTCGAGTTGGGCCCCTCCCGATGTTACAAGTTATTACTGGCCGGACACCTGCACGGACGAGGCTTCCTCGCATGGTGATCCGTTTTCGGATGATGAGGCTTTCCAGCAACTGGTGCCCGCCCGGGAGCAAGGCTTGGAAGTACCGGCGGAAATAATAACCCGGGTCAGGGCCTTGCGCGGCACCGCTGCCGCGATGGAGCCAGTCGAGCTGCTCAAGGAGGTCACCGCACTGAGCAAAGACCTGCGCGCCTCCGCCACCGGCGCGGAAGACGCCGGAGGTATCAATTGCATGGAAGACCTGGCGCAGTTCCTCTCCGAACCCGGCGTAACGCGCGAAGCGCAGGATATTTACGTCAATCTTCGACTGGACCTTTTGCACCGGGCACGAGCGGCCGTTCTCGACCCCGGTATGAGCGGCACGGATAGTGACGAAACGGTCAGCGCCGAGATTGATGCCGCGCAGAAAAATCCCCTCTTCAAAAGCCTGGGCGACTATCTCGATATTTGCCGGATGGCGTTGGTCAGCGGCGCTCGCTCCGATGTCGCGACCGATATCAAGGATCCAAAGGATGCCGAACATCCCGTCACCTATATTTCGCGCGATCACGCGGAGATGGAAAAGATGGCTCGCGAATTTCTACAAAAATATCCACACAGTCAGAAGAAGGAAGCCGCCCTCTTTGTGCTGGCGCGCTCGGTCTACGCACTTTCCTGCCCGTTTATTAACTGCATAGGGATACCGTTGCCCGGTACGCAACCCGTCGACGACGTGGTGGAGGTGGCGCAAAAACCGTACACGCGCGAGCCGTTCCAGCCGGAACGCGTGATGAAAGCGCTCGACGATTACGATCATGCATTTCCCAACGGCCGATATGCGATGGATGTGCGGAATCTACGCGCCGCCACTTTCTGGCGGATGGGCCGATGGGATAAGGCGTTAGACCTTACCCTTGCGCAAATCAGCGATAAGACACATCCCGAGCTTTTTGCCGAAGGAACCCTCCGCCTGGCTAACATTTTTGCTGAGCTGGCCAACGTCGAGCATCGGCCCGACGTGATGGCTGCGATCCAGGCGAGGCCGGCGACTATTCCCTTCCTGCAAGCCTATACAGCAGCCGCGACGAAATCGCGCGAGCATCCCTTGCGCTATTTGCAGAAATACGTCAGCGACCAATGCCATTTCAAGATTCCCGTCCCGGACCAAGAGGTGGCCGGCAACTGATGCTGGCAGGGATGGCGCGCGTTAGCGAAGTCCGCGGAGCGACGGCCCAGCGCGCTATCCCACCCAATTAGGAGCGCGCCAGCGCTTCTTCTTGCTCCCCTTCCGGAATATTGCATAGTGACCACCCGCGCTCAGGCGCGCGCCTTTTCGGCGAGAGACACGGCTGGGTAGCTCAGTTGGTAGAGCAGAGGACTGAAAATCCTCGTGTCGCCGGTTCGATTCCGGCCCCAGCCACTTCCGTTAAATCACTTAGAACTAGATGTTTACAGCTTACTCTAGTCTCGACAACGGGCGCTTCTCAGATGCCTTTAAGTTGCAAGAAAATGCACCTTTCGGAAGAAAATCTGTCATGCAGCGTCATGCAAAACGTCTGCTTTTCAGTTCCCCCAGCCCGATTGCAGTGCGCCGTTGCTGATTGCGAATGATTGCAAACGGGCAAACAGAGAAGCGAGCACCCGGACCACCCTTCTCTGATAGACTTGCGGCATGAATACAACTCTCCGCGTCCTTAACACGCTGTTTCTCGCCGGAATCCTCGCAACGCTGATTCTTATCTTCGTTCGCATTCCCAAACAGCCTTTTGAAGTAACCGGAAATGGGCCGTTTGAAGTGACTGGTTACGGACCAACAAGACTCTCCACTATTGGAGGGATGCCGGTTCTGGTAGAGATCGTGCCCAGTAATTGAGATCATCCCAAACCCAAGCCAGGCAAACGGGACTATTTCAAGGCCCTGTTAGACCTCGCGAGCATCCGCTGGCGTCTCCTGCAGTAGCTCCATCTTCACGAGCATGATGTTCACCATTCCCATCGCCTGATCGCGCCCGTCCAAGCCGAAGGTGCGCCTCGCTATCCGGTCAAGCCGGTCAACATCGTCAGCCCGGTCGAGAATCGTGTCCGGCTCCATGCGCTCAACATGCCCGGTTCCGCGCTCCACGATGCCAGCCATGCGCTCAACGTGACGTTGCCCGCGCTCGCCTATTGTCGCTGCTGCCGCCGTTGAGACATCGGGCGCGCTCCGCTGGGTTTGCAAGGCAAGAGTTTTCGCAGCCCCGGCTCCCTTTGACCATTGCTCACGGTGCGCTCGGCTCAAGAGCGATCCAGCCGGGATGCCGCTTTGCCGCGCCAGGCCGCGCAACGACGCCCCGGCGCAATACGCGGCACGCAGTTCCCGCCAAGTTGATTCAGGGATTCGGCGCATGATTGCTTTTGGAGATTGAGCCCTACCGTCCATATCGTTGCTGTTGCGATTGCTGGAACTGAAGCTGTTGCTGCTGTCGCGAAATATCATCAAGTTGGGACTGAATATCTTCTTGAGTGTCTTCGATAGAGTGGAGGATTGCCTCTTGGCGACGTTCGGCGGCACGGGCCTCTTCCGCTCGCTTCCTCGCAAGGATGTTTTGCTCGATGAGGGACGCTTCCGCAACGCGACCGACGCTTCTCAGTTGTGCAATGTTGACCGTGTCCGCCTCATCCCGCGCCATGTCATCGGCACTGCCGGCAAGGATGAATTGCCCAACCCGCCCCAAGAGTGCCCGCACGTATCTCTCAATATCTTCGTCGTGCTTCTTGCTGTGGAACTTAGACGCCCAATCCGCACTATGCTTTAAAATCGGATCAACCCCTGCTAAATGTGCCTTCGCCACGAGTTCCCGCGCCCAAGATGGTAATTTCGCAACTTCCCCGTGAGCGATCTGCGTTAGCCAATACTGTTTCACATCCTGTAGCGTGACAAGCTGAACCTGCACCGGGATGCTGGTCGGCGCGGGCGTTTGAGTCTGGGCTTGCAGTCCGGATACGAGGCTACAAAGCAGGGTGAGCAAAATTCCAACGCCCTTGGGAATGTGCGTCATGGCAGCAGAGGCTAAGTGGAACTGTGACAAAATGCGAGGGTCATTCATACGTGAGAGTGCGTTCCTTTTCCTGCTCTCATTCAGTCTCGCCGTGATGGGACTTTGGCAGCGTGCTTTTCCCACTGACACGGCCCGGAGAGACAGGACACTGGCGCACTCCCATAAAGGGAGGTGCGCGCCAGAGTCCCGTTCTTGTCTTGCGCTGAGACTTCGGCAGTGTCTTGCCAAAGTGCCAAAGTCTCCTGCCAAGGTCTCAAACAAGCGTTTGCTCATGGCGTGAAACCCTGATTTCGGGATTGGTCTTCGGGCGTGAAATGCGCCACTCGTGCACCTCGCCGTCGCCAAGCAATTCCGCCAGAAATCCGCGCGCACGTTTTTCGCCGATGCCTTTGGTTTGGGCCGATGAGAGAAGCGCGCTCTTTGAAATGGCGTCATTCATCGGAACCAACGCTTTCAAGTCTTCTTTCGTCTTCACCGGCCCGCGCTTGCCCGGTTTTGCGGCTTCCATCTGCGCCATGTCTTCCTCGGTTGCCTCAAGCCAGCAAATGCCGCCGTTTCGCTCGTGGCAAAAGAGACGCTCGTAAATTTTTTCACCGGCATCGTTGCGCCAGCCGATGAGTCCGCCACGTTTTGCGGCAATGAGCTTGAAGACATGCCCGGCGTGTGTCGGGTCAATCACGAGCGCCGCACGGCACCAGTTGGTAACGTCGGCACTCCCCGCGCCCGCATACATCCAATCGGATGCGCGCCAATTCGACGTGTCGCGGTTGGTGACTTTCGGAGTGTGATGGTTGATGATCACCCCGCAGTTGAATTGCTCCAGGAGTGGATTCAGGCCGGTGCGAAGAAAGGCCGCAGTAGCTTCGGCAACGTTCACGTCCGCACCCAGGTAGGCCAGCAATGGATCAATGCGTAAAATGTCGGGCCTGTGCTTTTCTAGTAATGGCGCAACTACCGACCCTAAAAAAGAATGGCCGGTGTGCGTCCGCTCGCTGACGTAAAGGACACAGTCACGAATCGCATCCCGGTCTTCGGCGCTTAGGTGGAGTCCGGCTATTACACCGCGCGCCATTTCGCCCAGGTCGCCGTCATCGTTCTCCGCTTGAATGCAGAGGATGCGTAACGGGCGCGCCGGTTTAATGCCGAAAGCCTCACGCCCGAGCGCCCATAGAATATCTTGTTGCACCGATGCCGAGCTTTTGCCGATACCCGACGGCCCTACAAATAGCATTCCGCCACCAACACAGAGAAAGCGGTTGCCAAGCAACGTCTTCGCCGGATCTGGTTTGACATCGGCTAACGCCATTAGAGAAACCGGAGCAGGTGTTAGCGCTTCCGAGACCGGCTCCGAAAATTCCGCCGTCAAACGTTCAAGTGTCGGAGTGGCCATGTCAGTTGTTCCTTTCAAAGATGGGCGCTTCGTTAGGTTCATCATTGAGGTAGAAAAGCCGTTGTTCTCCTTCGTCATGCTTCCCAATCTCGCGGTGCGAGCCCGGCAGTCGTGAAAGCCTCGACTCGTGTTTATTGTTTGGATCGATCCCAAACCGCGCGAGCAGCGCATAGATGCGTTGTACCTTTTCGTGATACTCCGT
>JBBRQE010000051.1:0-21023 GCA_038226905.1 Chthoniobacterales bacterium | reverse complement strand
TCAACGGGAAACGTCGAATCATGGCGAGCCCCCTTCCTGCAGCCCTTCTATAATTCGCGCGGCGGGTCCGGCGCGACATGGAGCGGCTCACGTCGCCGATACAGTTCCAGGTGTTTCTGAAACAATTCACGCCGGTCAGTAGCGAGCGCGAGGGCCCGCTCTTCGTCGCGCACGGCGGCCGCAAAATCTCCCGCTTCCGCCTCGGCCGCGGCCAGTGTATCCAATACCCCGGCGCTTTCTTTCCCGTCCTTCTTGATAGCTGTCCGAGCCACTTGCACGGCTTTCCTTCCGTCCCGGACACTGGCATCGGGACTTGTCGCCAGAACCCAGGCATAACCATTTTGCGCGAGCACGCTGTCGCGATCCAGCGCGACCGCCTTCTCCAAATCAGCCCGGCCATCACGATATGAGCCCTTCAACTGACCGACGTAGGATCTCACCACATAGGCGGCCGCAGCCGCCCGTTTCGATTCCTTCGGGACCAGAGACAAAGCGAGATCGACATTAGCCAGAGCCTCGTCATAACGCTTCCGTTGGATGGAAACGAGCGCTCGCATAAATGCAATGTCGGGCGACTGCGGATTCCGTTTTGTCGCTTCCTTCAGCATCCGTTCGACGGCCGGCCAATCCCTGGCATGCATCGCTTCTTTTAGCTTTTGCCCTTCCTGCCGCTCCGCCTTTTCCGCCGCCGTGTGCGGGACCGTCCAGGAAGATCCCCATCCGCGCGTTTCCGCCCCACTGGCCCTGACTCCCGCCGCGGAAAAGGCGAGCAGCGCGCACCACAAGATTAGTGCGCGAAGAGAAATCGATTCGTTAGGAAACATACCGTTAAATAACAGGGAACGACCAAATGACAGGCCGCCACTGGAGCCCTCGCATACCTTCTCACAGTCCGGTCGGAAAATCGATAAACTCCCATGGCAAAGAAAACCGGGCTGACAAATGGGCAACCAGCGCTTTGACTCCGTACGTCTCGGTCTGGTAATGCCCGCCCAGTAACAAATTCATTTCGAGTTCGGCCGCCGCGATGGCCGCCCAGTGCGGCGCTTCCCCCGTTATAAACGTGTCGATGCCGGCCTCGGCCACGCGTTGGATTTCAGAACCCGCACCGCCGGTTACGATGGCAACGCGACGCGGATTTTTGGGACCAAAAAGAAACGCTTTGACGGGTCCACCCAACGATTTTTCAAGTTTTCCGACCAATTGCTGGCAAGTCCCAGAACCGGGAGCGCTCAAACCGATGCAGTGACCTTCGTATTCGAGGAACGGCTTGAGCGACGTCAAACCGATCGAGGCCGCCAGACGGGCATTATTGCCGATCCGGGGATGTGCATCGAGCGGAAGATGCACGCTGTAGATTGCCATATCGTGTTCGAAAGCGATGCGTAATTGTCGATGTAAGACTCCGGTAACGGGACGCAGCCCACCCCAAAACAAACCGTGATGCACAATCAGCAGGTCCGCTTGGTTGGCCGCCGCCTGAAGCAGGACGCGCGTCGAGCCGTCCACAGCTGCGGCTATTCGCCGGACTTGACCGGAATTTTCCACCTGTAAACCGTTGAGCGCACGATCGGAGTCTCCCGTCTGGTCTACTCGCAGAAACTTGTTGGTGTAAGCCACGATCTTGGAAAGCAATTGCATGCGGAAGAATTCTGGACGAGCGAGCGCAAAATTGCACGGAGAGAGTAGACGCGCCGGAGTTCTCTGGAAGTTTGCTTGACGAAATCACCCGCTCTTGTGACGCTGCGGGAGGCGCTTAAATCACGTGGAGTACACCGACGCACCAACGACCGAGGTTACGGAGAATCAGACGGACAAAATGCCGTGTCCGTATTGCGGCCACTTATTGCCCAAGGATGCGCAGGCTTGTGACCAGTGCGATTGGACGCGCGCGGATACGCAAACGGTCGAAGGCAAAGCGAGCGACGCGGTGGCTGTTCTGCTGAGTGCCGTGCCCGGGCTTGGGCATATTTATAAGGGTCACAAATTGCTGGGTGCGGTCATCATGCTGGTCGGCACACCCATGGCCATCGGCCTGGCTTTGCTCGCCGCTACCGGCACCGCCGGTTTTGCGTTGCTCCTCCTCCCGCTTTATTGGTTTGCCGTCATGTTCCATGTCTGGGGCATCGAGGATCGGGTGGTCACGCCCGAGCGCGACGAAGGCGAACAGTTTTGAAACGCTCAGGGACGATCAGCCTTTGGCCGCGGCGTGAATTTCGTTCAGGATCTCGCGCAGTCCGTAACGGAATTTCCAGGCCGGGTAGTGCGCCTGAAATTTTCGCACATCGCTGACCCACCAGATGTGGTCGCCAATCCGGTTGGTCTCCTCGTAATTCCAGGTTAATTTTTTTGCGCTGATCTCCTCACACAGATCAATCGCTTCCAGCATCGAGCAGTTACTGTGGCGGCTTCCGCCCATGTTATAGACTTCGCCGGAACGGGGCGCCTGGATGAACTGGGCAAAAGCCTCCACCAGATCGAAACTGTGAATGTTATCACGCACCTGCTTTCCCTTGTATCCAAATACCCGGTAAGGCCGTCCGCTCACCGTGCAGATCATCAAGTACGAAAGAAATCCGTGCAGCTCGGTCCCGGCATGGGCCGGTCCCGTTAGGCAACCACCGCGGAAGCAGACAGTGGGCATTCCGAAGTATCGTCCGTACTCCTGCACCAGGATATCGGCGGCTGCCTTGGAGGCGCCAAAGAGGGAGTGTTTCGTAAAATCAATACTCATCGTCTCGGAAATTCCCGGCTCATATTCGTGTCCGGGCGAAATCTCCCAGCGCTTCTCCTGCTCAACCAACGGCAACCGGTTGGGTGTATCGCCGTAAACCTTGTTCGTCGACGTGAAAACGAAAGGCGCTTCGGGACAGCAGTGCCGAGCCGCCTCCAGCAGGTTGAGCGTGCCGTTGGCGTTCACCGTAAAGTCGGCCTGAGGATCGCGCGCCGCCCAGTCGTGCGAAGGTTGCGCCGCCGTGTGCACGATGGCGGTGATGGCGCGGCCGTGTCGCTTGAACAACTCCATCACCCCGCTCGCATCCCGGATATCGAGCTCGTGATGTTCGTAACCTGCGATTTTATCGATCAGGCTTTCGCGCGTTTTGCGTGTGGACGCTTCCGCCCCGAAAAATTGCGCACGCATGTCGTTATCGATTCCCACAACGCGGGCGCCCTCGCGGGCAAAACGCCGCACCGTTTCCGAGCCGATTAATCCAGCCGAGCCGGTGACGATAATTGTGCGCATAAAAAAGCCAACAGCCAAAAAGACAGAGCGGAGATCATGCCGCCTGTCCGAGAATCCAGGTCACCTGCCCAGGCATGGGAGCAACTCGCGCGGCGGGATATTGTGTTTCTCCCCGTAGTACGCTCTCGATCAATTCGACATGCTTGCTCGCGTTCAAAAGGAAACAGACATGTCGCGCCTGGTTGATCAACGGGAAAGTAAAAGTCAGGCGCCACGAATTAAACTTGGGCACAAAATTGGAAACAACCCGGCGCTCCGTCTCGGCCAGAGCAGCCGTTTCGGGAAAGAGGGAGGCCGTGTGGCCATCTTCGCCCAGCCCCAGCAGGATGAGGTCGTGGCGGTAAATTTCCTCGCCGCGCTTCAGCGCGAGGGCGTCGAGGCGCGCTTCATACTCGCGCGCGGCCGTCTCCGGGTCGATTTCACCGCGCAGGCGCAGGATCGACTCATCGGGAATCCCGGCAGGATCGAAGAGCGTCTCTTTCGCCATGCGGAAATTGCTTTGCTCGTCGTCCGGCGGAACACAACGCTCGTCGCCAAACGTAAAAAGGACGTCCTGCCACGAGATCTTTCTGGCTTGCGCCACTTCGGAGTAAACCGCCCTCGGAGTGTTGCCACCAGACAGGGCGATTCGAAATTCCCCGCGTTGCGCCAGCGACTGTCTCGCCGCCTGCAGGATCAGATCCGCCGCGTCGCGAACGAAGTTCTTCGTCCGGATTATTTCAGGGCCCATCCGTACCCCGCGTCAGATGGCGCAATGCGCCTGGCCACGCTTCTGCAGATACTTCTGGTGATAGTCTTCCGCGCGCCAGAAAGTCGGGGCCGGTTCAATCTGCGTTACGATGGGCCGCGCATGCCGGCCACTCTTCTCCAGCGCTGCCTTGCCCGCTTCAGCCAAAGCCTTTTGTTCGGGCGAATGGTAAAAAACAACGGAGCGGTATTGTTTCCCCACATCGGGCCCCTGCCGATTCAGGGTCGTTGGATTGTGGCTCGACCAGAAAATCTCGAGCAAACGGTCATATCCGATAACGCTCGGGTCGAACTCCACCTGGACGACTTCGGCGTGACCGGTGTCATCCCGGCAAACATCTTCGTAGGTGGGATTGTCCTTTAGCCCGCCGGCATAACCGACCGCACTGGAAATGACGCCGGGTAACGGACGGAAGGTTTCTTCCACGCCCCAGAAACACCCTGCTCCGAAGGTCGCTTTCTCTATTGTCATAGCGAACGATCAGGTGAGAGAGGCGCCCGCGCAAATCGGGATCAAGCAAAAAAAAAGCGAAAAAATCGATGCCAGTCCTAGGTTGAGCCTTGCTTCGGCGCGCGCCATTCCCAAAATCAGACCCAATGCCCGAGCGAACAACCCTGCATCAAAATCAGCCGCCCTGGCTTATTCGCCTGCTTAACGGGGGCGGTGCCGCCTTGCGCGAGTTAGACCTCGGCCCCGTTCCCGCCACCACCGCCGGACTGATCGCGCTGGCCCAGGAACGCTCGGGCTTAAACGATTTCGGCGGAAACGATTTCCAAGATCCATTGACCCGCCTGCTCGATTCCTGTTATGGCGACGCGGACCTCAACCTGATCGGACGGATCGCATTGCGGGCGGACACGCTCCATTGTTTGCGTAATCGGCTCCTCATCCAGCGCGATCGCAATCTCCATCCCGAAATCGCGCGCGAAGAAATTCGCTCACCGGTTTTCATCCTTGGATTGCCCCGGACCGGCACGACCATCTTGCATACCCTGCTTATGGCCGATCCGGAGCATCGCGCTCCTTTGACTTGGGAGGTGATGGAACCTTCGCCGCTGGGTGATGCGCAAAAGCAAGAGCGCGTGCGCCGGGCTGCCCGCAGTCTGGCCTGCCTGCGCTGGCTGGCCCCCGCTTTTCCACGGCTGCACTCGGTCGGCGCCGAATTACCCCAGGAGTGCGTCAGCGTAATGAGCCTCAGCTTCATGAGCGATCAGTTCGACACGATGTATAACATCCCGTCGTATCGCGCTTGGTTCTTCCAGCAGGATCTTGCCCCCGCCTACGCCTGGCACCGCCGCTTTCTCCAGCACCTGCAATTCGGTCGCAGCGCGCGTCGCTGGATTCTAAAGGCACCCGCCCACATGTTTGCGCTGCCCAATTTGCTTTCCGCCTACCCTGATGCGCGCTTTGTCCAGACGCATCGGGCACCGCTCGATGCCATCACTTCGGTCTCGAGTCTCATCACAATTTTGCGCGGGATTTTCAGCGACTCGGTTAACCCGGTCGAAATCGGACGCGAAGCCATGAGGTATTGGGCCGACACCCTGGAGAAGTTCATGGCGGAACGTGATCAACTTTCGTCCGACCGAATCTGCGACCTCTCCTACACGGAACTGCGGCGCGACCCGATGGCGGCCGTTCACCGGGTTTACGAATATTTTGGGTGGTCTCTCGGAGGAGCGGCGGAAGCACGGATGCGGCGTGTCTTGGCGGAGCAACCGGCTGACCAGGTTACTTTCCATCGCTACGAGCCCGAGCAGTTTGGTTTGGAAGCCGGCGAAATGGCGAACTTATTCGCTCCCTATTGTGATCGCTTCAACCTCCCCACCCGGGAGGGGCTGAAGTCAACGCGGGGTCCAGCGCAGCCCGCGGCGGCAGCTTTGGATTTGGAGTATTCGTTAGCCGAAGGCGCTAACGCGGAGGCCAACGACGACGACGCGGGCCGTCAACGCCCCGCTATGATCGGCTGATCGGCCGGTCGTTCGCTCACATCCTTCACCCACATCAACTCGCACGCGCCTTTGCCCGTGTCGGTCCGGGTGAGCGAACTTCGCCACGTCCCCATGCCGGGACCGGTTGCCTCCACCAGTTCACCGCTCAGATGAACCAGCGCACCGGCCCGCAAAGATTTGCAGCGTCGAGCTATCTCTTCCGTCGCAGGGATCACGTGGACGTTCGTGCTATGCGAAGCGATCTGATCGGGCGCGATCGGCGGAGGCAGGCGATATTCGTACCAATAAAAGCGCATGCTTTGCGAAATGGTTAGGCGGTCGATCACGCTCTGATCGGACATGGGCCCCCAGCCGAGCGCCAGATCCACCGGGACGAGGGCCGATTCCCGATCGTAGCGATAAACTCTTCGATGAAGCACCCGGGCGTCTACCGTGAAATGAGCCAGGGGCTGCAGGTGGAATTTGCCATATTCGATGGGATTGGCCTCCTCCTCCTCCGTCTGCACCGGATCGGCCGAAATTAGTACTCCCGGCGGATAGGTCAGCGGTCGATGCGCCGACCAGTAGGTATAACTGAGGACGCCGATAAGCAGGCACGCGCAAAACGCTTTCACAACGCCCCGAGAAAAGCAGATTCAGTGCTAACTATTGGCCTACCGCCAGATCGCCCTCGTTAGGCACCCCGTTTACGACATGACCATCCCGCCGTCCACGCAGAGAACCTGGCCCGTGATGTAGGCCGCCTCCGCCGACGCTAGGAACGCCACGGAATGGGCAATATCGGACGGCTCACCCACCCGCGAGAGCGGAATTTGTCCGATAATCTTCTTCTGAATTTCCTCCGGCAACACGCCCGTCATGTCCGTGGCAATATATCCGGGGGCCACCGCGTTGACCGTGATGCCACGGCTGGCCAGTTCGCGCGCCAGCGATTTGGTAAAACCAATTAACCCGGCCTTGCTCGCCGCATAATTTGCCTGCCCCGCGTTGCCGATCAATCCAATAACTGAACTGATATTGATGATCCGACCGCTCCGCTGTTTGATCATGGAACGCTCGACCGCCTGCACAAAATTAAAAGCACCCCTCAAATTCGTGTTGATAACCACATCCCAGTCGGCCACCGGCATGCGCATGGACAAACCATCGCGCGTGATCCCGGCGTTATTGATCAGGATATCGACCCGTCCAAAATCCTCCAGAATACGCGCGCCTGTTTCCTGCACAGCGGCGTGCTCCGACACATCGACCGCATACGGTTTGGCCGCATCGGGTCGTCCGGCATTGATCTCGTCAGAGGTACGGCTGGCATTTGCTTCACTGCGACTGACACAGGCCACACGAGCACCTTCGCTGGCCAATCGCACGGCGATGGCGTGCCCGATCCCCCGCCCGGCTCCTGTTACAATCGCAACCTGATTTTCAAATCTCATCATTGCGGCGACATTCTGCGCTCCCGCGCAAAACTGGTCAACCCAATGTGGGAGAGACCGGAGGGTCGTAACCTCTCCCCTCCCTATCCTTGACCCCGGATTACACAGGTCAGATTCAGATATTCCGGGTAGCGCGCTCGTCCCGAGTGCAATACCAGTCCGCCTCGGACTCTCGCCGAGACGAACTTTAATCTCTTAACAAATGGTAGAGCGAACGCGTCGCATAACCGAAAGCTTTCCCTTGGAAACCCTTTGCTGCTAGGGTTCGCCTTTCACTCCAGATGCTCGACAAGAAGCAGCTCACGGAAGCAGACATTCGGACCAAATTCATCACGCCAGCCATTCTTGGACCGGACGGCGAGAAGTGGAACGTGATGACGCAGGTCCTTGAGGAACGCTACTTCACAAAAGGTCGCATCATCGTCCGTGGCAAAACTGTTCAGCGAGGAGAGGCCAAGAAGGCGGACTACATCCTGTTCTACAAACCGAACATCCCGATCGCCGTTGTAGAGGCTAAAGACAACAATCACAGCGTGGGCGCCGGCATGCAGCAGGCCCTCGATTACGCCGAGACGCTCGATGTGCCTTTCGCTTACAGCTCCAACGGGGATGGTTTCGTCGAACACGACCGGACCGGCAAAGCGCAAACGCCCGAACGCAATCTCTCGCTGGACCAGTTTCCCACGCCTGACGAACTCTGGTCGCGCTATCGCGACTTAAAGGGCTACACGCCGAGCCAGGAGTCTGTCATCACGCAGGATTACTACATCGATCCATCTGGAAAGGCACCGCACTATTTCCAGCAAGTTGCGATCAACCGCACCGTCGACGCCATCACTCGTGGGCAGAAGCGTCTGCTCCTCGTCATGGCCACTGGCACAGGCAAGACCTACACAGCATTCCAGATCATTTGGCGCCTATGGAAAGCCGGGGCGAAGAAACGGATCCTCTTCCTCGTGGATCGCAACATCCTGGCCGATCAGACCAAGATTAATGATTTCAAACCGTTCGGCACGACGATGACCAAGATCACACATCGAAACGTCGACAAATCGTACGAAATATACCTTTCGTTATACCAGGCGGTCACCGGCACTGAGGAAGAGCAAGACATCTACAAACAGTTTTCGCCCGATTTTTTTGACCTTGTAGTCGTGGACGAGTGTCACCGAGGCAGCGCAGCCGAAGATGCCTCATGGCGTCGCATTCTCGATTACTTCTCCGCTGCTGCTCAGATCGGGATGACCGCCACGCCAAAGGAAACGAAGGACGTTTCAAACATCGAATACTTTGGCGACCCGATTTACACATATTCCCTCCGGCAGGGCATCGCCGACGGGTTTCTCGCTCCATATAAGGTGATCCGCATCGGCCTCGACAATGATCTCGAAGGCTGGCGCCCAGAGAAAGGCAAACGGGACCGCTACGGGCAAGAAATTGAGGACCGGATTTACAATCAAACAGACTTCGACAACAACCTCGTCCTTACGAAACGCAGCAACGCGGTTGCGGCGAAGATTACCGAGTTTCTCAAGGCAACAGACCGTTTCTCGAAAACAATCGTCTTTTGCGAGAACATCGAGCACGCCGAGCGCATGCGGCAAGCGCTGGTGAATGCAAACCCCGACCTCGCCGCTGCGAATCCTCGTTATGTTATGCGAATCACCGGCGATGACGACGAAGGCAAGGCGCAACTGGATAACTTTATCGACCCGGAATCCACTTTCCCCGTGATCGCGACCACCTCGCGCTTGATGTCGACGGGGGTCGACGCGCAAACCTGCAAGCTGATTGTCTTGGACAAGCGAATCGGCTCGATGACTGAATTCAAGCAGATCATCGGTCGAGGAACGCGCGTCAGAGAAGATTACGGCAAGATGCTCTTCACCATTATGGATTTCAGAGGAGCGACCGCATTGTTCGCCGACAAAGACTTCGACGGTGATCCTGTGCAAATCTACGAGCCGAAAGAAGGCGACCCGATTACTCCTCCCGACAACAGAGTCGAGGATGACGAAGGTCACTATGGTGATGAACCAGTCGTCTTTCCTGATCCCATCCCACCGGGGACCAAGCCCGCGAAATACTACGTCGATGATGTAGAAGTCACCGTCGCCACTGAGCGCGTTCAATATCTGGACGGCCAAGGCAAATTAATCAGTGAATCTCTCAAAGACTACACGCGCAAGAAACTTGCGAGTGAGTTTGAGTCTCTCGATACATTCCTGACGCGATGGAATTCGACTGACCGGAAGCAGGCCATCGTCGATGAACTCTCAGCGAAAGGAGTATTCTTTAACTAACTATCCGAGGAAGCCGGCAATGAATACGATCCCTTCGATCTCGTGTGCCATCTTGCGTTTGGCCAACCTCCGTTGACCAGACGCGAACGCGCAGAAAACGTGAAGAAGCGCGATGTCTTTGCGAAATACGGCGGTGAGGCGCGGTCGGTTCTGAACGCGCTTTTGGACAAATACTCCGACGGCGGCCTGAAAAGCGTAGAGTCGCTTGAGATTTTAAAGGTAGAACCTCTGACGTCGTTTGGGACGCCCATCGAGATAGTGAAACTATTCGGCGGTAAACAGAATTACCTGTCAGCGATCGAACAACTGGAAGCCGAACTTTACAAGAAAGCTGCCTAGAACATGGCAAATGTCTCCAACCTGATTAAGTCGATTCAGGACATCATGCGTAAGGACGCCGGCACCTACGGCGACGCGCAACGGCTCGAGCAACTAGGCTGGATGTTCTTCCTCAAGATCTTCGATGACCGCGAGAAGGAAGTGGAGCTGATTCGCGATCGCTATAAGTCGCCGCTGCCGGAAAAGTTGAGGTGGTCGAATTGGGCGCTCGATGAAGAAGGCATGACCGGAGCGAAACTTCTGGCGTTCGTGGATAACGATCTCCTCCCGAAGCTAAAAGCGCTAACGACCACTGCAAATGATAAGCTGACAACGCTTATCCGGACGACCTTCGACGACGCCAACAACTACATGAAGAACGGCACGTTAATGCGCCAGGTCATCAACAAGATCAACGGCATCGACTTTAACGCTTCCGATGATCGCCACATGTTCGGTGACATCTACGAGAAACTCCTCAAGGATCTCCAGTCAGCCGGCAACGCGGGCGAGTTCTACACTCCACGCGCCGTTACCCAGTTCATCGTCCAACAGGTCAATCCGCGCCTTGGCGAAACAATCCTCGACCCAGCTTGCGGCACCGGCGGATTCTTGGTCAACGCCATCGAGCACCTTCGCAAACAAGCGAAGACGGAGGCCGACGAAAAGGCGATCCAGGATTGCTTCGCCGGTATCGAGAAGAAGCACCTTCCGCACGTCCTCTGCATGACCAACCTCCTCCTCCACGGCATCGACGTTCCCTCCAACGTCCGTCACGACAACACCCTAGCCCGCCCCTTGCGCGATTGGAGTCCAAAAGAACGTGTCGATGTCATCGTCACCAATCCGCCCTTCGGCGGCATGGAGGAGGACGGCATTGAATCGAATTTTCCCGCCGAGTTCCGCACCCGCGAGACCGCCGACCTCTTCCTCGTGCTCCTCATGAAAATCCTCAAGCCCGGTGGCCGCGCCGGACTCGTGTTGCCCGATGGCACCCTCTTCGGCGAAGGCGTGAAGACCCGCATCAAGGAAGCCCTCCTCACCGAGTGCAACCTTCACACCATCGTCCGTTTGCCTAACGGCGTCTTCAATCCCTACACTGGCATCCGCACCAATCTCCTGTTTTTTACCAAAGGCGCGCCCACCACCGCCGTCTGGTATTACGAGCACCCGTATCCCGCCGGCGCCAAGAGCTACAACAAAGGCAAACCCATCCGCATCGAGGAATTCGACGAAGAAAAGCAATGGTGGGGCACCGAGGCCGACGGCTTCGCTACCCGCGTGGAAAACGAACGCGCTTGGCGCGTCCCCATCGCCCAGATTGAGGCCGGCAACTTCAACCTCGACTTCAAGAACCCAAACCACCCCGACACCGGCCCCGGCGACGTGGACCACCTCCTGCCCGAATATGAAAAGCTCCTCGCCCAGATCGCCGAGACGCGCGGGCAGTTGAAAGCGCAACTCATGGAGGCTCTCACCCGATGAAAAAGAAAGCAGTCACCAAAAAAGGCGCCCCCGCAAAAGCCAAGCCCGGCGACCTCGCTCCGCTCATCGCCGAGGTGCGGAGCCTCATCCAGTCCGCCCGCCGCGGCGTGGCTTCCGTGGTCGATACCTTTCAGGTGATGACGAATTTCGAGATCGGCCGCCGCATCGTGGAGCATGAGCAGCAGGGAGCGCTACGGGCCGGGTATGGACAGGAAATGCTCAAAGCCCTCTCGGCACGCCTAGCCGAAGAATTCGGCAGAGGGTTTTCCGTCACCAACCTCAAGTTGATGCGCCAATTCTTCGTCGAACTTCAGGGCCGAATTAGTCAGAAGGCTTCTGACCAATTCCGAATTCAACAGCAGCCTGCTGTTAAATTAGCACTGTCGGCAAAAGGTCAGAAGCCTTCTGACCAATTGGAGATTCCCGCGCAGCCTATTCGGAAATCCCCCTTCACCCTCAGTTGGTCCCACTACGTCCTCCTCCTCACCGTCAAAAATCCGGACGAACGCAGCTTCTACGAGATCGAGGCCACCAATGAAGGCTGGTCCGTCCCCGAGCTGAAACGCCAGAAAGCTTCCTCCCTCTACCAGCGCCTCGCCCTCAGCCGCGACAAGGCGGGCATCAAACGTCTCGCCCGGGAGGGCCAGCTCATCACCAAAGCCGGAAGATCTCTTCAAAGAACCCTACGTCCTCGAATTTCTCGGCCTCGACGAGCGGGCCAGCTACTCCGAGACCGACCTCGAATCCGCCCTCATCACCCACCTCGAAAAGTTCCTGCTCGAACTCGGCAAAGGCTTTCTCTTCGAGGCCCGCCAGCGCCGGTTCACCTTCGATGAGGACCACTACTTCGTGGACCTCGTGTTCTACAACCGCCTTCTTCGCTGTTACGTCCTCATCGACCTCAAGCTCGACAAGCTCACGCACCAGGACCTCGGGCAAATGCAGATGTATGTGAACTATTACGACCGCGAGGTGAAGCTGCCGGAGGAAAATCCCACCATCGGCCTGCTCCTCTGCAAGGAGAAGAAAGACGCCGTCGTGAAACTCACCCTGCCCAGGGACGCCAACATCCACGCCCGCGAATACGAGTTGTATCTACCGTCGAAGGAACTCCTCAAAGCCAAGCTCCTTGAATGGACCCGTGAAGCCGAGGCCAAGGCATGACCCTGGAAACTTTCTTTGAAAAGTTCGAGCTCTTCGCCGACGCGCCCGACGCCGTGGCGAAGATGCGGGAGCTGGTGCTGGAGTTGGCGGTGCGGGGGAAGCTCAGCGAGCGTCGCACCGCCGATCAAGACGACCCGGCGTGGGGCGAGTTCACAGACGAGCTGGACCACCGTGTATACGGTTCCGACCCCGGCGCGCCGCCGCCTTTCGAGATTCCTGAAGAGTGGCGATGGTCACAAATAGATGAAGCGGCGGCTCCTTGCAGGCAGAAGACGCCGGATGAAGTCTTCACGTATATCGACGTGGGCTCGATCAATAATCAGCGGGGTAGTTTAAAGGACGTACTCGAAGTTCTGGACCCGTCAGCCGCTCCATCCCGAGCGAGGAAGCTGGTAGCTCCGGCGTGTGTGATCTACGCCACAGTTCGGCCTTATCTCAAGAACATCGCCATCATTGATCGTGAAATTAGTCCTGCTCCCATCGTCAGCACGGCATTCGCGGTCCTGAACCCCAAGGCCTTTATCGAATCGCGATTTCTTTTTTATTGGTTGCGATCAACATCGTTTGAGCGCGAGGTAAATGCTTACGCGAAAGGAGTCGCTTACCCTGCGATCAACGACGGCGATTTCAGATCATGCCCAATGCCTGTTCCGCCACCCGCCGAGCAGAAGCGGATCGTGGCGAAGGTGGATGAGCTGATGGCGTTGTGTGATCGGCTGGCCTTGCAGCAGGAGGAAGGAGAGATTCGCCGCGGCGAACTCGCCCGCGCGTCGCTGGCCCGCTTTGCCGACGCGCCCACCCCGGCCAACCTCAATCTTCTCTTCCATTCATCCTTCATCATTCCTCCTTCAGACTTAAGAAAGTCCATCCTCACCCTCGCCGTCCAAGGCAAACTCGTTCCCCAAGATCCCAACGACGAACAGATAAATGGTTCGCTGGATGCGCTGCTGAAGGCCGAACGAAAGAATCCGAAGTGGGCCGGGCCAATCGAGGAAGACGAACAGCCAAATCAGCTGCCTCCTTCATGGAAGTGGGTTCGCCTTGGAGACGTCTGTAGCCTAAAACATGGCTACGCCTTCAGTAGCGAGCATTTCACTAGCGATCCAGCGCCCTTCGTTTTGACAACGCCGGGGAACTTTTATGAGAAGGGTGGCTTTCGCGATCGAGAATCTAAAAGGAAGTATTATACAGGTCCTGTTGATCCGGAGTTCATTTTCGAGCCTGCCGACTTAATCATTCCAATGACCGAACAAGCAGCGGGTCTGTTAGGGAGTCCAGCATTCATACCCGACGACGGCCGGGTCTACATCCACAATCAACGTCTGGGCAAACTCAGCTTCACGGAAGTAATTGCTCCAGAGTTCGCCTTCTGGTTTTTCAACTCGGATTACTTCAGAGGCGAACTCGCGCGAACCTGCACAGGAATGAAAGTAAGGCACACTTCACCTGACAGGATTCTTAAAGTTTTATTTCCAGTGGGCCCCCTCGCCGAACAACGCCGGATCGTGGCGAAAGTGGACGAACTGATGGCCTTGGTGGACGCGTTGCAAACCCAGCTCGCCACCGCCCGCACCACCGCAACCGCCCTCCTCGCCGCAGCCGTCGCCGAGCTTACCACCACCGAGGCGATACAAGACGTCGAGCGCAAGCGCTCCGGTGACAAGATCATCCCCATTTATCAAGACACTGAAGAAGACCTTCTAAAAGCGGCCGAATCCGCAGGTCGATATGGAAAATGAGCCGTTCCGCGTGATCCGCCAATTCGGTGGAGAAATAACAAAAGTAATCACTATGTGAGAACACCGTCGAACCCGATGTTTCCCTTGGGAGCCCACAGCGCGCTTGAACCCGGCTTCTTTCTTGATGATACTAAGCGTGTGGACGCCCTGACTGGCTACCGCAGAGAGGCTATGAAGCAAGCGTCGCTGACAGGCCTCGGGCGAGACGAGGGCTATGCCGCCCGAATTCATGGCTTTCGCGGGCTCCTGGCTACGGGTCGAACGCGGAAGGAAGCGCTTGCTGAACTCGAGGACGCTTTAGCGGATTGGATCAAATTGGCACTGCAGCGGGGCGTGGGCCTGCCTTCCGTGAAGCCGCGCGAATCGCGGACTCTCACCGCAGCCTGATCCACTCATCTCGCGAAATTCCTCCTTCGTTAGGAGAATCTTCAAGAGATTCACCCCATTATCTCCCCGATGCGGGTTCGGGATTGTGAGCTGGGAGCAGGTTGGGGGTCTGAGCTTACTATCGACACCCGTATTATCTTGTTAAGCGCTCACAAGTCTTGAAGGAGCGCCAGCAATCCGCCGCGCCGGGGCACTCCGCTCCTCCGACCAAGAGACCAGCGCCGCCTACCCAAAAATTGTTTCTTCACATGTCGCACGAGGTTAAGGGGCCATACACTCGCGATCAGGTTCGCGCTCTTCTCGACACAGGCGCTGTCGGGCTCGACGCGCAGGCTTGTTTAGAGGGCACCGAGTCTTGGCAGCAACTATCTTCGTTTTTGCGGTGACGTTACTCGAGCTGTTCGTTCATGATCCGAAAACCCGTAGAAACGCGACTTCGATAGCGAGTGTTTCCTGGATGTTGCGCCCGAGATGGTCCCGCAATTCTTCCAGCCGCCGAATTCTTCGCAGTACTTCTGCAGTGGTAAACCGTTCTGCCACCCGGGCTGTTTCCTCGGTCAAGGCCGGTAGGTCCCTTCGATCGATGCCAGTCAGGGCCCGTAATAAGTCGGACCACCAGACGAGCAGTGTCTCGAGCAAGCGCGCTCGTCGCCGCAAGTACTGACTCTCGGTCAGGGCCTTGTAGTAATCTTCACGATCAGCCAGCCAGCTGCCGTCCGTCGAATTCCGGTAGCGCGCTTCCTCCGCTTTCAGCGCCTCCGCATGCGCGGCTTTGATCTCCTCGCGAATGCCTCCGAGCAGGCGCTGCAAGCCCTGCGCGATTTGATAGGAGTGTTGCAAATTCCAGGTTTTCTCCCGCGCCGTGGCGCGCAGCAGTTCGACCAGTTCAGCCTCCTCGGCTGGGGCGGCGACTTCTACCATGGACAACGGAATAGGAATGCAGCGCGACAGAATTGTATCGGGCAATACCTCGGGCAGGGCGCTCAATAAAAGAAGAAGCGAATGGTCCGGCGGCTCCTCCAACGTTTTCAAAAAGGCGTTGGCCGCCTGGGGTTGCAAGCGGTCTGCTTCCACGATAATCGCCACCTTGCGACCGCCCTCGGTCGCGCGCATGTGCAGCGCATGCTCCAGGCTGCGGATCTGTTCGGTCACGATGCGGCGTGACCTGGATTCCGGTTCGGCCAAAAAAATATCGCGGGCGCGCGTCGAAAAGATATCCTCGGATTCCGTCCCGTTGACCAGGCTGGCCAGAGAGGCGGCCAGCTTCCGCTTACCACTGCCCGGCGCACCGGAAATAAGATAGGCGTGCCCTAACCGATTTTGTTCGTGCGCCCGCTCCAGGTAGTTGAGAGCCGCTTCCGGAGAGAAGGCCATCGCTTAGACGTTTCCCTCCGGTTTGGTTATATCGGGAAAGCGCGTCGCGATTGTCTGCCAGACGACCGCCCCTAATTCTTCGGGAGTTTTCCCTCCATCGAGCAGGACAATCCGCTTCGGCTCGCTCACGGCCAGTTCGCGGTAGGCCATCCGGACCCGCTCATAAAATTCCGCCGGCTCCTGTTCCATTCGATCAGGTTTGCGCGGCTTTTGCATCCGTTCCTGCGCCGTTTTTTCATCCACATCGAGGACCAGAGTCAGGTCGGGCAGGCAATCGCCCACCGCAATCGAGTTGAGTAAAGTCACCATCTCCGCCTCCAATTGGCGGGCGATCCCCTGGTAAACCGTAGTCGAATCGAAAAATCGGTCCGAAATAACGCAGACTCCGCGAGCCAGCGCCGGTTGAATCACTTCGCGGACGAGCTGGCTTCGGCTGGCCTCGAAAAGGAGAAGCTCTGTGGTGGCCGTCATACCCGTCCCCTGCGGCGCATACTGAAGAAGATCGCGAATGGTCTCCCCGATCGGGGTTCCACCCGGCTCTCGGGTGACGAGGAAAGGGATGTTCAATTTTTCGAGCCGCGCGGCCAGGCGCTTTACCTGCGTCGATTTTCCACAGCCCTCCGTTCCTTCGAATGTAATAAAGGGCAACGAGCGCATCTGCAGGATTCTGGGGGAAAGAGAGAGAGTTGTCGAATGCGGGAGGAATCGCTTACGCTTTTCCGGCATGAAAAATTTCTGGCTGGTCAAACAGGAACCCGACACCTACTCGTGGTCCGACTTCAAAACGGACAAGGGCCCCAGCTGGACCGGCGTTCGAAATTACACCGCCCGGAATAATCTGCGCGCCATGCGCAAAGGCGATGAAGTGTTTTTTTATCATAGTGGAGAGGAGAAGGCGATTGTCGGAATTGCCAAAGTAACGCGGGCCGCCTATCCAGACGCAACCGCCACCGAAGGAGACTGGAGCGCGGTCGATCTGGCCCCCGTCAAAGCATTAGCGCAGTCCGTCACTCTGCGCGCCATCAAAGACACACCCGCCCTCCAGGAAATGAAACTCGTCCGGCTCTCGCGCCTCTCCGTCATGCCGGTCTCGACCGAGGAATTTCACACGATTTTGCAGATGGCGGGGTAACTGGGCCGCCGCTCACGTTCCCGCTTCGTCTTCTCCCGTCTTCGTCTACCTTTGAACCTGACCACTTTGCGCTTGTTCGGGTCAACGGTAAGATCGAAAAACTTAATGGGATGACCACGGCTGTAGCCACGCAATTTCTTCCCGCCATGGCCACGGCCAGCGCGGAAGTCGCCTCACTGGTCGTTTCGATTCATGACATCGCGCCGTCCAACCGGGCGATCGTCGAGCCGCTCCTCGCGGAACTCAACCGGCTCGGCGTGCAGGTCAGTTCGCTCCTGGTTGTGCCTCACTATCATCACCGGAAACTGATTGCGGATGACCGCGACTTCTCCGCCTGGCTGCGCGACTTGGAAGGAGCCGGTCATGAAATCGTCATCCACGGTTATTTCCATGAACGGCCCCGACGCGCGAACGAAACGATGCGCGACCGGCTGATCACCCGTTTTTACACGCAGGGGGAAGGTGAATTTTTCGATTTACCCTACGAGGAAGCATTCCAGCGCATCAGCAAAGCACAGGCGCTCTTCGCGGCGGGCGGGCTAAAGCCGAGAGGGTTTATCGCGCCCGCCTGGTTGTTGAACACGGCGGGGGAGCGAGCCGCGCGCGATGCCGGGATGGAATACACCACGCGCCTGCGCACCGTGCTCGATCTTCGTTCCGGCGAAAGCGTCATTGCCCGATCTCTCGTTTATAGTGTGCAGGCCCCATGGCGCCGGACAGCCAGCCTGGTTTGGAATCGCGCCCTTCTCCAAGCCGCCCGCGACAAGACGCTCTTACGGTTGAGCATTCACCCGCCCGATTACCAATTTCCCGCCATTTGGAACCAGATTGAACGATTCATACAGCAAATGAGTGAAACACGCACTCCCACCACCTATCAGGATTGGATCGCGGAACGGCGCAGTCGGGCGGTATCTAATTAAGATGAGCAAGTGTGATCTGCACATCCACTCCCGCTACAGCGATCGCTCGGAGGAGTGGCTCTTTCGCCGGCTCGATTTTCCCGACAGTTACTCGGATCCAAAGCAGTTGTATGGGCAGCTACGAGCGGCGGGGATGAATCATGTGACGTTGACCGACCACGACACGATCGAGGGTTGTCTCCAGATAGCAGAATTGCCCCATACGTTTCTGAGTGAGCAAGTTACGACATATTTTCCACAAGATAGTTGTAAACTCCACGTGCTTGTTTGGGGGATTACCGAGGCGCAACACAGCGAGATTGTCGCCGTTCGCGATAACATTTTCGATCTGCAACGCTATCTCCATGATCATGAAATTGCCCACGCCGTCCCCCACCCGCTCTATAGCGTAAATGGCAAACTGACCGCGGCGCACTTGCAGAAGTTGATCCTCCTCTTTAAGCACTTCGAGGGGATCAACGGACTGCGCGACGCCCTCCTGAGCGATCTCGCCCAAACACTTCTCCACGGTCTTACGCCGGAAAAAATCGAAGAGTTCGCCAATCGGCAGAATCTTGCGCCCACCCACCCCGAGCCGTGGCGGAAAATCCTGGTAGGCGGGTCAGACGACCACGGGGGAAAATTTCTGGCGTCGGCTTACACGGAGACGCCGCCGGCTAAATCCGTGGCGGCTTTTCTCCAGAAAGTGCGCGAAGGCGACTGTTCCGCCAAAGGTCAGGGCGGTACTCCTCTCGCTCTCTCACACGGCTTTTATAATACCGTCTCCTGCTTTGTGCAGGACAGGCTCCAGGAAAAACTGGGGCCGAGCGGCCCCTTGCTCGAACAGATGTTCTCCCGATTCATGGAAGGCCGGGATCCCACCGAGCTGACCTTGAAAGAGAAGGCGACGGTCTTTGCCCAGGGCGTGTTGTCCGGAAAAATCTTTGATCTGATTAAGCCAGCCAACATGTCGCTCTGGAAAGAGCTCTCCAGCTACTTCGCGCGGCCCGATGTCAAAGCGAAGATGAACGATGAGATCAGCGCGGTGCCGGAGCCCGAGCGCCGAACTTTTCTCATGGCTAATCTGGTGGCCGAACAGTTGGCCTTTCGTTTTTTCAAGAAATTCGTGCAGCAACTAAGCAACGGCAACCTGGTGGAAAGCATTCAGGCGCTCAGTGCGATCGCCCCCATTCTCATCATCCTCGCGCCCTACATTTATGGGTTCCACAGCCAGGCTCCCTCCCGCAAATGGCTGCGCGACATTTTCCAGGACTTGACCGGCGAAATTCCCGGAGCGTTGCAGAATCGCAAGCGGGCCTGGTTCACCGACACGCTCGAAGACGTGAACGGTGTGGCCACTACCATTCGAAGAATGACGGCAGCGGGGGCGGCGGCGGGCGAGGAGTTGATCGTGGTGACCTCCCGCGGAGAACTGCAAATCGATGACATCCCCATCAAGAACTTCAAGCCGATTGGCGAGTTTGAACTACCCGAATACGAGCTGCAAAAACTGAGGTTCCCTCCGATTTTGCAGATGCTCGATTACATCCAGCGCGAAAAATTCACGGAAATCGTCATTAGCACGCCCGGCCCCATTGGATTGACCGCCTTACTTGCCGCCAAGCTGCTCAACCTGCGGACCAGCGGCATTTACCATACGGATTTTCCCCAGTACATCCGTATCCTCACGGAGGACAAGTTTTTGGAGAGCGTCACTTGGAAATTCATGCACTGGTTCTACGGACAACTCGACACCGTCTTCGTTAACTCGGAGGAGTACCGCCAGAGTTGGATCAAACGCGGGTTCGAACCGGCCAAGCTCAAGATTCTACCGCGCGGACTCGATACAGAACTGTTTAACCCGGACCGCCGCGACCTCCACTTCTGGGACCGGTTCGGCCCGACGAATGGCGCAGTGCGCCTGCTCTACGTCGGGAGGGTATCGCGCGAAAAGGATCTCGATGTTCTGGCCAGCGCCTATCGGCTTTTGCGTGCTGAGAAGGTGCCTGTGCAATTGATTGTGGTGGGCGACGGACCATATTCGCAGACTTTGTCCGCCGCCTTACCTGACGCTCTCTTCACTGGCTACCTCCAGGGCAAGGATCTGGCCACAGCCTATGCTTCTTCAGACATCTTCGTCTTTCCCAGTACGACCGACACTTTCGGAAACGTCATTATCGAAGCGCAGGCCTCCGGTATTCCGGTCATTGTCTCGGATTCGGGCGGTCCTAAGGAACTGGTGGAAGATCAGGCGAATGGCCTCGTTACCAAATCACACGACGTGGAAGATTTTGCGCGGGCCATGCGCACGCTGGCGAGTGACCCAAAGCGCCGGCAAGAGATGGGGGTGAAGGCCCGAGAGAGCGTGGTCAATCGAACCTGGCCCAGCGCCTTCCGGAAGTTCTGGGCCATCACCGGGGATTAATAAAGTGACTTCCGCATCTTCATCGTTCCGGGGCCTGCTCTTCTCAGTCTTGTTCTGCGCCTTGCTCATGGCCGCCTGCGGGTCGGTGCAGGCGGACGAATACACGCGCCGGGCTCAGGAGGAGCTACGGCGCCGCAATCTCTACTTTGGCGACATCGATGGCCGGGTTACCCCAGAATTCAAAGGAGCGGTCCGGCGCTATCAGGAGCGCAAAGGCTTCGAAAAAAACGGGGAACTCGACGAAGCCACGGCGGCATCCCTCAACATCCCAGCCACCGGACCCGCGCACGATCACCCGCCCAATCAATGGCCCGATGTGATCATTCTGACGAGCGACGCGGCTCGCGTGTTGCCGAAGTTGGAGATTCCTTCCGACGAAAAGCCCCTCGATGAGCCAGACCTTGTGCCGTCGCCGGC
>JBBRQE010000050.1:0-21098 GCA_038226905.1 Chthoniobacterales bacterium | reverse complement strand
TATGCCGCGCATGGATGGAGCGGAACTGGTTCGCCGCCTGGTCAAACGAAACGGCGATCTCAAGATCATACTGACTTCCGGCAACGGGGATAATTTCGACGGCGAGGATGGATCCGGCTTCGGTTTCGAATTCCTGCCCAAGCCCTTCAGCATGCAAACGCTTGCGCAAAAAGTGCGCGAAGTACTGGATCGTTAGACTGAGCGGTCCTGGCTGAAATCCAGCAAGGAACGCCTCGGCCAAGACGATCAAGCTGCAGCCGGACCGGACGCAATTTTTTGGCGACATCGCATTAGCGCATGGCCTAAGCGATGACGAAATGAAACGCTGGCCGATGTTCCGATTTACTCGCGAACCTTCGTCCGGGTAAATAATCTCCGGATCGGACGGCTATATCGGCAGCGGGAATCGGCTCATCAAGGCGCCAACTTTTCCGTGCACGCGTGCCAGCGCATCCGCGTCCTCGCGTTCTTGCAAAGCTTCAGCCAGCAGGTCGGCGATTGCGACCATCTCTTCTTCTTTCATCCCGCGCGTGGTTACGGCAGGGGTGCCGACGCGAATTCCGCCGGGCTTGAAGATGGGATAGGTATCAAAAGGAATGGCGTTCTTGTTCACGGTGATGCCGGCCCGATCGAGAACTTCCTGCGCCCGTTTCCCGTTGATCTCTTTCGGGCGCAGATCGACCAGCATCAAGTGGTTGTCCGTCCCGCCCGATACGATGCGGAACCCGTGTTTACTCAGGCCCGCCGCCAGCGCTTTGGCGTTGATCACCACCTGACGCTGGTAATCCCGGAACTGAGGCTGGAGTGCTTCGTAGAAACAAACGGCCTTGGCCGCAATCACATGCATGAGAGGGCCTCCCTGGATTCCCGGGAATACCATGGAATCGATCTGCTTGGCGAATTGCTCGAGGCAGAGCACAATGCCACCACGGGGCCCGCGCAAGCTCTTGTGCGTCGTTGTTGTGACGAAGTGAGCATGCGGCACGGGACTGGGATGCTGCCCTCCGGCCACCAGGCCCGCGATGTGGGCCATGTCGACAAAAAGGAGCGCGCCGACCGAGTCCGCAATTTGGCGAAGGCGGGCGAAATCGAACACGCGCGGATAGGCGGAGGCTCCCGCCGTGATCATAACCGGGCGTGTTTCCTCGGCTTGTTTCTGCAGGGCATCGTAGTCGAGCGTCTCGGTCTTTTCATCGACGCCGTAGTGTGTGACCTGGTAGAATTTGCCTGAGAAATTGGCGGGGTGCCCATGGGTCAGGTGCCCACCGTGGGCCAGGTTCATGGTAAGGATCTTGTCGCCCGGTTTGATCGCGGCGAAGTAGACCGCCATGTTGGCTTGGGCGCCGCTGTGAGGCTGCACATTCGCATGCTCCGCGCCGAACAAACGCCGGGCGCGATCGATGGCCAGTTGCTCGGCTACGTCGACATTTTCGCAGCCGCCATACCATCGTTTTCCGGGATAACCCTCCGCGTATTTATTGGTCAGGACACTGCCCTGCGCTTCCATGACGGCGCGGCTGGTGAAGTTTTCCGAAGCGATTAACTCGATGTTTTCACGCTGCCGTTTTTCCTCCGCACTGACCACGGCGAAGATTTCGGGGTCAACCCGGCGCAAGGCGTCTTCGTAAATACGGGAAGGTGAACCGGAACTGCCGGAAGGTGTGGATGGTGGAAGGTCTCCCATGGGATGAAAAGTAGTGCTGCCGGCAGGTCCGCTGCCCGGTCGCACGAGGTCGCTTTGTTCTACGAATGCAAGAACGCTCGGTAAAGCGTTTTTGATGGTTTGCGCGCAAACTTCGTAGACTTCGCGCCCAAGGCCGATGGGATCCGGCACATCGCGCCATACGGTGGTCCCGCTCTCCTCAAACTCGCGCAGCAGATACGACTTATCCGCGCCGTGTGGGAAGAGCAGGTGGATGGTTTCGAGGTGCGCTCCGGTCATGGCAAAAATGTGCGTAGCCCGCTCGACCAACGCCGCCGTCAGCGGCTGACTGCGCAGCTGGCTGATGTCCACGTCGTCGTCTTCGCAAACCTGCACGGCATAAAGGCTGGGCGGCTGTCCGCGCACGGCATGAACCCCGGCCGATACCACTTCGACATCCTTTCGATTGGCCACAAGACGCCGGAAAAGCCCTTCCGCGATCGGGCTGCGGCAAATGTTACCGGTACAAACGAAGAGGACACTTTTCACGATGAAGGGGCGGCCAGGCGCACGCCCACGCAACCTAGAATCGAACAAAGGCAAGTCAACGCCGCCGGACAAGGCGGTGCAAACATTTCACAGATTTTACTCGCGCCCGTCGCATTTTGGCGGAGGCTTTCCCATGGTCAAACGCGCGTCTTCTGCGGTTGCGGGAATTCTGACTCTCGGTTTGTCCCTGTCGGGCTTTGCTCAGGCAGACGTCCTGACCGGGCTGAACAGCTCCAGTCCTCGTCTTCCGCTGCTACAGCTGTCGGATGTGGGATCGTTCGCTTTTCCCGGCACATTTAGTTGGATCGAGCAGACGCCGCCCGATTTTCTGCCAGCTCTCAGCGCGCCGGCGACCCGTGCGTCCCGCAAGAGTAGTGTCGTTAAGGCTTCGGCCACGATGCCGGTGCAAGATTCCTCCAAGGAGGGCGTGGAGCTACAGCGTTCCAATTTTTTCACTCACGCAGGTGGGGAAGTGGGCGTTTCCTACGGGCGATCTCTGGGCAAATCCGGCGGCTCGGCCGAGCAGGGGTATATCATTGGCGAGGTGGGGAACGATAAATTGCAAATCACGGCCGGTGCCTCCTACGAGAATACGAGTGGGCGCTTCTCCCGCTTCGGTCGTTAGGCAATCGGCCGGGTAACTCTGGGCGGATGGGAAGCTGACATCTTCCCCTGCAGGTAGTTCCGGCGGTGCTAGGGCTTTTGTTCGGACTTTTTCGGCAGGGCGGTGGCCTGCCAGTTTACCACCTGCCATTTTCCTTCCCGCTTGAGGAAGGTGCCGCTGTTGAGATATTGGCTGACCTCTTTGTTCCCGTCCTTCTGAGTGGTCGCGACCAAACGGAAGGCCACGATGGCCGTATCGCCGTATTGTTGAATGCGGATATCTTCCGCGGAGTAAACCGTCTCCTCCTCCCCGGCCTTCGCCTGAGGCTCGGCCTGCACTTCCTTCATAATATCGGCTTTGCCCATGCGACGACCGGCCGAAGCTGTATAGATAAGGTCGGGAGCCCAAAACCGATCGTGCATGCCGATATCGTTGCGACCCGCTGCAGCCAGGAAATCCTTCAGCAACCTGGTCAGTTCGGCGCCGTCGGGGGCACTCTGGCCGTGCAGTCGAATTGCGACAGATAACAAAAGCGCGCAGGAAAGAAGTATTCGCTTCATAAATTCAAAGTGCAGTGGAAGATCAGGGCTTGGTAACTGGGTTGGGGAATGATTTCGACAAAATAATGTCCGTTACGACACGCTTTCATCGGCCGCGAGCACCGCTACGGATTTCGCAGGATGAGTCTCTTGCCGAAGTGCCAACTTAAACGGACCAGGTAGCAGATGGAGCCAAACGCACTTCTCAATGTCGCGGACTACGCGCGCGCGGCGCGGGCCAGCCTGCCGCGAGAGGTTAGCGATTACTACGAAGGCGGCGCCCTGGATGAAATTACCCTGCGCGAGAATACGGCAGGGTGGGAACGCCTGAAACTTTACTATCGGGTTTTGGCCGGAGTCAGGGCGCGCGATATGAGCACGACCGTGCTTGGTCAAGCGGTCTCGATGCCCATCCTGGTTGCGCCTACCGCTTTTCATCGACTGGCTTGTCCGGAAGGAGAGATCGCTTCAGCCAAAGCAGCCAGGTCCGCTCAAACCATCTTCATTTTGAGCTCGCTCTCTAATACCGCCATGGAAGCGGTTTTTGCCGAGGCCGGGAAGCCGCGCTGGTTTCAGCTCTACATATATAATGACCGCGGGGTCACCCTCGAATTGGTGCGGCGGGCCGAGGCAGCGGGAGCTGACGCCATCGTCCTGACGGTGGATGTGCCAGGCCTGGGGACCCGCGAACGCGACGCGCGCAATCGATTCCGTCTGCCGGACGGCCTCACCGTGGAAAATCTGACGCCGCTCGGAACAGGCAGCATGCCCGAAGTAAAAGGTTCCGGGCTCGCCGCATACGTCAGGGCAAATTTCAAAGAAGATCTCGGATTCGATGACCTCGAATGGTTGTGTCGTTCCACTTCGTTACCCGTGGTGGTCAAAGGCGTGTGCCGCGGCGACGACGCGCGTCGTGCGGCCGGACAGGGAGCCAGGGCGGTGGTGGTTTCGAATCACGGCGGGCGTCAGCTCGATACGGCCCCGGCACCATCGGACGTCCTTCCGGCGGTGGTCGATGCGGCGGGAGATCTTTGCGAGATTTATGTCGACGGCGGAATTCGGCGCGGCAGCGATGTGCTCAAAGCGGTGGCACTCGGAGCCCGCGCGGTTCTGGTCGGGCGACCATTACTTTGGGGACTGTCCGTGGGAGGCGAAGAAGGTGCGACCCATATTCTGGAGATCCTGCGGCGCGAACTGGACGAGGCCATGCTGCTCTGCGGCTGCGCTACTCTCGCAGATATCGATCGGTCGCTCTTACGGCCCTAACCGGTCAGCGGGTGCCGTCGCTGTGACGGCACCTCGCTGCCAGCACTCGGTGCCTGCTTATTCCGCCGCGATGTTGATGGCTTCCGCCAGTTTGGTCAGTTTCTTGTCGGTCGCGCCTTCTTCATCCAGGGTTTTTTGCAGGGCCTTTGCTCCCTGCGCGTCGCCCAACAGCTGCGCATAGGTGCGAGCCGTGCCGTAACCGGCCATCTCATAATGTTCTACGCGTTGGGCGGCCGTGATGAGACCGGCGTCGCGCACATCGTCCTCGGCGTCTTCTTCAATCATCTCATCGCCTTCCTTGAGCACGCCTTCCATGCCTTTGCACTTGGGGCCACGGGTCGTTTCGTCGTGACTCTTAAGGATTTTCTCCAGCCGGGCAGCGTGCTCTTTGGTTTCCAGCAGATGCTTCTTAAATCCGTCGGCCAATTTCGGGCTGGTCGCGGCCTTCGCCATCTTCGGGAGGGCTTTGATGATTTGATTCTCCGCGCTGTAGAGATCTTTCAGTTCGTGAATGTAAAGGTCTTTGAGGGTTTCTAGTTTCATACCCGAGCATTCGCATCTGCCCGCACTTTGGGATGCCACATATTTTGCATGCAAAAGAATGCAAGCAGGCCAGTGTGATAAATTTTTTGCGCACGCTCGTGCTCAACCAACTTGAACGCGGACCGTCTCGGCGGAAACTAGGGCATGTGTCGAAACATCAAGACTCTGCATAATTTCGAACCACCGGCCACGGACGAAGAGATTCACGCCTCTTCTCTGCAATTTGTCAGAAAATTAAGTGGATTTACGTCCCCGTCGAAAGCGAACAAGGAGGTTTTCGAACTCGCGGTCGAGCGCATTACACAGGTCGCCCACAGTTTGCTTCATTCTCTTGTCACGAACGCGCCGCCGCGAGACCGGCAAGCGGAGGCTGCCAGGGCTCTCGTCAGATCGGCTGCTCGCTTCCCGCGAGAGACAAACACTGATTCGGCGCGCCTCAACGCTGTCGCGTAATTGCCGTGCGCGGGAGGCCGTTCGTTAAAGAAGACGCACCGCCGTCACCGTGATGCGACCGCTAAAGCACAAGTCCACGTCGGCGCCGGGCGTCCGCTTTCGCAGATGGTAATCTCCCGCGTAATAAAGGTCGCTTTCTTCTTCGTGTCGATAATTCAGCGGCAGGGCATTTGGATCGAGGGGACACCACACGACTTCGGGATCCGCCACCCCTTGCGGTAAAGCTGGCAGGTTCAAATTATAGAAGAGGCCCGCTTCAATCGGCCTGGCCAGAAGCTCGCCGAGCAGCGGGGTGATCCAGTCGGTCGCGCGTTCCCAATCGAACACGGCGTCGGCCTTGCGATAATGCGAAACGGCCACGCCGGGCCAGCCGTGCAACACGGCCTCGCGCACGGCGGCGACTGTGCCCGAGTAGTAAACGTCGGCTCCTAAATTTGCGCCATGATTGATGCCGCTCAATACCCACGTGGCGTCCGGCACCACCCGGGTCAGTCCGAGTCGGGTGCAATCGGCCGGGGTTCCATGAACGGCAAAGCCTTCTCCGCGCGGCTCGATCCGAACGCCCTCCTGCCATGTCACGGCATGGCTTACGCCGGATTGCGGGCCAACCGGCGCTACCACGACGGGTTTGCCCAGCGTGCGGGCCGCTCGCACAAGAGCTTGCAAGCCCGGCGCGTCGATGCCGTCGTCGTTAGTGAGCAGGAATTTCATTTAACAGCGCAAAGGTCAGGGGCCAGGAAGGTGATCGTCCAAACAAATATAATGCAAATCATTCGCGCCCTTCTGGCACTCATCCATCCTAAGCGACTGCGTCCTTTGCCATGACACTAAAAATTCGAACGACAAATTCCCGATCGCCTCGAAAGCGAATGATGATCCTGCTCGAGAGCGGGACAATTTATCGATTGGGCTGCGTCCATTTCGCGGAGGAACACCACCCAGAGTGGTTAGCCCGGAAACGGGCCAGTTCTATGCAGGGCGCTACCGACGGAACCCCTTATGTGTGATTCCCTGTGAAAAAACGCAAAAATTTGATTGACGACGCCCTCTGGGCTGCCTAGTAGTTGCGCCTTATGAAGCAGCTTACCTTAACCATTGCAATTTTAGGCGCATTTTGCGCTGTCAGTTTGGCCGGGTCGGAGCAGTACTCCGGCAAGGATATGAAGCAGGTCGCTCCGGTGCCTTGCGCGGAATATTATGCCGATACCGAATGGAACGTGAACGTCTTTGGCGCCTACGCCTGGTCCAACACGGATTCCAATCGCAGCGATCGCGAGTTGGCTGACGATGGAGACGGCTCCGGACTCGGCACGCGCTATGGCGAATACGACAAGTTCCTCGCTCAGGATCATGCCTGGGGCGGCGGCGTCGATATAAAGTATTTCTTCCACAAATACTTCGGCATCGGTGTGGAAGGTCTGGCTGTTTCCGGTCACAGCCGGCATCTCAGCACTGACGAGACAGCGGCCACGCGCGGTGATGAAGAGCGTTATTCCCAAAAGGACCATGTGGTCGAGGGTGCTCTCGGCACATTGACCATTCGTCGTCCCATCGGATGCACTCGCTTCTCGCCCTACGCATGGGGCGGATTGGGCGGTTACTTCAACGGCAACAATGATCGTCCGGCAGGCGTAGCCTTCGAACGTGGCGGCCGTTTCTTTGACAATCGCAGTGAGAACCGTTTCGCCGGTCAGTTCGGCGGGGGCTTGGAAGTTCGTATCACTCGCCACATCGGTATCACCACCGACGTGAGCTGGAACGTGGTCGAAGGTCCGAAAAACGATTTCGGCATGGCCCGCACCGGTGTGAACTTCGCGTTCTAAGAACCCTTAAAGCACTTTACAAACGGCGGCACTCGGTTTATCCGGTGCCGCCGTTTTGCTTTTCTGAGACGATGTCTTTCGTCCTGAATCGTTAGAAGTTGCGCCGTCTGCCTCAGGCAGGCAGCCTGTTGGCCGATGAAAACGAAGTATGACGTCGTGATCCTGGGAGCCGGGCACAACGGTCTCGTGGCAGCCAGCTACCTGGGCCGGGCCGGGCTGAGTGTGCTGTTGATCGAGAAGAACGACTACATCGGCGGCGCCGCTACTTCGCAGCAAGTCTTTCCAGATTACCAGGCCCAGCTCTCGCGCTATTCCTATTTGGTTAGTCTCTTTCCAGAAAAAATTATTGGCGAACTTGGACTCAAGCTCGAACTGCGGCGGCGCGCGACAGGATCGTTCACTCCTTATCTGAAATACGGTCGACACGAGGGACTGCTTTTGAGCAACGTCGACGAAGAGGCAAGCCGTCAATCCCTCTTTGAACTGACCGGAAATCACACGGAGCACGAGCAGATGAAGAAGTTTTATCATCTGGCTCGTGTCTTCGCCGAACATTCATGGGATTCGATGCTCCAGCCGCTGCTCGCCAAAGAGGAATTCCGCCGCCGCTTCGAGGACGACGACCTCGCGCGCGAGGCCTGGCGCAGCCTCGCGGAAGAGCCGATCGGGCGCGCCATCGAGCGCTACCTTCAAAATGATGTCGTCCGCGGTCTTGTCCTGACCGACGCCAAGATAGGTATCTTCACTTATCCGGAGGATCCCTCTCTCGTGCAGAATGCCTGTTTTCTGTATCATTTGATCGGAAATAAAACGGGAGAATGGAAAGTACCCGTCGGAGGAATGGGAGCGGTGACGCGCGAGTTGGAGCAAGCCGCGCGGCGCCACGGAGCGGAGATGGCGACGAACGTCAAAATTTCGGCGATGGATGTGTCAGGCCCCCAACGTAGCGTTCAGTTTGAGGTGGACGGTCTCAAAGAGACGGTCGATGCGCAGTTCCTTCTTGTAAACTTTGGCCGGAACGTGCTGGGGAGATTTACCGGGCGACCGTATCAGCCCGACGCGACGGACGAAGGATCCGTCTTCAAAATAAACATGCTGTTGCGCCGGTTGCCTAGGCTGAAAGCCACTAGGTACCCGGCGAAGGAAGCGTTCTGCGGAACGTTCCACAGCGACGAAGGCTACGAGGCGATGAAGGAGAGTTACGCCCAGGCGGCGCGCGGGCAGCTGCCGGAGAAGACGCCGTGCGAAGTTTATTGTCATACCCTGACCGACGACAGCATTCTCTCCCCGGAACTGCGCACACAGGGTTTCCATACCCTCACGCTTTTTGGAATCGACGCTCCCTGGAGCTTATTTGCACGCGATAATGTGAGGATGCGAAAAGTGGCGGAAACGAAATTCCTGGAGAGCATGAACCAGTGGCTGGATGAGCCCCTGCAAGATTGCCTGGCCGTGGCGCGGGACGGTACGCCCTGCATTGAAAGCAAAAGTCCCGTGGATATCGAGGACGCGCTGGGACTTTATCATGGAAATATCTTTCAGGACGCACCTACTTTCCCGTTCGCGCAAAACAAGGAAGACGCTGGAACGTGGGGCGTGGAGACGGAGTTCGAGAATGTGTTTCTCTGTGGATCGAGCGCGCGGCGGGGAGGCGCGGTCAGCGGAATACCGGGCCACAATGCGGCCATGAAAATTTTGAGCGTCAAGGCTTAGGCTCCGGCATGCCAAGGGGAGCTGGCCTCAGGCGCTTGATCGCGGCTTCTTGACGGCGTCGTCGCCGCAGGTGTAATGAGCCCGTTAGTATGCTGACCCTGCATGAAAGGCGCGCGGCGTTTCGGAAACTGCATGGCACCGGCTGCTTTGCTCTCCCCAATCCGTGGGACATGGGCACCGCGCGTTATCTCCAACATCTTGGATTCAAGGCCATCGCCACATCGTCTGCGGCTTTCGCCTTCTCGCGTGGGCTGCCGGACAACGCGGTCCCGCGCGACGTCATGCTCGCGCATATCCGCGAGTTGGTGGACGCGACTGACCTTCCGGTTAACGCGGACTTTGAGAATGGCTTTGCCGACGGGCCCGAGGAATTGGCGGAGAACATAAGGCTTTGTCTGGAGACGGGTGTGGCCGGCCTCTCGATCGAGGACTCAACGGGTGACAAGGCGAAACCGCTTTACGAGTTGGATCACGCAGCGGACCGAATAAGAGCAGCGCGTGCGGCCATCGACCGGGACGGACACGACGTTCTGCTGGTGGGACGCGCCGAATGTTTTCTGGTTGGGCGAGAGGAAATAAAGGAAGTGGTCGATCGACTGAGGGCCTACGCGGAGGCCGGTGCTGATTGTCTGTATGCTCCCGGCTTGCAAACCCGCGAGCAAATCGCCGCCGTCGTGGAAGCGGTCGCGCCGAAGCCCGTCAACGTCCTGATCAGCGCGCCCGGCGGCCTAACCATGGCCGATGCGCAAGCCCTCGGGGTGCGCCGCGTGAGTGTGGGCGGGGCGTTGGCGCGCGTGGCTTGGGGCGGTTTCATGCGGGCGGCGCAAGAACTGGCCGTGCAGGGCACGTTTGGCGAATTTAAGAACGCCGCGCCGCACGGCGAATTGAATGATTTTTTTCGTGCGGAAACGAACAAAACGAAGCTCGTTTAATAACGCAGCCTTGTCGAAACGCTGCGCCCGCTGTGTGCCCGGATATGGCCGCCGCGTCCGTCGAGGTTTTGTCGGCCCGGATGTTTAGCGCGCGGACGTTCGCCATGGCGGCTGGCGCGATTCTGTGTCTAACGATGACGTCCGAGGATCTCCTGTTGATCTATGAGCCGGAATGAAGGGAGTGAATTGAGGAACGACGAATTTTACGCCTTCGGAGAAATTCTTTGGGATTGTCTGTCCTCGGGGCGACACGCCGGCGGCGCCCCGTTCAACGTAGCGGCCGATCTTGCGCAACTGGGGGTATCAGCCGCTCTTATTTCCGCCGTCGGAAGGGATGCTCCAGGTGACGAAATCCTGGCGGTTGCGCGTGACAAGAATGTAAATGTGGAATTCGTTAGCCGGGTACGAATCGGTCTTCCCACGGAAACGGTGATCGCCACGGTCGATGCCAGGGGCGACGCGACCTACCAGCTGGCCCAGCCGGTGGCCTGGGATGAAATTCGGGTGGCTGACACGGCGCTCGCCGCGGTGGCCAAAGCACAGGCGCTCACTTTCGGTTCTCTGGCGGGTCGTTCGCCCTATAACCTCGAACAGTTGGGTCGCTTGTTGGCGGTGCCGGGGCCGGTGAAGTTTTTTGACGTAAATCTGCGACCGCCATTTGTCGATTTGGGCTTGGTCATGCAGTTAGCCAGACGGGCCGATGTCATCAAGTTAAACGACGGGGAAGTGGGACGCTTTGCTTCCTATATTCGCACCGGTGAAGCAACGCCGGATACTCCGCGCCATGCGGACGAGGTTCGGGCAGCCTGTGCCATCATCGCAGAGGCCACCGCTGTTACGCGCATCTGCGTTACTCTGGGCGCCGCGGGGGCTGCCCTTTGGGACCGGGGAGAGTTGACCACGGCGACGGCTCCCAAAATCACGGTTAGAGATACGGTGGGAGCAGGCGACGCTTTTATGGCCGGACTGATGCTGGGACTGACGCGCGGAATCGATACGCCAACGGTTCTGGAGAATGCCGGGCGACTGGGTGCCTTCGTCGCCTCCCATGACGGCGCGACTCCTTTGTTTTCGCAGGAGATAAAAGCGCTGTTCAACTCGAAGTAGAATCGACCGGGAGACGTCAACTTTTTCCCAGAATCGCGCATCGAAATCCCGTTGCTGGGACAACGTCGATCGACCTGGCCGACACTAAATCCCGTTCAAGCCTCAAAGAGACAGTGGTTTACGATGATCCTGGCCGTTTGGTATGCCGCTTGCATATGGTGACGCGCCGAGTTTCGTTGGCCTGTCGGATTAACACTATTATGCGTCCACGTTTTCTTCTTCTCCTTCTTGCTCTCGCTGTCGTTAGGCAGAATCTCCACGGACAAGGCTCTGCGCCGCTCACGGTGGATCAATTGGTCGCCCGTAACATCGAAGCAAAAGGCGGGGCGTCCGCCATCAACGCGATCAAGTCCCTGCGCGTCTCGGGTAAGATGCTGTTGAACGGCGGGCAGATGCAATTGGGCTACCGGCAAACCAGAAAGCGTCCCGGGGAGGTGCGTACGGAAGCGACTCTTCAGGGGATGACAGTCATTCAGGCTTATGATGGCAAGGACGGGTGGAAGATTTCTCCCTTCCAGGGACGGAAGGATCCCGAGAAAATGTCCTCCGACGACTGCAAATCGTTGATCGAAGACGCCGAGATAGCTGGTCCGCTAATCGACTGGAAGGAAAACGGTAGCACGGTCACCTACCTCGGCACGGAAGATGTGGAAGGAACGCAAGCCCACAAACTCAAGATGGTGCGTAAGAACGGGGACGTAAATATTGTTTACCTGGATCCGGATCACTTCCTCGAGATTCGCATTCTGAGCCAGCGCGTCGAACAAGGCGCGCAGATCGAAGTGGAGACGGACCTGGGAGACTATGAAAAAATCAACGGCGTGTTCCTGCCCTTCTCGATTGAATCGGGCCCGAGGGATTCCACGGACAAGCAAAAAATCGTGCTGGATAAGGCGGAAGCCAATGTCGCGCTGGACGAAACGTCATTCCGCTTTCCTGTAACCGTCGCAAAATAGTAACACCATGCGTTTTCTCCATTTGCTCTCTCTGATTGGCTTTTGTTCGGCGGCCCTGGCGCAGGGTGAGGAATCGGCTCCCTACAGCTCCGCTACGATCTCAGGATTAAACATCCGCAACATTGGGTCGGCCGCCATGAGCGGCCGGGTCTCGGCCATCGCCGCAACGCGAGAGCCATCCGGAAAAATTACGCTTTTTGTGGGCGCGGCCGGCGGCGGTGTTTGGAAGTCGGATGACAGCGGGACTCGTTACCGGCCTGTCTTTGACGAGCAACCCGTGCAGTCGATCGGGGCCGTCGCGTTGGATCCGAAAAATACGAAGAATGTCTGGGTGGGGACGGGAGAATCATGGACGCGCAATAGCGTCTCGGTAGGCAACGGAATATACAAATCGACCGATGGCGGCGAGACATGGACGCACGCTGGCTTGGAGAAATCGGAACGGGTTGCCAAAATTGTGGTGGATCCGACCAATAGCGATACCGCATTTGCCGCGGTGCCCGGCGCCCTCTGGAGCGATTCGTCCGATCGCGGTCTCTACAAAACGAGCGACGGAGGGAAGACCTGGAACCTTACGCTGAAGGGGTCCAATCTCTCCACCGGTTGCTCGACAGTGGCGATCGATCCATCTGACCCGCACAAGATGTTGGCGGCCCTTTGGGATTTTCGACGGCAGGGATGGACCTTTCGCTCGGGGGGCGATGGCCCGGATCAGCCATCCGGGAGCGGACTTTTCCGCACGGCCGACGCGGGCAAAACCTGGACGGAAATAACGCCGGAAAACAGCAAGGGGTTTCCCAGGAAGCCGTACGGTCGGATCGCAGTGGCCATCGCTCCGTCCAATGCCAAGCGGGTTTATGCGTTCGTCGAGTCGACCGACAGCGCCCTTTACGTTTCCGATGATGGCGGTCAGACGTGGGATCGTCGCGACAAAAGTACCTGGATGGTTTGGCGGCCCTTCTATTTCGCCAATCTGATCGTCGATCCAAAAAATCCCGATCGTCTGTTCAAGACGGATGGAGCTCTCATCATGAGCGAAGATGCCGGCAAAAGTTTTTCCACGGTGGGCGGCTTCCAGGGCGCGCACGGTGATGTGCACGACGTCTGGATCGACCCGACCAATCCGCAGACCGTCTTCTCGGCCGACGACGGGGGGATGTGGTACTCTTATAACGGCGGGAGCAAGTGGTGGAAATCGGAGAATCTGCCGATCTCCCAGTTTTATCATGTCAGTGTGGACGATAACGACCCCTATCGCGTTTACGGCGGGTTGCAGGACAACAGTTGCTGGGTCGGGCAGTCCGAGTTCCCCGGCGGCATCGCCAATGCGCAGTGGGAAAATCTGTTTAACGGTGACGGGTTTCACACCTTTCCGGACGCGGCGGATCCGGATTATGTCTATGCCGAATACCAGGGCGGCACGGCCGCACGGGTTAACCGCTACACACACGAGGCACGGTCCATCCAGCCCAAGGCCGGCTACAAGGAAAAGCTTCGCTTTAACTGGAATACGCCCATGGCCATTTCCCCCAGTGAAAAGGGGACCATTTACATGGGCGCGCAGTTTCTTTTTCGTTCGCGCGATCACGGCCAAAGCTGGGAGCGTGTTTCTCCCGACCTGACGACGAACAACCCGGAGAAGCAGAAACAGGAGAAATCCGGCGGCGTGACGATCGACAACTCGGCCGCTGAGATGCACACCACGATTTACGCCATCAGCGAATCCCCCAAGGATAAATTGACCATCTGGGTGGGAACGGACGACGGCAATCTGCAACTGACGCGCGACGGCGGCAAAACATGGAAAAATTTGGCTGGCAACGTTCCCGGAATTCCCAACAATTCCTGGGTCAGCTGGGTGCATGCCAGTGATTTCGACGCCGGAACGGCCTACGCAGCCTTCGATCGGCATACGGTGGGCGATCTTGCTCCCTACGTTTTTCGGACAACGGATTTCGGCGCGACCTGGACGCCGCTCGTTAGTCCATCGGAGACCAAAGGAGTAAGAGGGTATGCCCATGTTATCAAGGAAGACGTGCTACAGCCGAATCTGCTCTTTCTCGGAACGGAGTTTGGCCTCTATGTCTCGATCGACGGCGGCAAGGGATGGGCCCAGTTCAAGGGCTCGCACTTCCCGGCGGTGGCGGTGCGTGATTTGGCCATCCAGGCAAGAGCCAGCGCGCTGGTGCTCGCTACGCATGGCCGGGGGATATGGATCATCGATGACATCACTCCGCTGCGTGCCCTGACTCCGGAGGTTTTGGCGCAGGAGACTACCTTTATTGCAGCACCCCCGGTGCAGCAACGCATCGAGGCGAACGGCGGGTGGGCCAGCGGGGACGCAACCTTCGTGGGAGATAATCCGCCCGATGGCGCGGCCATCACCTATTACCAAAAATCACGTCACCTGTTCGGTAAATTGAAGCTGGAGATTCTTGATGCATCCGGCCGGGTGGTGGATGACTTGCCGGCCAGCAAACGGCCCGGATTAAATCGTGTGAACTGGAGCATGACGGAGAAACCGCCACGGGTGCCTCCGGCCGCGCAACTCGCCTTCGCTGGTGCGCATGGTCCCCGCGTTCTGCCCGGTGTTTACACCGTGCGCATGAGCAAGAACGGAAAGGTTTCAGAGACGAAACTGACGGTCGGTTTGGATAAGCGGGCGAAATTCAGCGAAGCGGATCGCAAAGCGCAATTTGATGCGGCCATGAAGGTCAGAGATTTGTTCGGTGACGAAAGCGCTTTGATGGATCGGATTCTTGCCTTGCGTGGTGAGCTGGCCAAGGCGGCATCTTCCAGGCCAGCAGCGGACGCGATTCGCCAGCAAATCATGGCGTTTGATGAAAAGGTCGATGCCGTGCGAAAACAAATCGTCGCTACCACCGAAGGGGGTGCGATTACGGGTGAGGAGCGACTGCGCGAACATACCGACCAGATTTATGGCGCGATCCTCGGCTTCGAAGGCAAGCCTACCGAGTATCAGCTGGCCAACATCGACGCTCTCCGGCACGAACTGGAAGATGCCACGAAGGACTTTGAGCAATTGAACACAACGGGGCTCACGGACCTGAACGGTCTTCTCAAAGAGAAAGGAATAGCACCGGTGCCGGTCGCGCCAGCCAAGGTGGCGGTGATCGATGAGCCAGCCGGGGGGGCTTCGTCAGAGATTGCGAGATCGCAGGACCCGGACGGCGTTTTGGGCCACGTCAGCCTGCCCGCTTCCTTCCGTATTCTGCACTAAGCTTACATACTTCCAGTGAGGCCGGGCACGGCGGCCCGCAGGTTTTTGTTCAGAAGCCGGCTCCAGCGTGCATTATACGGATGTACTTGGCGGACGGGACGTCCGTTTTGTTCGATCGGGTAACCCTTGTTCGCCCAATCGAAGATGGAGCCGGTCATGTTTTGCACATGAGTAAAACCGGCTTCCTTTAGTTTCTTCGCGAAGGCGGCCGAGCGGTAGCCGACCGAGCAGTAAGTAACGATCGGGGTATCATTCGCCACCTCAACCGCGGCTGGGTCCGACGTGGGTTCGATGTGCCGCGCACCGCCGATATGGCTCACGGCATATTCCGGTTGGGTCCGCACATCCAGAAGAAGAGGCTTTGCGCGATGCGGATCACGCAGCCACTGATCCACCTGCGTCGCATCGATGCGAGAGACGCCGGGGAAATCGCGGCGGATTTTCCAGTTTATGAGCGACCATTCCAAACTTTCGGCGCGCATGAGTGCGATTGTGGCGAAGAGAAGGACGACTGCGAGTAAAACGGCTGGCGTGCGCATGGATTCAATCTAGCAGCTCTTGGCTGTGGTTGATGGGTCGGTCCGGTATGGAGCCGTCGGGGAGTTGCCAGGGGCGCTGCTTTTGGAAAGGCAGCAGAAAGAGACGGCCCCAGGTCAATTCTTGCTCGTTCCGATAGCTGGCCACTCCGATCGTGATTTCGCTCTGCGGAATATCACGCCGCAGAGTGCGGTGAAGCTTGTCCCACCAGGAAAAAACGGTGCCCCAGTTTGAGTTTGTTTCGCGTTCCACGATGGAGTGGTGGATCCCGTGCATGCGCGGCGTCACGAAAAAAAGGTGGAGGAGACGCTCGATGGCGAGAGGGATGCGCCAGTTTGAGTGCTCAAAAAAGTTGGCCGTTTCGAAAAGGAGTTCGAAGACCACGAGCGATGCAAAGTCGATGCCGAAAACCAGTACGGCCAGGACGCGGAAGGGAACGGACAGGACGACCTCACCCAGGTGAAAGCGAAGGCTCGTACTAACATCCATGTCGAGATCGCAATGGTGCACGTTGTGAAAACGCCAGAGAAAAGGAACGAGATGAAGAGCGACGTGCCACCACCAGTAGAGGTAGTCCATCAAGACCAGGCCGACCCCAAACGTGAGCCAGAACGGTGTCGGGAAGGGAAGCCAGCGCAAGAGCCCGCCGTGATGATGGGCGGCCCAGAGCGAGGCGAGGAGTGGAATGGGCACGAGGGAAAGGCGCGCGAGAGCGAATCCTGGAAGGGAAAACAGGGCATTGCGCAGGATGCGATTAATAACACCGGAGTGCTGAAGGCGCAGCGGCCACTTCCATTGCAGGAGGGCCAGGGTCACAAAAAGAACCGCGAACAACGGACCGGCGTAGTGCTCGAGAACGGGCGCTGTCGGTAATATAAATCTGGCGGGCACAACGCCCAACATTCCGCGCCGAATGCTCCCTATTCAACTGCGATGGGTCGGTCGCCATTCATTGACACGGATGGAATCGTCGGCGAATGGCCCCCACTCCGGAAGTATGCTCACGCGCCCGTTATTCCTTATCACGCTGCTTGCTCCCGTTTCGCTTATGGTCGCACAATCTCCCACTCCATCGCCCGAAGGCAGGCCGGTCAAGCAGTACACCATCGAGCAATTTATGGACACGGTCCGTCTGGGGGGAGCCGCCTTTTCCTTCGACGAAAAGTCGATTTTGTTTCACTCCAATAAGAGTGGAATTTTTAACGTCTACGCCGTCCCGCTAGGGGGAGGCACGGCGCGCGAATTGACCCACGCGACCAGGGAAAGCACCTATCTCGTCTCCGCCTTTCCGGCGGATGATCGATTCCTCTACACCTATGACAAGGGAGGAGATGAAAATTCTCATCTTTATGTGAAAGGGAAGGACGGAAAGGAACGGGATCTCACCCCGGGCGACAAAGTGAAAGCCAACTTCCTGGGCTGGAGCCGCGACCGCAGGTCGTTCTATTTCTCCACCAACGAGCGCGACTCGAAATTCTTCGATATTTTTCAAATGAGCGCGGCGGAGCTGAAACCGAAACTTCTCTATCAGGATAAGGAGGGGTTACAATTCGCTGACATTTCGAACAACCGGAGGTGCATCGCCTTTACCAAGGCCGGTCGATCGACGGCCGACTCGGATGTTTACGTTTACAATACGGAAACGAACGAGATGAAGAATGTCACCCCGCACCAGGGCGACGAAAGCAACAACGCGCAGGTCTTTGATGTAAATTCCAAATATCTCTATTTTCTTTCCAACGCGGGAGAAGAGTTTACCTACATCGCGCGTTACGATCTGGCCAACGGCGAGCGCACCGAGGTGGAGAAGGCGCCGTGGGACATTACCGCCACCTACTTTTCGCATTCCGGAAAATATCGGGTGGTGAGCGTGAACGAAGATGCGCACACCCGGATCAAAGTCGACGACGAGGACACGGGGATCGCGATTGACCTGCCCGCTTTACCAGACGGCGATATTACGGGCGTTCACATTTCCGACAGTGAAGCAAAGATGGCTTTCTACCATAATGGGTCCCGCTCGCCGGGAAATCTCTACGTCTATGATTTCGCCACGAAAAAGGCCACCAAACTGACCAACAGCCTGAGCGCCGCCATCAATCCGGCTGATCTGGTGGATGCGCGGGTGGTTCGGTATAAATCTTTCGACGGGATGTCCATTCCGGCCCTTCTCTATCAGCCACACGGCGCGACGGACGCAAACAAAGTTCCCGGCATCGTGCATGTGCATGGCGGCCCGGGTGGCCAGGCCCGAACGTCTTATAACGCTTCCCTGCAATACCTGGCGAACCACGGTTACGCCGTGCTGGATGTGAATAACCGCGGTTCCAGTGGCTACGGCAGAACATTTTTCATGGCGGACGATCGCAAGCACGGACGAGAACCTCTGTGGGACTGCGTGGAGGCGAAGAAATATTTGGATTCGTTAGGGTGCGTTGAGCCGAAGCGCATCGGAATCATGGGCGGATCCTACGGAGGCTATATGGTTCTGGCAGCGCTCGCCTTCAAGCCGGAGGAGTTCGCGGCGGGGGTCGATTTGTTTGGTATTTCGAATTGGGTGCGAACTCTCAAGAGCATTCCGCCCTATTGGGAGTCGGAGCGGAAGGCGCTCTACGCGGAGATCGGCGACCCGGGCACGCAGGATCAGATGTTGCGCGAGATCTCACCGCTCTTTCACGCAGATAAGATCGTGAAGCCCCTCATGGTCCTGCAGGGGGCCAATGATCCGCGCGTGCTCAAATCCGAGTCCGACGAGATTGTTCAGGCTATTAAACAGAAGGGCGGAGTGGCGGAGTATGTCCTCTTTGAGAACGAGGGACATGGCTTTTCCAAGAAGGCCAACGAAATAAAGGCGCACAAAGCCATCCTCGATTTCCTGGACAAGTATTTGAAGGATGGAGGTTAGTGCACCTGCGGTTCGGCCGGTCTGGCAGAAGTCGCCGTCTCCCACTCGGAATTCAGCCGTTCCAAATTATCGCAGACGGCGGCCAGCTCGCGATTAATCGCGACAGCGCGTCCGCCTGTTTCATAGGCCTTCGGGTCTTCCAGGGCCGCGGTTAGTTCCTTCTGCTGACCTTCGAGGGTGGCGATTTGCATCTCCAGTTCCACCAAATGCTTCGTCTTTTCCCGCTCTTCTTTGGCGCGTTCCTTTCGCTCTTCCGCTTCGCGACGTTTTCGCTCCCGTTGCTCTTTTTGTCCCGGGGCCGGCGTATTTGCGTCAGGACCGCTGGCCATCGCGGGCTGAGCATTGCTCAAAGACTGTCCCGCGGTTAGGGCGGAGCGAGCCGACGTGGCCTTCGATTTTTCCAAATAGTAATCGTAATCGCCGGGATAAGCGGTGAGCTGTCCAGCGCTGATGTGGAGGACGCTCGTGGCAATCTTGCGAATGAAATGGACGTCGTGACTAATGAAAATAAGGGTGCCGTGATACTGCTGGAGCGCGCCGATCAGCGCGTCGATCGAACCCACATCCAGGTGCGTGGTGGGCTCGTCCATGAGGAGCAAATTGGGGGGATCGAGCAGCAGCCGGACGAGGGCGAGACGCGATTTCTCCCCACCACTCAGGACGGCCACGGATTTGAAAACGGAATCGCCGCTGAAGAGAAAAGATCCGAGAACGGTGCGGGCAGTTTGTTCGGGAACAGGATTGGGCGCATCGAGCACGCTCTCGATAACGGTGTGGCGCGGGTTCAGCATTTCGACGCGGTGCTGAGCGAAGTAGCCAGCCCGGACGTTGTGGCCCAGCTCGCGGACGCCGTGCTGCACAGGCAGGGCACCGGCCAATAACTTGAGGAGCGTTGATTTACCGGCACCGTTCGGCCCGACCAGGACGGTGCGTTGCCCGCGTTCGGCATGATACTGCAGACCGCGGTAGACCACGAGGTCGCCATAGGAGTGATCGACCCCATTCAATGAAACCACGCGCAGCCCGCTTCGCACCGGCTGCGGAAAGCGAAACTTGATCGACCTTCCGGCCGCCTCGGGCGCCTCGATCTTCTCCATGCGATCGATTTGCTTCAGCTTACTCTGCGCCTGCGATGCTTTACTGGCTTTGGCGCGGAACCGATCCGCGAACTGTTGGAGGGATGCGATTTCTTTCTGCTGATTCTTGTAAGCGGAAAGCTGTTGCTCCGCCCGCGCCGCCTTTTGTTCAACGTAGCTGTCCCAGTCCCCGCGATACCTAACCAGTTTGGCATGCGCAATTTCGATGATGCTGGCCACCAGCCGGTTCAGAAATTCCCGGTCGTGCGATATCATGAGGATGGCTCCCGGGTAAGTGCTCAGGTATTCCTGAAACCAGTCCAGCGATTCGAGATCGAGGTGATTGGTAGGCTCATCGAGCAGAAGAAGATCGGGCTCCATGACAAGAAGACGCGCGAGGTGCGCGCGCATAATCCATCCGCCGCTGAGGGCACGGGCGGGGCGATCAAAGTCCGTCTCGCGGAAAGCCAGTCCGGCCAAAACGCGCTTCGCTTTAGGCTCGAGTTGCCATCCGCCATGTTCGTCGAAAACATGGAGTGCCTCGTGGTAGGCAGCGTCATCAGAGGCCTTACCGCTTTCGTGCGCCTTGATGATCTTCTGCGCTTCGAGCAGATCAGGAGAAGTCGCCATGGCCAGTTCAAGGACCGTCTCTTCGCCGGCCGCCGCTGTTTCCTGGGGGAGGAAGCCAATGGTGGCATTTTTTTCGAAACTGATCCGGCCAGTGTCGGGCGAGGCTTCGCCCAGCAGGAGGGAAAAGAGAGTGGATTTGCCCGCGCCATTTGGTCCGACCAAGCCAAGGCGATCACCCCGGTTGACCTGAAGGGAGGCGTCCTCGAAAAGGATGCGCCCGCCAAAAGATTTGCTGAGTTCAGAAACGGTGAGCATGGCTGAGGCGCGCAGTGTTCACTCGGGTGACGCTCTTCGCAACTGGCGAGCCGGTAATCGTCCCTTGACCATCCGGGTTGATCCGCTCAGGTCGTAAGGATGCCAGGCAGTTCTGCCAACTCCGGACCCGCCAGTTCAAGGCTTCATTCGTTACGGCGTTTGAAGCTCTTCGTCTGGTTCCAGGAGCGGATGCAACCGAGCGATCTTCAGGTGACGCTCGTCTGGTCCGGTCTCATCGGATTTTGTGGGGCGCTCTGCTCCATAGCCTTTCGTTTCTGCACAGACGTCGTGCATAAGGCGTTGACCGGAAGCGCGGGACCGGGATTT